>RFFQ01000125.1 GCA_003697105.1 Gemmatimonadota bacterium | reverse complement strand
GGATGAAGGCGGAAGGATGAAGGATGAAGGCGGAAGGATGAAGGATGAAGGCGGAAGGATGAGGGATGAAGGCGGAAGGATGAAGGATGAAGGCATCGGAAGGATGAAGGATGAAGGCATCGGAAGGATGAAGAATGAAGGCATCGGAAGGATGAAGGAAGTCGGGGTGTGGGTGACCGGAAACCAGTTGCAACTTGTTGATTTTACAGATGATATTGTTGCCTTTCAATTTGTGCTAGAAACAAATGTTGATCCTCACGCCCAACTGGCAAGTGGCGTTCCGGCGGATTGGCAAATGGTTGTCAATCAACTGGATGAAGATCAGTGGTTTGTGGGAGCTTACGGGGTAACCCCCCTGACATCCAAAGGTTTGATACAGTTCCAAAATGACGCCAAACGAGACATCCGCTTCGGACAAATTAACGAAATACCGGTAAAATATACCCCAGCCGTGAATGTACCGCAACATTTCGTCCTTCATGCGGCGTACCCCAATCCGTTTAACCCCCAAACGACAATCCGCTTTGACTTACCGCTGGAAAGTACCGTTGATTTAGCTGTGTATGACCTCGCTGGCAAACGGATTTGCTCGTTGGTTACAGGTCGCCGCAATGCGGGTTATCATCAGGTGGAATGGAACGGCACGAATGACCACGGTCAAGCGGTCAGTTCTGGTATTTATTTCTATCGCCTGCAAACCGACACTGGTTTTCGTGCAACCGCATCCATGATTTTGCTCAAATAGACGAAAAATACGGCGACAAAACAAGGAACCCGAAAGAAAAATACATCTTTCGGGTTTCGTTCATTTTAGAGGTAAGATGCGCAGCCACCCCATTACATTTTCTAAAACATCAATATTATCATAAGATTACAGCGGTTTGTATGGTTTCTGGGTTGCTCTGCACGTGGGGGAGCAGAGGAATATTCTCAGTTTTTCCGGATGTTTTCAATATTGGGATTGACACGCCGTGTCAAATCGATTAAGAATAGAACGTGAGATCTGATTCTATTTTTTATTCATATTGGAAGCAGGAGGATTTTGAATAATGGCAAATGGACGTAAGGTTGTAATTGTTAGTGCCGTACGAACGCCGATCGGCGCCTTTAACGGCGCGTTATCATCGCTTTCCGCGACACAATTGGGTGCTGTGGCGGTAAAAGCGGCGGTCGAACGAGCCGGTATCGCGGCAGATATCGTGGACGAGGTCATTATGGGCAATGTGTTACAAGGGGGTGTAGGCCAAGCTCCTGCCCGTCAGGCGGCACTTTTTGCCGGATTACCGGAAAAAGTGGAATGTACCACGGTGAATAAGGTATGCGGTTCTGGTTTGAAAGCCGTAATGCTCGCCGCCCAAGCTATTGCGCTCGGTGATGCGGATGTGATTGTTGCTGGCGGGATGGAAAGCATGAGCAATGCACCGTATTTTCTGAAAAAAGCGCGCACCGGTTACCGGATGGGCAACGATCAAATTTATGATCTGATGATTCATGATGGCTTGTGGGATGTTTACAATGATTTTCACATGGGCAACGCCGGGGAAGTTTGTGCTAGTGAATGTGGCTTCTCGCGGGAAGATCAAGATGAATACGCTATCGAGAGTTACAAGCGTGCCCAACACGCCATCAATGAAGGTTGGTTTGATGCCGAAATCGTGCCGGTGGAAGTTCCCCAACGCAAAGGTGACCCCGTTGTAGTTAGCAAGGATGAAGACCCGTTCAACACCAATTTTGAGAAAATTCCGAAACTGCGTCCGGCATTTAAAAAAGAGGGTACTGTAACCGCGGCAAATGCTCCCAGTGTTAATGATGGGGCGGCGGCGGTGGTCGTTATGTCGGCGGAAAAAGCCGCCGAATTGGGAATCACACCGCTGGTGAGGATTGTCTCGCATGCCTCTGCCGCCCAAGCGCCGGTTTGGTTTACCACAGCTCCGGAAAAGGCGATCCGTAAGGCATTGGAAAAAGGGAACTTAACGACGGATGACATCGATTTGTACGAAATTAACGAAGCTTTTGCGGTGGTCGCATTAGCCAACAACCAAAAACTGGGTCTGGATGCGTCCAAAGTGAACGTACATGGCGGTGCCGTCGCACTCGGTCACCCGATTGGCGCCAGTGGAGCGCGGATTTTAGTCACCTTGATCCATGCGATGAACAAATACGGCAAAAAACGTGGCGTTGCCAGCCTTTGCCTTGGTGGTGGTGGGGCAACCGCAATGGTCGTCGAACGATATTAACTTTAACCCGAAATGCCATGTTTCTAAAAACAGGGTTTTTCTTTGAACAATGGTTTATGGACAAGCACACCACTTTGGCGGATATTAAAAACTGGATCGCGCAATTCGTCGCTGAACGAGATTGGAACCAGTACCACCAGCCCAAAAATCTGGCGATGTCAATTAGCATTGAAGCCGCCGAATTGATGGAGTTGTTCCAATGGCACCACATTGAAACGCCGGCAGAGGTCAAAGCCGATGCAGAGCAAATGGCACGCATCCGTGAAGAACTGGCAGATGTGCTGGCGTACTGCCTCTCTATGGCAAATCAGCTTGACATTGATATTGCCACGGCTTTGCATCAGAAAATTGAGAAAAATGCCCGCAAATATCCGGTGCATCAAGAAATTGATTGGTATAATGAAGTCAAAACTTGAGCCTATATGAATCGATGGATCATAATTATCACCAACACCCATATTATGTTATTCTCAAATTTAGGAGGAACTTATGTCTATTCAACATGTAGCCGTTATCGGTGCCGGAACGATGGGCAACGGGATTGTTCACGTATTTGCTCAAACCGGATATGATGTAACGTGTGTTGATGTGAATCCGGTGGCGTTAGAAAAAGCGCTGGCAACCATCAGCAAAAATATGGACCGGCAAATTAAAAAGGAAAAAATCACGGAAGATGATAAAAAGGCAGCGTTGGCACGCATCACCACTACCACGGATATGAACGCCATCAAAGATGTTGATCTGGTGATTGAAGCCGCTACCGAAAACATCGATCTAAAGCAAAAAATCTTTGCGCAAATGTCTGAATTGACCCGTGATGATGTGATTTTAGCGACAAATACGTCATCCATCTCGATTACCATGTTGGCGGCACATACCACTCGCCCAGATAAAGTCATCGGGATGCACTTTATGAATCCGGTACCCGTGATGAAATTGGTTGAAATTATTCGAGGTTATGCCACTTCGGATGAGACCTACCAAACCATTGATGAGCTGGCAAAAAAACTGGGCAAAACGCCGGCAATGTCCAATGATTATCCGGGATTTATTGCAAATCGCATCCTTATGCCGATGATTAACGAAGCCATTTTTGCGCTGTACGAAGGTGTAGGCTCTAAAGAAGATATTGACACCGTGATGAAGCTCGGTATGAATCACCCCATGGGACCATTGACCTTGGCAGATTTCATCGGTTTGGATGTCTGTTTGGCAATTATGGAAGTGCTGTACGAAGGATTTAAAGACCCCAAATATCGTCC
>RFFQ01000124.1 GCA_003697105.1 Gemmatimonadota bacterium | reverse complement strand
GAAACCGTATCGATCTGCCCTACTTCAGCAGCGGTAGTCTCCGGATCAAAACTCAAGATCGCCGGTTGGGCAATACCGAGCGCAGGGAACAGAACTATTAACATCCATAACCATTTAAACAAATTCACATTAAACAAATTCACAGCATCCTCCAGATAAATTTCGTGAGTTTTACGAGTGAGGTGAGTAAGCTCTGTTGGGAAATTTGCAGTCTGTACAAATTTGTGGCAAAAAATGGACAACACCGCAACACCATTTTGCGTTATCGTCATTAAAATTTACGCGATAATGCGGAATCGTCAAGGAATAAAACAATATTCAGCAAATATCTTACCATTAAAAAACCCAACACGGGAAAAAGTCACTTGTTGATTGTCCCAATCCCTGCCACTCTAGATGAGTAAGCATAAACGGCAATCCGAGGGAACATAACCGCTGTGAAGACTGGCGGTCAAAGATTATGTACAAGACTAAGTTTTTATTGACAATATTAGAAGGTTCAAATAGTATGCAATGGTAAAATCACGTTTATGCCAATGGATGTTCACGAAAGTGACATATCATGTACCTCAAGACATCAGACCCAGAACGACTGGAACTGGGTTTTGGAGCGTCCACTTCTGCAGATTTTACGAAACGGAAGCCGAACAAGACAAAATTAGCTTTGGCTTTTTACACCATCGTGATGAAAATTTGCAACTTTATTGCTCCGTAGAGTGATCTGGGCACTAAACCCCATCTCCGGTGTGGACCATTCGATGGCATATGAATCCCGTTTGAACTACTTTATTCGTGGAAACCCCTGAGTTAGCCTCTACAATATCACCAAATTTTCCGGTGATGTGATCATGAATGTTTTACGCACCCATCCCTTCACCATCAGTAGTGGCGTCATCATGGAAAACCCGTTTTACCTACACCCCGACGAATGGCTTGCCGCTACGCGTCACAGTTTTTACCCCCTCCAACAGCAGCGGAGTGAATAGATGTCCCCCAACCACCTCGAACATGATCTGGTGTTGCTAATTTCAACGCTGTCCCACCTTAAAAATCGGGATCAAATCAAATCGACCTTCTTAGACGCCATCAATTCATTTTGGGATGGAGTGACCTTTGAATTCGTCCCAGAAGTCAACCACTCCGAGACCATTATACCACTGGCGACCGCTCATCATACGTTTGGTGGTATCCAACCCTCTGGAACGAGCGAAACACTCTCTGAACCGGATATGGCACTGCTGCGTAACGGATGCCGGATGGTTGCCCTGATACTGGAAAACCGGTTGCAAGCCGAAATGCTAGCCGGTGAAAAGAGTCATTTGGAAGCACAGGTTGATCAGCAAGCACAGTATTTACAGGAGGTGGCGACACAACTGGAACATGAAATTGAGGGCAGAAAGGTCTCCGAACAGCGCTACCGTGATATTTTTGAGAACGCAACCGTTGCCATCTTTATCCATGATGCCCAAAATGGCACAATTTTGGACGCAAACCAAAAGACGCTTGAACTATTTGGTTATGATTCTCTGGAAGCATTACAAGCGCACACGGTCGGCGAACTGAGTGCCGGTTACCCACCCTACTCCCAAGCCGAAGCATTGCATCACATAGAACAAGCAAAATTAAAAGGTGTCCAACGGTTTGAATGGCTGGCAAAGCATCGAGATGGCACCTTGTTCTGGGTTGAGGTGGAACTCAAATTCATTGTCATTGATGGCAACGAGTGGGTCATGGCATTCTCGCGTGAAATCGATAGCCAAAAAAAAGCGGAACTCGCGCTGCAACAATCCCAACGCCGCTTGCAATCTATCTTGGATACCGTCCACATGATTGTGGTCACGTTAGATCGGACCGGCAACATCACCTACACCAATGATTATTTTTTGAACCTTACCGGTTGGTCACGCGAAGAGGTCATTGGGCAAAATTGGTTTGATCTGGTAATTCCGTCGGAAATCCGTACCGGTTTGGAAACAAATGTGTTTCAAAAAATGTTAGAAAGTGGAGATTTCCCACGTCACTATACAAATGAGATTCTGACGAAATCCGGTGAACGCCGGATGATATATTGGAATAACACCGCCGTTTACGATGAATCCCTGCGGATTACCGGCGTCACCAGTTTAGGGCAGGATATAACCCTGCAGCACACTGCCACCCAACAGCTAAAAGGGCTAACAACACGGCTATCGCTGGCAGTTGAATCCGCAAATATCGGCATTTGGGATTTCAATCTTCTCACCAATGAGTTGATTTGGGATGATCGCATGTTCCAATTATATGGTATTGAACCCACCACCTATTCCAAAACGCATGAGGCATGGCAAAACAGTGTACATCCCCAAGATTTAGACCGCGTGGAACAAGAGGTTCAAGATGCCATTGACACCACTCGCCGGTTAGATACCGAATTCCGGATCGTTCATCCCAACGGGGATATTCGTTACATCCGGGCATATGCGCAAGTACTCCAAAATGACGCAGGCGAACCGGTGCGCTTGGTCGGCATTAATTATGACATTACCGCCCGAAAACAGACCGAAGAAGCCCTCTGGATACGAAATTTTGCCATTGAATCGGCAATCACTCCCATCGGATTAGCTCATCTGGATGGCACCATTTTTTATGTTAATGATGCCTTTCGCCGCCT
>RFFQ01000123.1 GCA_003697105.1 Gemmatimonadota bacterium | reverse complement strand
TTGGCTCACCCAATTTTAATTCAACAAATCAAAAACCATCTCGCCGGAATTGGCGCTATTCATACAGCCTAAAAGGTCACTTTTGGCGAAGGTATTGTTACTCTTTGAACATTAAACTATGAACTTGAAACTTGAAACTTGAAACTCCAAACTTAGAAGCTAACTGACTACATGAATAAAAACATCCTCTAGCGAGGGTAAAATGGGTTCCATGCGATGTAGTTTAATGGCATTTTCCGAAAGTAGTTTTTTTATTTTGGTGGTAGCGAGATCCGCATCTTCTACGGTCAGATGCAGGTACGTACCAAAAAGGGAGGTCTCTAGAATCCACGTTTGAGATTCCAACAGTTGTAGGGCATCAATCAGCGGCTCGCATTCTACCTCTAACATCGTGTTCTGGATGAACTCCGTTTTCAGGGTTTGGGGGCTACCTCCGGCGATAATTTTACCGGCATGAATCAGTTGGATGTTGTGACAATATTCGGCTTCATCCAAAAAATGCGTGGTTACAAAGACCGTTGTACCGGCATCTGAGAGCTGGTTAATCCGTTCCCAAAAATGGCGGCGGGAGAGGGGGTCCACGCCGCCCGTGGGTTCATCCAAAAAGACAATTTGGGGCTGGTGCAGAATCGCACAGCCGAGGGCAAGCCGCTGTTTCCACCCACCGGAAAGATCGCGGGTGAGGCGGTCTTCCTGCCCGGCAAGATTGGCGAATTCCAGTACCGGCGCCAACCTCGCTTTTATTTCCTGCCGGGATAAGCCGTACACCCCTCCCCAAAACTGGATATTCTCCCGCACGGTGAGGTCTTCGTAAAGTGAAAATCGCTGCGACATATAACCGATTTTGGATTTCACCCGTTCGGGATATTTTACCACATCCACCCCGGCAACAACAGCGGCACCGGCAGTCGGCTGGAGCAAACCGCATAACATACGAATCGTAGTGGATTTCCCTGCCCCATTCGAGCCCAAAAAGCCAAAAATTTCACCGGTACGGACGTCAAAACTGATCTGATCCACGGAGGTGAACGATCCAAATTTTTTGGTTAAATTACGGACTTCAATTGCACGGGTCATCATTCGCCTGTTCCTTTTGGTGCGCGGTGGCTTGGAGCAAAGAGATAAAAACATTTTCCAACGATGGCGAAATGGGGCGAACCTGAATGATACGCACCTGGGCGCTTTCCAGTTGAGCCAGAACCGGCGGGACATCCCGGCTGGCATCCATAACCACCACATGCACCCGGTCACCAAACGCCTGTGTTTCGATAACAGCATCATTCATCTTCAACAGGTTGAATGCCCGGCGCACATCATCACACATAATCTCAATCAAATCGCCTTTCATCTCTTTTTTAATCATCGACGGTGTCTGGGTGATCAAGATGGCACCATGACTCATCATGGCAACACGGTTGCAGCGTTCCGCTTCATCCAGATAGGGTGTGGACATCACAATGGTGATACCAGTTTTGAGTAAACTCGCCAAAATCTTCCAAAAATCACGGCGAGACACTGGATCAACGCCCGTTGTCGGTTCATCCAAAAAAATGACCTGCGGGATGTGGATTAAGGTACACGCTAACGCTAATTTTTGCTTCATCCCGCCAGAAAGCCGGTCGGCAAAACGCTTGCGGAATGGGGTTAACCGTGTAAGATCCAGCAGTTCTTGCCGGCGCTTTTTGTAGTCTTTCACTTGGTGGATTTCGGCAAAAAATTCGATGTTTTCATCAATTGTGAGGTCTCCATACAGACTAAACCGCTGGGATAAATAGCCGATGTTATGTTTTAGCTTTTGTTTATCATGCACAACATCCAGCCCCAAAACATGTGCGGATCCGGATGTTGGCGGGATCACCCCGCACAGCATCCGGAGGGTTGTCGTCTTTCCGGCACCATCCGGACCGACAATCCCGAACATTTCACCCGGTTTAACGTGCAGATCAATCCCGTTAACGGCAGGAATATCGCCAAAATGCTTCGTTAGATTCTGGGTTTGAATGGCAAATGTATTCATTTCAAAAGACCAAAGGGGTACGGCACGAGGTGGGCAAAATTGCGGATTGGAGCGTCCGTAGTTTACAAGTAATTCCGGCGATAACGTGTTGGTCGTAAAATCCTTAGATTACTGAAATCTCCGCAGAAGTCTTCAGCCGAATACCATTTTCGGTTTGCCCCTTATTTATTATTACAGTTAGCTTACTCAAGCACGCCATGTGCGGGCATTGACGACATAGTAAAATTATGTAAATTTTATTATAAGGCGTGAAGAACTACATCCGCCGGCATTCCGGGCTTCAAAATGCCTTCTGGATTAGCGACCCGCAGCCGGACTTCATACACCAGTTTCACCCGCTCTGCTGCAGTTTGGATAGTCTTTGGTGTAAACTCCGCTTGGGAGGCGATAAAGGTCACTTGCCCCTCAAACGCCCGGTGCGGATAGCTATCAATATGCACTACAGCCTGCTGGCCCAACCGGACCCGCCCCACTTCTTTCCCGGTAACAAACACCACAACCTCCACCGGGTCGAGTTCCGAAATGGTGAATAGGGGAAGCCCTGGTGTCGCCACTTCACCCATTTCTACCGGACGATGGGTCACCACCCCGGCAAGCGGCGCCGTAATAAACGCCTCTGAGATACGATGGTCAATCAGTGCTTTGCCGGCTTTTGCTTTGGCAAGTTGGGCTTGTGCCGCTTCTATTTCTTCTGGGCGAGCAAATCGCTGTAATTTTTTAACGGTTTGCTGGGCGGCATCCCGTTGGGCTTGGGCAACCTGAAATCGGGTTTCCGCATCATCTTTTTGTTGTTGGGACACACTACCGGACTCGAACAGTTCCGTGATCCGGCGCAGATTCTCCTGCATTAATTTAAGATGGGCTTCCGCTTGCTTCAGTTGCTCCTGCGCCTGTTGAATATCTTCTACACGCGCACCGTTTAAGAGCATCCGTAACTGCGCTTCCGCCAGATCAATATCCGCTTGGAGTTGTTGTTGTTGTAATTTTAGCTGGGTCTGATCGATAATTGCCAGAGTATCCCCCACGCCTACGGTATCACCTTCATCAACCAAGAGCCGGTCAATCTGTCCTGAAATTTGGGTAGAGACCCGGACTTCCGTAGTTTCAATTGTTCCTGAGGCTTCAATAGTTTGGGTGGAGTCCGGGGACGAACACCCCCCAATCCAAATAGCAAGAATTAGTATGCTGTTACGCATGTGATGGGTCTTCCTCCCAACCGGCAGATTCCGGTAGAATAAACGGGTATTCATGGCGCACCTCTTCGGTCAAAATACCTTCAAAGATGGTTTTTACAATGGAGCGAAACGCATCCGAAGCTGAAAACGGTATCTGGGACAGTGTTTCCGGGCAAATGATGTTTTGGGCTAAGGTATAGAACATCAAGATGATAAACTGGGGATCAATGTCATTGCGGAGATTCCCAGCCGCTATCCCCTCACGGATCAATCCCCCTAATTTGGTGTAGATTTGGTTTTTACGAAAGGCTTCCATCTCCTGCCAAATGTCGGGGTGAGTGCGTTGTAAATCAACCAAAAATTCCTTCCGTACAGACTGTGTCAAGTTCAAAATGACAAATAGGATTTTCTGGAAGCGTTTCATAAACGGCAAATGGTCTTGGGCTAAAATCGATTCCAGGTCTTGGGCGATTTCTTGGCGGGTATATCGCATTGTTTCTCGCAGGAGTTCTTCTTTGCTGGAGAAATAGGTATAAAGTGTTTTTTTGCTCATGCCCAAACTGTGAGCAATTTCATCGATTGTCACTTTACGGTAACTGGCATTGAAAAAATGGCGGCGCGCCGTATTAATAATGTGTATCCGAGTGTGTTCATTCATGAATCGATCTTAGCAGATGGAAACTAAAATTGTTTTTACAGTTTCCTATTTATAACGGGCGTGCCTGAAAGTCAAGTGGAAAATTTAGAAGAGGCATTCAGGTAATGAAAGGGATAGAAAACCGTTGACAGAACTACTTTTCCACATTATTCTACCTTGATAGAATACACAAAACTCGATTATTGCGTGTTTGACACTTCAACCCTCAATTTAGGAGGTTGCAATGAAGAAAGCCAAAACCAAATTTTTGATTGGTAGCCTTATCATCACGGTTACACTCGTAGCATTAGCCGCAACCGGCTTTCAAGAAAGCAAAGCATATTATCTTCATGTCGATGAAGTTTATGCGATGGGTAATGATGCGTTCAACAAGCGTCTCAAAGTTCGGGGGGATGTCGTGGAAGGGTCGATCCAGACGGACACCCGCCCGATCACATTTACGATTGAATTAAATGGCGCTACGATGCCCGTACGGTATATTGGTACGGCTCCGATCCCGGATACGTTTAAGGACGGTTCTCAAGCGGTGGTGGAAGGCAAACTGTTGACCAATGGTACGTTTGAAGCCGATCACATTCAAGCCAAATGCGCCTCCAAATATGAAGGCGAAGGTATGGAGGGCGGCGCATAACATGATGGTCAATTTTGGAAATCTGACATTACTAATGGCATTTATTGTTTGCTCCTACGGACTGGTCACCTCAATTTTAGGGGGATGGAAGTATCGCCCGGGGTTAATCGAGAGTGCCCGCCGGTCGGTGCTAGCAACTTATGCGCTTGTTTCCATTGCTTGCGCGGTACTAATCGCCTTGATTATAAACAACCAATTTAACGTCCAATATGTGTACAGCGTGAGCAATATTGATTTGCCCCTTTTTTACAAGATCACCGGTTTATGGGCAGGGCATGATGGCTCGCTGTTGTTTTGGAGCTGGGTACTCTTGACCTACGCCAGTGCGGCAGTTATTCTGACCCGGAAAAAATTTCAAGTGATGCAACCCTGGATTATTATGGTGCTGTTGGGTACAACTCATTTCTTTTTGGTACTCAATATTTTTGTTGCCAATCCGTTTGGGGAATGGATGCAACACCTGCCTGATGGGACGTATGCCTCCTTTATGCCAATGGATGGGCGGGGATTAAATCCGTTGTTGCAACATCCGGCAATGGTGATTCACCCGCCGGTACTCTACTTTGGGTTGATCGGTTTTGTCGTTCCGTTTGCGTTTGCGTTTGCCGCCTTAATGACCCGCCAATTAGGGATTGATTGGATCAAAGCCACCCGCCGCTGGACCCTCACCTCATGGTTTTTCCTCTCCTGCGGGATCATGCTCGGCGGCAAGTGGGCGTATGTGGAGTTGGGTTGGGGCGGTTATTGGGCATGGGATCCGGTGGAAAATGCCTCCTTGATGCCGTGGCTGACCGGAACGGCGTTCCTGCATTCCGTAATGATACAAGAACGGAAAGGAATGCTCAAAGTTTGGAACATTGTTTTAATTGTTGCCACCTATCTACTCTCTATTCTGGGTACATTCCTGACCCGAAGTGGTGTGGTTTCATCGGTACATTCGTTCGCGGCATCCTCCATTGGCTGGTATTTTCTCACGTTTATCGGTATTGCGGTCATTGCTTTGACCTATCTGATCATCATCCGGTTGCCCTACTTACGCAGTGAACATGAACTTGACTCGGTGGTCTCGCGGGAAAGTGCCTTTTTATTCAACAACTTGCTGTTTGTGCTAGCTTGCTTGTC
>RFFQ01000122.1 GCA_003697105.1 Gemmatimonadota bacterium | reverse complement strand
CTTTCTCATGGGGCGGCAAAAGTTGCTCATCACCAACGCCGTGCAACGATTCCGCATCCAAAATAACATCGACGACCATGCCTTTGAGAAAATGAACGCTTTTATCAATTTTAAAACATGAGTTTTCCAGAGTTTTCAGAGAAAGTAGAAGAAAGTTGACTTTTTTTCAAGTTTTGTCGTGTACTATGGTTATGGGAGAGAAAATCGGTGTTTAAACTACAACATCTCAAAAAATATTCAAGACGTTTTTTACTTGGGGTTGACAACCGTTGTAAATCCGGTTACATTTTGAAGCTACTCGGTACGTCGCGATGTGCCCCCACCTATCTCCAGCGGAATAAAACATGCAATTTATCACTTTTGTGATTGGCATTTGGCTGTTCTTTGTTTGGTTACAGCAATTAATTGATGTCACGAAGCGCTCCAAAAAGGAGTTACCCCCCAAAGTCTTCTGGATTTTGGGGATGGTAATTCCGTGGTTTGGGCAGGTCTGGATTCCTGCCATCGTCGCCCTGATCTATAAATACACCGTCCGTGAACGATTAGAAGGGCGAGAATCTCCCACTTTGGAACCTCCTTTTCAGCAGGTAAAATTCCACCTTGATGTGGATGACACACCACCGGAAGTTCCCCCGAAGCCACCCACAGGTGCCATCCCCCCAGTACCCCCGATACCGCCAATTTCCCCGCGCCGTCATCCCCGGCGCACCTCAAAACCCTTGTTCCGACCCGATCCCAATCGATTTGCCTTGATTTTAGAAGACGTGACCCCCGGCTACGAAGACGAGGTACTCGAAGGCATTCAGATTGTGCGTGAATGCGACGAAACACAAGCAAAATTGCTCCTTCGGACACCTTCCCTGTTGGCAACCGATTTGACAGAAGAGACCGCCCACGGTATCGGTAAGGAACTGGAACTTATCGGCGCCAAAATCCGGGTACTCTCCATGCAGGCTTTAGCGGAAAGCGGCACCCATTTTCAGCACGAATTGCTCTCAAAAGAACGAGAACGACGCCGTCATCATTCCCGCTCCACATATCACGCCCGTGGCGGTTGTTGAGAAGCCCTATGCCGGAAGAAAACACATCCTTCCTCCACATCCTCAAGGAAATTTTACTTTACACGCTGGGTTTGGCGGTAGTGATTGCTATCCCCATCTGGTTTCATTGGAGCAATGGGCAACTTATCGCTTATGGATTGATCGTCTTTTTTGGCTGGGTCAGCTTTATGGTGCGGTATTATGTTTCCGGCTTGTGGCGAGTTCACCTCAAGCAGTACGAATCGGCGTTGACCCAGTTTGAAAAAGCCAGCCGCTGGGGCTTAAACGATGCCTTCAGAGCCAATGCCGCCATACAAGCCGCCCATTTACACATGTTTCTAGAACGACCCCATGACGCATTGAAGTGGTGCGAAACCGCCTTAAACATCAGTCCGAACATAGACCACACGCAAACCTATTTGATCCAAGCCAGTGTTTATCTCACGTTACAACAGCCACTGAAAATTCTGCAAGCATGCGATCTGGCGGCAAAACAGACGCCGCAATCCTCTCAAATGGCATATCAACTGCACAACCAACGGGTGATGGCGTATGGGATGTTAATCGATTTGTCACGCGGTGAAGCGGAACTGGCGGCATTGAGCCGTTTGGAATCTACCCCAGAATTTGCGGCAACAACCACGTATGCTCGCGCCTATTTATATACCCAATGCGAGCAATACGACCGTGCCATTTCGTATGGCGAACAGGCGGCGGCGCTATTAACGCCGGTTGATTTGCGTTTTGTCGCCTTGATAACCTTAGCGTATGCCTACACGCACACCGGGCAATTTGATTTAGCTCAATCCTGTTTAGATCGAGCCGATGCCCTTGAATTCCCGATGTCCCGCCCAAATTATGCTCTACTGGTATTATTGGGCCGATTACGATTGGCATGGCAGCAAAACCAACCGCTACCGGAGGGGAGCGCTCAGCTAGAAGCCCTTAAACCGCATCTGGCAGACCACCAGTTGTGTTATGTGGCATTGGGTCAGGCGTTCATCGCACTTCAGGAAGGACGTTATCCGGCGGCTGTTTCCCACCTCAACAACGCCCTCCACCGTATCCCGGCAGAGCATCGCCAATTGCGGGTAGATGTCTTCTACATGTTGGGTCTGGCGCACTATCATTTACATCACATTAATGAATGGTCTAAAGCTTGCGAAGAGATCAAAGCCATGGCTCCCCAAAGTCTGAAATTACAATCTCTCCTTCAGTTGAGATCGGACACATTATGAGTATCCGCAGCCGGTTTATTCTGCTCTCGCTCTGCGTCACCCTATTTACCATCGTGGTGATATTTAGCCTCATTTGGATATATGGAGATTTAACCGCCCCACTCGTCCGGGGCATTATCGGTGTGGCATTTTTTGCCTCACTTATCACGATAGCGGCTGCCATCATGATGGCAAACATGGTCATTCAGCCCCTGAAACATATCGTCAGTGATATTCAGTCGATTTCCGCCGGTGACCTCAAACAGCCGATCACGATTAACCGGCAGGATGAATTCGGGCAACTTGCCCTTCACCTGGACCGGATGCGGCAGAACTTGCTTCAATCCCGTAAACAACTCGAAAAACTGAATGCCGATCTGGAAAGTCGTATCCTTGAACAAACCATGGAGTTGGAACTCCGAACCGTTGAACTCCAGACCACCTCTCTGTTGCTGACGGAGGAAATGGATCGAGGGCGAATGGTGCAAGTCTCCTTGCTCCCCCCCGCCTTCCCCGAAATTGAGGGTTGGGATATTTACGGCGCCAGTATCGCCGCGGAAGAAATTGGGGGCGATTACTTCGATTTTATCCCCCGCAACGACCGGGAGTTGAACGCCGTTATCGCGGATGTGAGCGGTAAAGGGTTGCCTGCCGCCTTGTTGATGGCGATGGTAAAAAGCGGTATTTATGCCCAAATACCCCAGCAATCCCCGCCGGAAATCGTCCTCCAAACCATCAACCGGATTTTATGCACCGCCTGGACGGAAAAAACATTTGTCACCCTGTTTTATGCCATGCTCAATACCGCAACGGGAGTGATGCACTATGCCAGTGCCGGGCATCCCTTCCCCTATACCGTGCGGGGTGTGAATGGCTCTGTACAAATTGACCAGCTCGCCGCCACTTCGCTGCCGATGGGTGTCCAATCGGATTTGACTTTTCACTGCCATGAACATCAATTTCAAGCGGGCGAAACGTTGATCCTCTATAACAGCGGCATTGTTAATGCCATGAATGCCAAAACCGATTTGTTCGGCTTTGAACGCTTCGAGCGCTTGCTCAAAAAACATTATCACCTGCCCGCCTCTGAAATTATCAATGAGGTGTTTGAAACCCTCAGCCAATTTTGCGGTACCACACCCCAAAAAGATGATATGACCATTTCCATTATCCGTAAATTGTAAAGGAATGTAATGCCAAACCGACCCCCGCAGCCTCCCATCACCGTCGAAATGAATGACTTGGTACTACCGGCTTATACCAATCGCTATAACGCTTTGTTTGGAGGCAAACTAATGGAGATGATCGATAAAGCTGCCGCCATGTGTGCCATCCGTTACTGTCATGAACACGTCGTGACGGCATCGGTAGAAGCCATTGATTTTCATACCCCCATCAAAGCCAACTTCCTCGTCCACATCTGCGCAAAGACCATTTACGTGGGGCGCTCCTCCATGATGATCAAAGTGATCGTTTGGAGTGAAAATCCCAACAACGGCGAACGAACCCACTGTTGCACCTCCTTTGTCACCATGGTCGCTATTGATACGAAAGGTAAACCCCAACCGGTTCCCCCACTTCGGGTCACCACGCCTCAAGAACAGCAAGATTGGAAGACCGCTGAACACATCCGCCAAGCCGCCCTAGATCGCCGTTCTCGCGAAAAACAATACGAAAACTCCTCACGCTAATGCCCCACGCGGCATGTTTTTCCCTAAACCGTTACCTGCCTTTCCGCATCCCTGTTTTTAGCCATTGTAATGGCGACCCCTTACACCGGTAAAACAGACCCACCTACTCTTGACCGCCTTGAATCTCGCTATAAAAATGTCTATTCAGCACATCGGGGGTGCGGCAGGTCGGGTTACCCCTGATGCCTGATGGTATCAGGGGTTTGTTTTTGCCTTCCCAAAATTTTTGTTGACAAAGGGGTCTAAATCGAGTATGATCGAGTTTACTTAACAAATCACTTCAAGTCATTTGATTAAATGGTAGTAAAATCAATATGATATAACGTTCATTTATCCAGAGGGGTGCGATAATGAACCGCAAATTATGGGTCTGTTTGGGGTTGTTATTAGGGCTGTTGCCCGTTGCCGGGGGTACCGCAGGGGCACAGACGGCACCGCCGACGCAGTTGCGCGTGACGGCGGTTAATGATTCTGCAATTAGCTTGGCGTGGGATTACCCCGCCGAACTGATGGATGATGTCTTTTTTCAAGTGCGCCGGACGGATGGTATTCCGGCAATTACCATCTTCCCCGCCGCATTGACCTACACCGATGAAACCGTATTGCAACTGGGAACTTACGGCTATTCCGTCATCGCGATTGATTTTGGAAGTAGCATCCCCAGTACACCGACCGATACCGTCTATGCCACAGCGGATGATGATGGCGTCGGTCCCAATATTTCCGGGATACAACCGTCCACGGTGCTGGATTCCGAATCGATCGGGATCTCGGCGCAAATTGCCGATTCGCTCTCCGGTGTATATGATGATAGCACCGGCTCAGAGGGGCAAGGGATATATCTGTTGTGGGATACCGATGGTGAACTGGTCACCGATGCTACCGAAGTGCAACTGAGTTGGTCAGACAGTTTGCAAGCCTATCGCGTTGATGTTGCGCTGCCGCCAATGCCTGCCGGAGTCCTAATTACCGGCCAAATTTTTGCCCACGATAACGATTTTGACCGGAACAACCCCAATGACCGGATGCAATCTGCCAGCGAACTCTTCACCATTACGATCACCGATGATGATCAAGATGTCCCCGTAATTGGCGATTTAGCGCCAACCGCCCTGATCGATAATCAAACGACATTTGAAATTACCGCAACGGTCTTGGATTCCACCAGCGGGGTTGATCCGGCGTCGGTCGTGTTGGAATGGGATGTGGACGGTGATCTGGACAATGGGTTTCAATCCGTAAACATGTCGTTAGTAAGTGACAATCACTATGTGAGTGATAGCGTTTTCACCACCGCTGAGGTTTACGGCATGGATTTTCTCTACCGCGTCACTGCCAATGATCAGGATGCCGACCATCCGGGGGATGAACTCCGCGCAACGAGCGCCACGGTCACCATCCAGTTCAGTGACGATGATGAAAGTGAACCCACCTTTGCCGGTCTTGCCCCATCAATGATCACCGATGATGTACCCAGTTTTGTGCTTTCCGGCAACATCAATGATGAATCCGGGATTAATCCCGATTCTGTGCGGGTTCTGTGGGATACCGACGGCGAACTTGAGACGGACTTCAACGTCGGCACGGGCACATATGCCGGCACTGATACCACCACGTACACCGGATTGTACCAATCGGAAATATTTTATACCCTAGACGTGTTTGACTCCAATTTTGTTTTCCGCTGGACGGCGTGGGATGCCGATAATGATCGCCCGGAGGACGCGACCTTTGGAATCAGTCTGGTGGCTGCTGTCAATTTCGCTGACGATGACTCGGATGCACCCCTCATCTCCAACTTATCGCCAACGAATGTCTCGGACAGCAGCCCCACTTTTGTCATTACGGCGGATGTCAGCGACCCCACCAGCGGGATCGATACCACGCTCGTACTGCTGGAATGGGATACTGACGGAGAATTGGATAGCGATTATCAAACGATGCCGATGTTGCGGATCAGCGGTGATGAAAATGGTAATGGTACGTACCAATCCAGCGCGGCTTTTATCACCGCCGACCTGTTTGATTCACTCTTTATTTACCGGGTACGGGCAACGGATGCCGACCGTGATCAACCGGACGATGGTATGACGACGGTCAGCACCGCTGAGACGATCACTTTTACGGATGATGACACCGAGGCGCCTGTGATTACCAATATTTTGCCGGCGACCACCCTTGAAGACACCCCCTTCAGCATCTCCTGTACGATTCAGGATGCCTCTGGGGTGGCGTCGGCGTCTCTCTTTTGGACAAACGGCATTGATCCCGAAACAGAAGTGGCATTGGAGCATATCGGCGGGGATGAATACCAGACCGTCAGCCAAATTCCCCCCCAAATTCCCGGTCAAGCCGGCTTTGCGTTCCGCTTTTCCATTACAACTACGGATGCCGACACCGATCGTCCCGGTGATGCACTCAGCACCACCACCGATACGTTGTCGATCACGTTTGAAGATGAAGACACCGACCCGCCGCTGGCATTTGATTTTCAGCCGGTAGAAGCCTTTGATGATGAGGGTTTTACGCTCTCTTGCCAGATTTCCGATGATTCCGGGCTGGACAGCAACTCCGTTTACCTCTATTGGGATAATGACGGCGATCTGATCGTGAATGCCAATGGTCCCGTGACGATGAATTTCATCGATGGGCGGTGGGTAGCGGCAGAGTCGATCAATCCGCAAACGGTAGCGGTCGATCTGGTTTATCAGGTCTATGCCAGTGATGTGGATGATGACCACGAAGGCGATGCGCTCAGTGGGGTTAGCGAGGTGCAAACCGTGACCATCGTTGATGATGACGCCGAAGGACCGACATACCGCGATTTTGCCCCCGAACTCATTTATGATACCGCTGAATTTTACATCGAATGTACCATCACTGACCCCAGTAACGTGTTTGATAATGACACGGGTTCGGACGGACAGGGGATTTATATCTGGTGGGATAATGACGGCGAACTGACCGAAGATGCCAATGAAACCCAGATGGCGTTTGTGCTCGGTTCACAAGGACGCTACCGCACCATTGACGCCTTGCCCCCGCAACCCTCCAGTGGGACATTTGTTTACCGGGTCTATGCCTATGATAATGATTTTGATAATTCCTATCCCGGTGACCGCGCCCAATCTGCCAGCCAGACCATCACCATTGAAATTATCGATGATGACGCCACCCCACCCGAAATCCGTGATTTTGCCCCACAATCTGTGCTGGATTACGAGGCATTCTGGATCACGGCAACCATTGTGGATGACTCCAGTGGGATTGATGAAAGCAGTGTCTATGTCAATTGGGATATTGACGGCGAGTTGGAACTGACCAAATTCCGCACCCCAATGGTTCGCGATAGCGGCGATACCTTCCGCACCACCGACCTCATTGGGAGCTACCACTTTGATGTGGATTTTGTTTACCAGATTTACGCCAAAGATAACGATTTTGATAACGAAGATGAAGGTGACAAAGCGCTGGCGGTTAGTGCCATCCAACCGCTGGAAGTAATCGATGATGACCAAACTCCGCCAACATTTGCCGATTTTACCCCAACCGCCGTCACCGATGCCGAAACCATCACCATTGAATGTACGATCACGGATACATCCGGGATTTATGACGATTCCGTCACGCTGGTCTGGTCCAATGGCTTTGAAGAGAACGTGGAAGTGGCGATGATTCCGCTTGGAAATAACCGCTACCAAACTGCTGAAGCCATTGACTCGCAGTTGGTGGGTACCTTTTTCCGCTACGTGGTACGTGCCGCCGATAACGATTTTGATAACGGCTACCCCGCCGACCGCCAACCGGGCGAAAGTGCCCAGCAAACCATCACCATTTTGGATGATGACAACACGCCGCCTATCATTACCAACCTTACGGATGAAATGACCGACAACCAATCCACTTTCATGTATGCCGACATTACGGATGAGTCCGGGATTGATCTCGTCATTTTGTACTGGCAAACGGATGCGGTCTCCGATTCCATCTACATGGAACCCTACAACGGGGATACCTGGATTACCGTCAGCACGATTCCCCAGCAAGCGGTGGGGACAGAACTAAGCTACAATATTTACGCTTGGGATAACGATCAGGATAACGAATTTTTACGGGATCGCAGTTTGGCAATCAGCCAGACCGTTGAGATTGTCGTTGCCGATGATGATGTTCTGCCGCCGGAGTTTGTCAATTTTAGTCCGGTAGCGCTCTACGATGATGAAGACTTTTATTTTGAGGCAGATATTATCGATTCGTCCGGTGTATTTGATGATGATTCGGGTCCACCCAACGGGCAAGGGGTCTGGATCAAGTGGGATAACGACGGAAATATTGATGATGATAATTTTGAAGTCCAGCAGATGAACCCCCTGAGTGGGTCTCGCTTCCAAAGTGTGGAACAGATCAACCGCCAGCCTGCCGGCACGGAAATTCTCTATGAAATTTATGCCTGGGATAACGATTTCGATCTGGAAAATCCCGCCGACCGTACCGGAGGTGTCAGTGAACGAATCTCATTTGTCGTGATCGATGATGACCCCGATGCCCCGGTTATTTCCAATTTTACCCCGGTCGAGGTACTGGATAACGAGACCATCTCCATCGAGTGTGATATTGAAGATACCAGCGGACTTTCTGAAGCGTATCTGGTGTGGGATACCGACGAGACTCCCGATGACGGCGAACAAATCACCTTGATTCATCAGGGTAACAACCACTATCGCGCCCAAACAGTACTTCCCGCACAACCGGGCGGGACGGTCATCCGTTACCGGATTTATGCCACCGATAACGATATGGATCATCTGGGCGACGAACGGCAAACGATTTCCGGTATTCAGACGGTAACTGTTTACGATGATGACCCAGATGCGCCCGTCGTGACGGATGTTCTCCCGGAAGGCATTGAGGATAATAACCCGTTTTACGTCTCTGCTACCATCACCGATGCCAGCGGGCTTGCCGAACAGTTCGTCCGCTGGGATACCGACGGCGAACTGACCGAAGACGCTACGGAAACCCCGTTGGTGCTCCTGAGTGGTGACCGCTACCAATCGGAGAGCGAATTCCCCGCATTGCCCGCCGGTACGGAATTTATCTTCCGCATTTATGCCCGCGATGCCGATGCCGATCATGCGGGGGATGCGTCAGCGATCTGGACCCTCCCGTTGCTTATCTATGTCGGCGATGATGATTCTACCCCGCCAACGATCTCCAATTTTGCCCCGACGAGCACCTTTGACGATGAGACCTTTCAGATCACCTGCCAAATTTATGATGCCTCCGGCTTGAG
>RFFQ01000121.1 GCA_003697105.1 Gemmatimonadota bacterium | reverse complement strand
CATCGCATTGGGTTGGCTATGAGGGTTTTCGGATTGAGTCACCCAACCTTGCTCATCGGCATTCACATTTTCCACCGTGAGACAAGGGGGAATTGCCGGAGCAGCGACTCCATCAAAATTGTAGCTGAAACTGGTAACCGTGGCACAAATGGTTTGAAAACTCCAGACAAACCCTTCGGTTTCATCTCCGGTGCTGTTGCGAGAAACTACTTTCCAATAATAGGTTGTTCCATTCATCAGATCGGAAGGCGGATCGTAACTGCTCACATTTTGGTTATCGACCACTTTATCACTGGCTTCAAATTGGTTATCGTTGGCACGCAGATACACATCCACGGCAACTGTATTCACCCCGTTGCTCCAGCTCAAATTGGTGTCAATGGCGACATTATCGGCGCCATCGGCGGGGGAAGGATTGGTAGCCACGCCCGGCGCCGTGGATTCCGTATAATTCACTTGTATATACGGTGGGTTGGTGTCCGCCTGACCCTCGAAAAGGAACAGAAAACCATCCCCGTTCTGGGGGGCATCCACCCCAACCCCAAACCAGCCATCAGCATTATCCACACGGGCTTGCAGATCGGCAATAGCATCTGCCCCCAGCGGCATCTCAAACCATTGAGGCACCGATAAAAGTCCGGCATTTTGGCTGTAATAGGTATCCCCATCGCCGCAATCGGCAAAAACAGCCGCCGCGGTTGATCCAACCGGATCGGTTTCCAGTGAGTGGACATCAAAAGATTCAAAAAAGGCAGCTTGAGTACAATACAAGAAGAGTGTAACCGAATTAATCGTAGAACCGGCGGGAATACCGGAAACATCAAACCGAGCCCAACCGCGTTCACCCCCATCCACACTGCTACTGGAGAGGGCACGAATGGTACTCACTTCATTAAATTGGGTATTGCTCGTGGTACCCGTGTGGTAATCGACTTGCTGGGGTGTAAAAGTCCCCACGGTGCGCAAATCCGCTTGGGCAGACAGAGCAAAAACAGAGACCAACACAACTGCCATCAAAAGCGTAAGCATCAGGCGCTGTTGTTTGTTGGAAAGAATAAACATAGACAAACCTCCTGGTAGAAGGATGAATCAAATAAACGGATTTATATCAACATAACATATAGATGAAGCTCGGTGAGGGTAAGTTTACCCCCACCGGTGTGATTTAACATACAGCCAATCCTATTGATCGTGGGTCGGTGCGTAACAATATCCCCATAGAAAGCTGCTCCACACATTTACAGAAGTACCTACTTGATCCGCACCAAAGCCGTAATTCGCTACCAAATCAAGATCAATGGGATCAGTGGCACTGTTTTGGAACGTGTGGCTCACGGACCCGATTTCATCACCACTACACGCAACGGCTGGTGCCAACGCCGTGGGCAAGAACCCACCGGAATTGCCGGTAATCATATAATCCGGAAAACGCACCGATTGGTCAATATAAGAGACCCGTTGGTCGATAGCCATTTTAAGGGTGCCCCCCACTATCTCATAATAACTGAACGTAGCCGGAACGTGGGATACCACCACTGCCGCAAAGGGATGGTAGCTCCAATTCCCCGGTTCCCGTGCCCCACTGGGAACTTGGGTTGGAGCAGCGCCCGGCGCGTAACTAATCACGTCACTACGGGGCGCATTGAATGGGATGCCGCCAGTACCTAATGCCGCCCGGATCACCGGATCAATTTCCGCCGCCGTAAAATCCCCCACATCATTCGGGTCTGGGAAAATCAAATCCGATTGCCAATTCAGGGTATAGGAGCGTTCATCAGGGTCCAACTCCACAAACATAACGGATTGGGTTTCTTTTGCATCCGGCTGTGCGGTTAAGCTACCCCCCCCGGGGTTACCACTCACCGGAGATAAAACATAACTAACATCTCCTGACTGGCGCAAATTACCGTTGGCGGCAAAACGGGTCAGTTGAATGCGAGCCAATTGGCTGATCTGTTGTCCTTCATATTGGGGGTCTTCGATGACGGTGGCAAAGAGGGGGTGGTTGTTTTCGTCCACCGCTTGTTCCCACTCACCAGTGGACTCATTGTATGTTCGGACAAGGATCAAATGCCCGACCACTTGGGCGGTGCGCAAGCTAAAGGTAACCGTTACGGGTACGTTAAATTCCACATCGCCCGGACCGAGTTCTGTGGCGGCTAAGTAGTCAAAAATAGAAACGTTTCCTTCCAATTCGTCATAACGCATTGGGGTAACAGAAAGTTCACGGGTGGCATCCAAGGCATCTGCCGGCACATCCAATTCCACCTGAAGCGATTTACCCAGCACTTCTGTGGTGCCTTCAATGACTCCACCCTCACGTGAGATTTCTTGACGAATCGCCTGAGGACGAGTTCGCAGGGTCATTACAGAGGTACGTGCCATATTTCCCACGATGTTCACCCGGCTGGAGGCACTAATGTAACCTTCTTTACGGGCAATCGCCGTCAGAGTTGTCGTTTCGACCATATCGGCTTCAAAATAGTAGTTACCGAGTAAATCCGTTGCCACCTGTAACAGCAACAGACCATCTGCATCCACCAGATCGACGGTCACATCTGCCATCGGCTGGTTGTTGACATCCACCACCTTACCTTCTACCACCAGAGGCTCCGGCTGGGTATCCGACGGTGGGATATAAGGCTCTGGATCCGTTACCAGTTTGTCAGAATCCGAACAACCGGTCAGCATCATTAAGCCTATGAGTAACACCGCAAGTAAACGAAAAAAGAATTGATTAACCATTGAAAACCTCCTAACATGAGAGTTAGTTAGAAAAAATGAACGATGAACGATACATTATTATCGGCATCTACGTGGCGCTATGCTTTGAAACACAACGTATGCTAAACAAATCGGACTCAATAAACCCCTCGAACTCCCTCCTTTCTTAGTAAAGCTGAATTCCGTTCCCCTTTCCACAACATACAGCATGAGACGACCCCATCCTTAGTAACACCGCCCCAACCCCGATAATCCTTAATCCTTACGGGTTTAAGGGGTATCTTAGACAAGCAAGTGAACGATGTAACAAAACATTTTAAGGTCTGTATTAAAATTCAGGGAGGTTAGCAAAATGTAATGGAATCACGAAATAGCAGAATACTTCATATTCGGGAAATTCACGGGTGAACTAGAGATAGCAATATTTATTCTCTTAAATTTGGGCTAGTCAGCGTACCATGCAACGCACCTATTATTCTTTATTCCAAAAGAAATGTCAAGCATTAATTTGAATAAAAATTGAAAAATAAAAATATTTTTAAATAAAACCACATTTAATTTTGATCGATACCTCACATACGATAAGGTAAAGAAACAGGGATAGATTAGAAACCCCATCAACCCACACGATCCGGCGAAGATCGAGCAAGATACACGACTTAATTCCAGAGACCGGGGTGGTAGTACATCAGCCAATCGGAGATATTTACCGGATTTCGGTAGCTTTGGGCGCCTCGAACAAAGGTTCGTCCCCGGTATTCATAGCGTATCGCATCCGCCGGGCGAACTTGGAAAAGGTGATTCGGATTCATATACCGCGTGGGCAACAACGGTACTAAAACCCGAAAGCCTGCATTAATACCCGCTTCCGTATTGAGACCAAAAAAACCGATCTGAAGATCACCAAATTCCCGGTTCATACTAAATTCCCAACCGCGATCTCCATAAAGATAGGTGGCATATTGAACGCGTAATGTCAAATCATACAACAGATACCGGTATTCCACGGCAAGAGACCCCACAACATCCCCTGCGGATAGATCATTATACGTCCAGTGCCGGTCTGCCCATTGGGAATAACTGACATAACCCAGATGTCCTTCAAGCGCCAATTGATCCGCGTGGAAATACCCCTTTGCTTGTAACTCACCGCCGTATCTATCCCCATCAAACTGCCCAATTGTTGTAGAAACAAACACCGTGTTTGGAAACCGCCACAACTGGTTGAACACCAGCCAACCGAGTTTCCAATTGTTGGCGTGCTCCCGGTATCCTTCATCTTTCATCTCATTCCAGAGGCGCACATACACTGCACCCGTAATTAATCCCCCATGCCAAGGGGAAAATTGTAGCTCAGGAATCCAGTTCAATTGGGGCTTCCACGCATCTTCAAAATTTCCCAGAATCGCATGATAGCTGAACCCCTGCACTAAGCTGAACTTAAATTGGCTTCGGTTCCGAAGTACCGCCCCAGATAAAGACGATGTTAAAG
This sequence comes from Gemmatimonadota bacterium, assembly GCA_003697105.1. Classification (GTDB taxonomy): domain Bacteria; phylum 4572-55; class 4572-55; order J002; family J002; genus J002. The sequence goes on along the minus strand of RFFQ01000121.1, from coordinate 13,655 downwards.
CACCCGTGGAAAAGCTCACTCCGCCAACGGGTTGCGTTCCCAAACGTAAGGGGCGGGGAATCTCCGCCACCAAAACCGGCAAACTTTGATGATGAACAACAAGTACTGCATCCATGGTAGGGGAAAGAATGGAATCTAATAGCGTTATCACCACGTTCATTGCCTGCGTTTCGGTACGGTAGCCTCGATTTTCGTAGAAGACGATCACTGTATCGCCCTCAAATACAGCATCTACATTTTGGAATCCATGTGTGGAAAGTGCGGTGAGGACTTCCAGTTTCTGCCCCAACGTACCGGCTTCCCCCCGAAACACAAATAGAGTCAATAGGGCAACGACAACAAGTGGCAACCATTTCATAAATAGGGAAATCTTCCTTATTCAGCTAGGGATCAAACAAAGTGAGGCAAAGCTTATCACAACCATCGCGATCCTGTCAAGATTTATCTCAACAACCCCCAGCCCTGAAGAATACCTATGAAACGTTTGCTATATCAAGTGTTTCACACAGGTATGAAAAAAATATTTTCGCGCTATTTTGATCTTTTGCCCTTAATATAAGCGATTTCGGATCAAATAGGATTCTTCAGGGCTGGATTCTTCCGAAACCACTTGACAATTCAGGCAAATCAGGTAAATTGAATTCTATCGGATAATTTGGCATCCCGGTTTTGCGTTTACTGAGAGGAGGTTTCATGAATAAAATCAACTACTTAAAGACCGGTTTACTCTTGATTGCACTGATTTTGGGGATGGGGAATATCTCACAGGCGGATGAGCCGGTGACTTCGGATAAAAACGTTTACGTGTTGTATGTGACAGGGACGATTGAGCCCGGTCTGGTGCCCTATACCCGGCGGGCACTCAAAGAAGCCCACACCAACGGGGCAGATGCACTAATTGTGGAAATTGAGACGTTTGGAGGGCGAGTCGATGTAATGACCGAACTGAGTGATGTCCTGATGGAATCTGAAATAGAAACCACAATTGCATTTATTAATCATCGTGCCATTTCAGCGGGAGCGCTGATTGCGCTTTCCTGCAAACACATCGTGATGGCACCAAAAGGAACTATTGGGGCAGCTACTCCCGTATATCCCGGGGAAGGTGGGAAGATGGTGGAAGCGGGTCAAAAAGTCGTCTCCTTTGCCCGAGAAGAATTTTATGCCGCCGCTGAAGAAAATGGACATCCGACGGATATTGCCACGGCTTTTGTAGATAAAGAGGTGAAAGTTGTTCGGGTAACCGCGGAAGGAGACACCATTGTGGTGAGTGAAAAAGGATCGGTGCTAACGCTAAGTACCTCCAAAGCCATTCAATGGGGTCTAGCGGAGTATGAAGCGAAAGATGTGGAACAGGTTTTAGATTTATACGGCTTGACAGGAGCGGCGATTCATTACATCAAACCCAATTGGGCAGAAAATCTCGCCCGCTTTTTGACCAGCGGGGTGATTGCGAGTCTGCTCCTAACTGCCGGAATTTTAGCAATTTATACGGAAGTTCGTACGCCCGGTTTTGGGTTGCCCGGGTTTATTGGTACGGTGTGTTTGATGCTCTTTTTTGGCGGCCAGTACATCGTCGGGCTTGCCGGTATTGAAGACCTGATTCTGTTCGCGCTGGGTGTGATTTTGATCGCAGTGGAAATTTTCATCCTACCCGGATTTGGGATTGCCGGAGTGCTGGGTATTACAGCGTTAATCGGTAGTTTCATTATGGCAATGGTGAAATACAAACCCTCTGTTCCAATTGATGTGTATATACCCAGTCTGGTAAATGCCGGAACGGTGGTCACGGTTTCGTTATTTTCGTCGGTGATTTTGGGCGCCGTGATGATGCGCTTTTTGCCCAAGTCTCACATGTTCAGCCGGCTCATTTTGGCGGATAGTACAAGTGACGAAACCGGTTTTCAGGCGCCCCCACCGAATCTGAAAACATATCTGGGGAAAATCGGGGTCACCACCACATCGCTACGCCCATCGGGTACGATTTTGATCGAGGATTCCCCGGTGGATGTGGTTACAGAAGGGGATTTTATCGAACCGGGGCGACGCGTCCAAGTCGTTCAAGTAGAAGGTACGCGAGTCGTCGTACGGGCAGTATAGGCTGTAAAATAGTGGGTTTTCACTAAAAAAATGCTTGACGATTCAAAGGGAAAGGGATATATTCCCACTCACCTGAAAACAGGTTTAATATTTCGGGCCTATAGCTCAGTTGGTTAGAGCAGTGGACTCATAATCCATTGGTCCCAGGTTCAAGTCCTGGTGGGCCCACCAGATTGGCAAATGAAACGATATTTGGTACTACCTTTCGGGCGAATAGCTCAGTCGGTTAGAGTGCTTGCCTCACATGCAAGAGGTCACAGGTTCGAATCCTGTTTCGCCCACCATCTTTGTTTATTATGTTGTGATGTTTCCGTGGAGGCTAACGGTGGGGCTGTAGCTCAGACGGGAGAGCGCTTGACTGGCAGTCAAGAGGTCAGGGGTTCGATCCCCCTCAGCTCCACCACCTATTTTGACCCGGTGATATATCCCATTGGTATGAGATTAAAATCCATAACCAAACTGAAACCACACCTCACTTATATTAGTTCTGAGAATAAAGTGTACCTACGCCCCGTGTAGGTACACTTTTTCTTTTTCCATCATCACCCCCTAACAAAAGGATGGTCTAACCGTGATAGAGGAGCTACGGATTTTGGAAGAATTACAGGGTATCGATAATGAGATTGATGCGCTGTACACGGATGGTGGCAATCTCCCGGAAGAAATTGAACGCTTAACAGCGCAGTGGCGCGAAAAACAGGAGGCGTTCAAAGCAAAGCAAGACCGCTTAGACGAATACGAAAAAGAACAGCGACGTCTGGAGCGGGAAATTGTCGAAGCTCAGAATGCTATGGAAAAGTTCAACAAACAACTGAGCCGGGCACGAAATAATAAAGAATATCGTGTTCTGGAACAGCAAATTAATGATAAAGAGTTCTTGGTGTTAGAACTGGATGAAGAACTGGCGAAATTAAAAGATAAAACGATCGCCTTGAAAGATGAAATTGAGGCGGAAACCCCAGTGTTTGAGCAAGAACAAGCGGCATTCGAGAGCCAATTAAAAACACTGCAGGCACAATTAGATGACCTAGAGGGAAATCTAGCCATCAAACGCGATGAACGAAACCGGGTCAGTTTGCGTTTGAAAAAAAGCCTGTTTCGCAAATACGAGCGGTTACGTCAAGCCTATAATAACGTGGTCGTCCCAATCCAGCGGGGCGCTTGCAGCGGGTGTAATATGACCTTACCCCCCCAAACTATTGCGGTCTCCAAAGGACAAGACCGCATTCTGGATTGTATCAACTGCGGGCGGATCATCTACTGGGACGGGGACTACTAAACTGGACATCATTCGTAAGGAGTGCATATTTGAAAACTACCGTATCACACAAAATTGAGTTGGGGAACATTGAACCCCTGCTATTTTTTGGGCAGAATGACTGTAATCTCCGGTTGATTGAAGATCGCTTTGAAACCCGTGTTTTTGCCCGAGGGAGCACTATTTTTTTAGAAGGAGATGAAGACGAAGTTGAAGCTATCGCCGATATTTTATTGCAACTGATTTCCATTGCCAACCGGGGGAATATCATCGGGCGTCAAGATGTGCTATATCTGTTGAATGCCGCCAATACTACAAAGTCCCGTGCTGCCGGGGGAGAAAAAAACCACCCAGCCGGCCGCTATCCGACAAAAGGCGATGTGGTCTATCACGCGGTTGGGGGCAATAAGCCGATCCGCCCCAAGACCGCGGGCCAACGCAAGTATATTCAAGCCATTCAGAAAAAAGATATTGTCTTCGGGATTGGTCCTGCTGGAACAGGCAAAACGTATTTAGCAGTGGCAATGGCGGCAGCAGCATTGAAAAGCCGCCAAGTCGAACGGATTATCTTGGTGCGCCCCGCCGTTGCCGCGGGTGAAAATCTGGGCTTCTTGCCCGGAGACTTACAAGAAAAAGTCGATCCATACCTGCGTCCGGTGTACGATGCGTTATATGATATGATGGGAGTTCAAAAAGTACGGACGCTACTGAGTAGCCGCGTTATTGAGGTCGCGCCGCTCGCCTATATGCGAGGACGCACCTTAAACAATGCCTTTATTATCCTTGATGAAGCCCAAAACACCACAATCCCACAAATGAAAATGTTTTTAACCCGGCTTGGATTTGATTCCAAAGCCGTGGTGACGGGTGACATCACACAAATTGATCTGGAATCGAAAGAAAAATCCGGTTTAGTGGGGATTCAACAGATTTTGCGAGCCGTCAGCGGTGTGGAATTTGTCTATTTGGAACAGACGGATGTGGTCCGGCATCGGCTTGTTCAGAGTATCATTCAGGCATTTGAAGTTCACGAAAAATCTACCTCTGCCACCCGAACCCCGGAAACTCACTCACCGGAAACATTCACCTCCTAATTTTTTGCTTCTCAGGAGCCTCCCTTGCGTCTTTTCCAGCGTAAACCCAAAGCCAAATCTCGCCCGCAACCGGTGTTTAAGAACCTCACCCCCAAAGAATCATCCCAAGTTTGGTGGGTGTTGGTACGGCTGCTCATTTTTGTGGGGTTACTGGTGCTGGTGAGTTCGGTCCAACTTCAATTCAAATTTCAAAAATACAGTGAATTAACACTTACCGAAGGGGCGATCTCACCCGAAACGATTATTGCTGAATTTGAATTTCAAGTACCCCGACCTCCCGAAGAAATTGCGAAAGATCAAGAAGCCGCTAAAAAACGGGTGATCCCGGTAGTACGCTACAATGAGGACATTACGCATACCCAGTTGACCGCCATGGATCACTTTTTTAATGACGTAAAAGCCATTCGTCAAAGCGAGATCGATTATGATCAAAAAGTGCGGGACGTGGGCGGTAGGCAAATGAATTTGTCGCAAGTGACCATTGATATGCTTCTCCACTCGACGACAGATGCCTTCCTACAACAGCAAGTACGCGAAACCCTGAACGAGTTGTTCTCCGCCGGTATTATCGCCGATAAACGGGTGCTGGAACCCTTCCCCACCAATCAAGTCACATTACAACGGGGAGATTCAGAAACGCTGGTCTCTATCAACCAATTTTATGACCAAAATGAGGCGCTTGATTATGTTGTCGAAATTGGGCGCTCCTTAGCCAACAGCAAAAAAGATACAATATCAGTAGCGTTTTATGAAATTACCTCCTCGTTCATTCTGCCAAACCTGACATTTAACGCTCAGAAAACCCAGCAGCGCATCGCAGAAGCGATTGAGAGTGTCCCCACCATTAAAGAGACCGTCCTCCGCGATGAAAAGATCATCGGCAAAAACGAACGTGTCGATGCGGCAACTTACCAACGCTTAAAAGCCTACATCTCCGCCAAACAGACCCGGGAACAAAGTGAGTTTTGGGAGATTTATGTGACACGCACCGGGCACGTGTTGTTTAATTCGTTGCTGTTGTTGCTCTTTGGCTTCTATTTATCTCAATACCGTCCCCGCATCTACCGGGATGCCTCTAAATTAGTGCTTTTAGCGCTGTTGGTCGCTACGTGCACCATTATACCCTCTTTGAGTTCACCCCAAGCAAACCTTATCCCGTTTTTGATTCCGGTAACCGTAAGTGCCATGCTCGTAACCATCCTGTTTGACGCCGAACTAGGAATGCTCTTCACGATTTTTACCGGATTATTGCTGGGGATACTGCCCGGCATCAATTTTTCAATGGTAGTGATGGCAATGTTTTCCGGAGTAGCGGCATCTCACAGTGTCCGCCGGGTACGTCACCGGTTTCAATTCTACCAATCGTTTGTCCTCATTTCAGGTGCATATATTATCTCCATTTTTGCCACGGATATGATCCGGTTTGTCGCATGGCAGGATATGTTACAAGACCTGTTGTGGGGAATTGGCAACGGGATGATTTCCACCATTTTGGCGATTGGTTTACTACCCGTTTTTGAAAGTATCTTTAAGATCACAACCGACGTCACATTACTGGAGTTAGGTGATTTTCAACGTCCGTTGTTACGAAAATTAGCGTTAGAAGCCCCCGGCACACACAGCCATAGTTTGGTAGTCAGCCATCTATCGGAAGCCGCCGCTGAAGCTATCGGGGCAAATGGGTTGCTCTGCCGGGTAGCCTGCTATTATCATGACATTGGTAAAACCACAAAACCGGAGTATTTTGTAGAAAATCAGCGCGGCCATAATCCCCATGACTCGCTAAGCCCGTCCATGAGTACCCTGATTATCATCAATCACGTCAAAGAAGGTATTGAAATGGCACGGCGGGCAGGTATTCCGCAGTGTATCATTGATTTTATTCCCGAACATCACGGTACAAGTCTGGTCAGCTTTTTCTACAATAAAGCATTGGAAAATGATGAGACGGTCAGTGAGTATGACTTCCGGTATCCAGGACCTAAACCACAGACCAAAGAGACCGCAATTGTGATGATTGCGGATTCAGTAGAATCCGCGGCGCGAGTCCTGAAAGACCCTACTCCAAACCGGCTAGAAGATTTAATTCACAAGATTATCAACACCAAGTTTATTCAAGGTCAATTTGATGAATGCGATCTAACATTTAAAGATTTAACCAAAATCGGCAAAGCCTTTCTACCCATTTTAATTGCCATGTACCATTCTCGAATTGATTACCCTGAATTTAAAAAGACGAAAGCTTCAAAGGATGTCGATCTATATCAATCAGGCGCCCCAGCAGATCAACCCGAAAAGTCTCCGGCAACGGCTAGAACATCTGATGGTAAATGAATTACCTCAGCAAAAAACCGAGATTAGCATTACGTTTTTAACCGATCCAGAACTGCGAGCGATGAACCGGCAGTATTTGAACCATGATTGGGAAACGGATGTCATCTCATTTCCGCTTTCAGAAGTGGGGTCAGAAGAGCCGTTGATCGGTGATATTTATATTTCCTACGACCGCGCCGTCGTGCAAGCTCAGGAATACGGGGTGAGTGTTGAAAACGAGATACACCGGCTGGCGATACATGGCGTTTTACATCTGCTCGGCTATGATCACGAAACGACCGCCGGTGCCGAAATGATGCGGCAGAAAGAGGATTACTATTTAACCATCGACCTGCCGGGATCGAGTTAATAACTTTATGAAGAGGTAACCCAAACGTGGACGATCTTCCCTCACAAAGCATTGCTGTTTTTTACATCGGTTTGCTTATTTTGTTTGTTACAGGTCATGCGTTTATTTCCATCTTAAAAGTGGCGTTTTTTGGTCTGTCCCGGCTTCAACTAAATGAACTGCGAGATACCCATGAGCGCCAATTTCAACAGCTTACGGACTTATTCCGCGATCGGGATTTACTGTTTGTCGTGCTCCATTTTTGGACAACGCTCTTTGGGGGAGGGGCACTCATCGTGGCAAGCCGTATCACCACGAATTTGGATCACTTCTGGATAGGCATTTTAACACTTATCCTGATTTTCGTGGCGCTCATTCTATTTGGCGATATTGTACCCCGGAGCTATGCCGTACACCATATTCATCACTTGGCAAGAAACACACATCTTCTGGCACTTTTTCGTCTATTATATTGGGTGAGCTTTCCGGTCACCCTGCCGTTACACCAATTTCTTCATGCCTTTTCCTCCTATTTTGGTCATGAATATTTATCACCCTATGTGCTGGTGGAAGAAATTCGCTCTCAAATACCCGATACCCCCGATAAAGATGAGGGGTTTAAAGAAGAAGAACGAGAAATGATCCGCGGGGTGATGGAGTTTGGAGAGACCGTGGTGCGGGAAGTCATGATCCCGCGAATCGACATGGTCGTTTTTGATGCCGATGATGAGCATCCGGCGGACATCATGGAGTTGATAGTCAATAAAGGACATTCCCGTATCCCGCTGTATGAAGGGACAATCGATAATATTATCGGGATTTTGTACGCGAAAGACCTGCTCTCCCAGTTGAAACGCCAAGAACCGATCACGGATTTGCGCGAGATCATGCGCAAGGCTTGGTTTGTCCCGGAAAGTAAGCATATCCGCGAATTGCTCCAAGAATTCCGGAAAGAGAAGATTCACATTGCCATTGTGGTGGATGAATACGGCGGTACCGCCGGGTTGGTTACTTTGGAAGACATTATCGAAGAAATTGTCGGCGATATCTTTGATGAATATGATGTGGAAACAACCCCCTTGTTCCGTAAAATCGACGAACAGACCTACTTAATCGATGCCATCATGGATATCGACGAACTGAATGACGAACTGGGGTTAAATTTGCCGGTTAATGAAGATTATGACACTCTCGGGGGGTTCATTTTCGATCAATTAGGACGTGTCCCAGAGCCGCATGAGACCATCGATTATCAAAATTACCGGTTTGAAATCCTCCGTATTGACGGGCATCGTATCAAAAAAATCAAGCTATATTTCCTGCCAAACCATGAAATCGCGGCGGAAGAATAGGAGCACCCAATGCGCTTTGGGGTTATTATCAACATTGAATTTTCCGATATTGAACCGTTCGCTATCCCACTATTGCAAAAAATTCGGGCAGACGGGCACGAAGTCTATTTGGAAGACCGTAGCGCCCGCTTGGCAGGGTTTGCCGATGGAGTGCTACCAATTGAGGAATTAGGAAAGCAGATTGATATGGCACTTGTTTTGGGTGGCGATGGGACCCTGTTAGCCACCGCTCGGGTGATGGGCCCATGTCATGTGCCCATTGCCGGAATCAATATGGGGCGATTGGGGTTTTTGGTCGATACCAATGTGGATAAAATGGATGACCTTTTGCCATTACTGTATAACGGGAACTATCAAATTGAACACCGGATGGGCATACAAGCAACCATTATTCGCAACGGTAAAGACCACGAAACCTATTTTGGAATGAACGATGCCGTGATCCATCGGGGTACCACCGCACGCGTGCTCGGGATGGTGCTCCACATTAATAAAGAGTATGTGAGCAGCTATACCGCGGATGGCTTGATTGTCTCGACCCCCACCGGTTCTACGGCATATTCCCTCTCTGCTGGCGGTCCCATTTTAACCCCCCTGATGAAGGCACTGGTCATTACCCCCATTTGCCCGCACATGTTTGCCATTCGCCCCATGATCGTTCCCGATGATGTGATCCTGCGGATTCAGTTAGAACGGGTAATTGGCGACGCCGTGTTGACCATTGATGGTCAGGCAGGGATTTCCTTGCATATCAGCGACCAGATTCTCATCCAACGCGCACCGGAGACCATCCAATTAGTCCGCATCACCCGCCGCTCCTTTTATGATTTGCTCCGGGAAAAATTAGGATGGGGTGTTGCCAAAACGGAATCTAGGGGATAAAATCGGTAAATTTGTGGAGAATGGTCTCCAAAGAAGGCAATACCAACTGCCGGGTTTTGATGCCCGTTGCCTCAAATATCCGCTCGGAAGCGGTGTAAATTTCTTCAATTTTATCTTTCCGCCGTAAATAAATCACTTCCGCTAATTTTTTCTGAGCAATTTGCTTGGCACACTCGTTACAAGGAAACAGCGTTACATAAACGCGGCAATTTTGCAGATCGTTCACCGTTGTATTGAGCAGCGCATTCGCTTCGGCATGGACAACATAAGGATATTTGGTCTCCAACCAAGCGCCCGTTTTGTTCCAAGTAAATTTGGACTCATCCGCTCCGGCGACAAAGCCGTTATAACCGGTACCAACAATGTGATTTTGGTCGTTGACGATGATCGCGCCCACTTTGGTTTTTGGGTCTTTGGAGCGCAAAGAAGTAAAGATGGCGATACCCATAAAATACTCGTCCCAACTGAGATGATCCGATGTTGCCATAGGGTCCTCATAAATAAAAGTTGATGTTGAATCCCGCTAATAGAGAATCAAATTGTTTCCAACCGATGGTCACATGCGCGGCATCCCGCAGATGGAGCCGGAATCCCCCGTTCCAATACTCGGCGTCGTATTCGAGTAGGAGCATTAGCCATTGGGTCGCTTTGAAGCGAGTTCCGCCAAACCAACCCACAAATTCATGATGATGGGCAGTGACCAGATCAACCCCATACCCCAGATGAAATGACGTTAGTTCGATCCCCTTCCATCTGAGCTTTATTTCTTGCGATAAAACCCCATACGACGCGCTAAAATGCGATGCTTCTTCCGCCGGAGAAAGTACCGAATAATCATGTTGCCCAATAACGATTGCCGGTAACGCAGGGTGGAAGCGAGGCAGTCGCAACCGGATCATTGGTAGCCGGTCACCAATCCCCACCTTCCCTACGACACCCGCCGCTGGGTCAACCGGACGATTTAAGCGCAAGGCAAGTTCTAAAAACGAGAAATAGCTCAAGGTGATATACGATGCCAGCAAATGGTTATCTGGACGGCTGGGAAACGCCCGCAGATATTTTTCGTCCTGAAAGGTAAGCCCGACAGCCATTTGCCCGTCATCGAGCATCTCAGCCGTGGGAATGGTGAGTAACCCACTTACACCTGTCAAGGACTGGGAGAATGCACCGGAAGGTAAGAAACTGATGAAAAGCAGAATAAGCAATAAGCGTGTGTTCCGCATGAGGATTTCACCCAATTGGGAGCAACAGGTACCCCCCCTATTCATCTATTAATGGGGGTATTTCCAACTTCCCACACATCACCGCTGTAAAATAGCGATTTGAGATCACCCTTTCCCTTTTGAGCTTTGACCATTTCAATTTGGTCGATTAGCAATTCCTCGTAAGTCGGGCGAGGTACATTGCGGAAAACACCCACCGGCGTGGGGAGATCAGGATGTTGCCCCATACGAGAGAGAATGAAAGCACGAGCGGGGTCGGGGTCTTTCTCGTCGTGAATCCATAGATCGTCCAGACCCAGCTCACCGGTCGAAAGATCAACAACGTCTGGAGTACCGTCTAGCAATCGAATCCCTTTTTGACGATTTTGCCCAAAAATCATGGGCTTACCATGCTCAAGATAGAGTACGGTATCCGGGCGGGTCGCTTTGTTGGTCAACGGTTCAAACACGCCATCATTGAAGATCACGCAATTTTGGAAGATTTCTAAAAAAGATGTCCCGGTGTGTTGGGCACACCGTTCAATCATTTGGCTCATGTGTTTGACATCTTTATCCATCGTGCGGGCAACAAATGCCGCTTCTGCACTGAGCGCCAAACTGGTTGGACGAAACGGCTCATCCAAAGAACCAAAAGGAGTAGATTTGGTCACGACACCCTGTTTTGAGGTTGGCGAATATTGCCCTTTGGTCAAGCCGTAAATTTCATTATTAAATAGCAAGACATTGATGTTCACATTGCGCCGCAGGAGGTGAATCAGATGATTTCCTCCAATGGAGATGGAATCGCCATCTCCGGTGACCAGCCAGACCATCAGTTCCGGGTTGGCAAGTTTGATTCCGGTGGCAATGGTTGCCCCCCGCCCATGAATCGTATGGAAGCCGTAGGTATTCATGTAATAGGGCAAGCGCGACGAACAACCAATACCACTAACAATCACCGTGTTTTCACGCGGGACACCCACTTTGGGGAGAGTTTTCTGAATAGCGGACAGAATCGCATAATCCCCGCAGCCGGGGCACCAGCGCACCGTCTGGTCCGAGGCAAAATCTTTGGCTTTTAAGTTAGGCGCAATTTGGGTGCTCATGAAAACACATCCTCCATTTATGAAGACTCTAAGAAAAAAAGGTTTTCCTGTTCTTAACAACTGTTAATTTGTAGGTGATTCACGCTTCCACATGAACATCCATCTGGAAACTTTCAGCAAATTCCAATCTATCATAACGTGAATTCCAATACCTTCGCCAAAAGTGACTTTTTAAGCCGTATGAATAGCACCAAAGTTCAATATGAATTGCTGTGGTCTTGCTCTCATTTTTTTCTAGCCGCCAGTATCAATTTTTCAGCATTCTCTCCCGTTAATTGCCAAGTCAAACATCTAACGCTTCCACCCATAGCACATACTCCTGAAGCATCCACAGGAATTACGGTCTTTGTTGAATTCCGCTTGATGATATTGATAACTTCTTGATCATGTTGCATGTTGAACACGGGAACATAGATGTTCTTGAATGTTACCGTTGAATTTAGATTTACCCCGCAGGCGGATTCAAACCCTTCCCACTCTCCAGGGCGATTGTTTTGATACTCAACGGGAACTTCAATAATTTTTACATCCGGGAAAGCAGACTGTAATTCATCCATAACTATTGCACGAAATAATTCATCATCAGAATAATCATTGACCAACAATGTGTTTTCATCAATCCAACTTACCATCCCATCCGCATGTGCTAATACTTCTTCATCAGGTTCTAAAATGGCAACTTCTGTTGCCCCAATACGTTCTTGTAGGAGTTGTTTTGCTTCTTCGTAAGAGAGATGATTGTCTTCCATAAACCGTGATGTAGTTATCACCCTTCCGGCATAGTTGTCAACAATGTTTCCCCCGTCCAGTAAAAAATTCGCATACTGTCTTTGTATTTGATACCGATTGGCAAAGTCATCGAAACTTTTTTGAACACTCTCGCTTTCCTGCTTTGTCATGGATGCCCAAGTGTAGACAAATTGAACTGGTTCAAGTGGGTTTACTGTCGAAAAATCTCTTGCCCAAATGTCATGTATTTCATCAATTATCAACAAATCTTCTGGCAGTTCGTTCTCATAATATGCCTTAGTATCTCTGTCAACAATGATCACAACATTATCATTCCCTAAAATGGCGTTGGCATATTTAATTTGAAAATCTACTATAATTTGAAATATCGGCGCGTAATACGAATCATTTATGGATGGAGCAGATAACACCAGAAGCATTCTGTCATCTGAGATTTTGTTGGAATACACTTCTTCTTTTTCCAATACTGGCGTGTCAACACATCCACTCATTGTCATTATGATAATTACTAATGTTATAGTTTTTCGTATCATTTTTTAACCATGTCTTTGAGCAGCCTAACGATGTCTATTTTACTTATGCGACCCGAAAACGACTCACTGGATCCTCATGCCGGACAAAACGAAGAAACGATTTTGCCTTCTGCGAGAGTCTCAATGGGAGAACCGAGTGAAGCGTTCCGTCCACAGACTCCCAACATCAGATTTGATTTGAGGTGTAAACCCAATTTTACCCTCCATCTGACAGGAGACCATCTGCAAAATAAACGCGTTAGACTCAGAATATCAGCGATTAAAACGAAAAAAGAGCTGAAATTGAGCAAAAAAGCCATCAGGGTAACTTTCGTCTCTGTTTGCAATCTTGCGGGAAGCACCGGTCGGTGATGACTGAAGAGGGTTGAAAAAAACGTATCGCCTAACGGATGATACCGGTGCTGCCCGTGCCTTCGGGACTGAATCAGATCATAGATGAAATGAACATGAACGTAAAGGAAAGCCGAAAGGACTGACATCGCGGACATCTTCTCAAAAAAAACAGAGATTTGCCCTCAGGGGGTCGTCTACCCTGAAAACAGGGGAAATCCGGTCAAAACAAGGTCATCTCACCATGACAACAGCTCATTTTGATAACGACCAAACTCACCGGTGGCAATGAAGCGGTGCGAAATTGCCGTCCGAGTGCAGCGCACTGTTATGCAGTCTTTTGTGCCTCAAACATCGGTTCAAAAAGTATACTTGAAGATGTCTAT
>RFFQ01000120.1 GCA_003697105.1 Gemmatimonadota bacterium | reverse complement strand
GTGTACCTGATTTCCGAAGAATACACCTTAGCGGAAAACAATGCTCCGTACCAACTGGAAATGATGGTCTGGGTTAATACCGTTCATCAAGAAGATGGTTGTAACGTTCAGATTTCAACCGATGGAGGGGATAACTGGACTATTATTGAACCTTCTTATACCCCGATCCAGCCCGAAGGCGGATACGATGAAACCGTTATTGCCGCTCTGCCGAATCAGCCCGGTTGGACTGGCACTTATGGCGATTGGTTCCCCGCTTACTTTGACCTCTCTGCTTATGAAGGAATGAATGTGACGTTCCGTGTCGCGTTTGGCTCGACTTCCCAAAATGAAGACGCTGATAACCGGTACGCCGGTGTCTATGTGGATAACGTGATTGTGCGCGGACAAGAAACCTACGACATCGTCAGCGTCGAAATGGTCGATACCCAAGTGGCGTCTCCCAGCTATTACGCGATTTCGCAGAACTACCCCAATCCGTTTAATCCGAAGACCGCTATTAACTACCAGTTGCCGGTTGCCTCCGAGGTATCGTTGAAGATTTACGATATGTCGGGTCGCTTGGTCAAAAATCTGGTAAGTGAAACTCAAGAAGCCGGTCATTACCGAGTCTTCTGGGACGGTACAGATGATAATGGTAATGAACTGGGTAGTGGGGTCTATCTGTATCGCATTGATGCCAATGATTTTCAGCGTACCAAGCGGATGGTATTGTTACGCTAAATTGTGGCGAATCAGTTGATCGGAACCCGGATCGGGCAGTACGCCTTTTAAGAGCGGACGGCCACGACCGCCACATAACAATGAAGAAAACCTTGCGAGGCGCATCGAATGCCCTCCGCAAGGTTTTCTTTTTGTAGAGCGTTTCTCAACAAATGGTGAACAAGGGACAACCATGGAACTTGGGGTGATGATTGCCGTAGGTTACCCGCCGGTACCGGTGGAATACCAATTAGAGCGACTCGCCGCCTGCGAAATTTTCCGGACGGAAATTTATTTTCACCAGTGGAGTGATGTCTTGGAGCGGCATATCTATGACTTACTTCATCAATTTGGGATTCAAGCGGTTAGCATCCACTGTTATGATAAACCGGATTTTAACCTAGCTACTTTTCGCGAATCTCACCGCCGGCATACGTTGGCTCTTTTACAGCAGTATTTGGGTATTGCGGAACGGTTACACATACCGTATGTGGTGGTTCACCCCGGCAGACCGTTGCCGGCTTTGCTCCATCCGTTAGCGTATCCGGCGCTTGTTGGCAATTTACGGCGCGTTGAAGCTCTGTTACAGCACTCCACGGTTAAAATCGCTGTGGAAAACTTGCCTACCGGCTATGTGGGGGCAGATGTGGCGGCATTGGTCTCCCTGCTTGACCGGTTGAATTCCCCCCGTATGGGTCTGTGCTTGGATACCGGTCATGCCCACCTTAATGGTGGTGTGGATCAGGCTTTAGACCAGATGCAATCCCGTTTATTTACCGTTCATATCCACGATAATTACGGTCACCGCGATGAACATCTGTTTCCCGGGCAGGGTACTATTGGTTGGCAAGCGGTTATTTCCAAACTTCAGCGGATTGATTTTGCTGGCGTGTTTATGCTGGAGATCATGGATTATTTATATCGTGTGCCGTTGGAGCAGGCTTTGGAAGATGTTTTGCGAGTGAAGGCGTGGCTACATGTGGAGCGGTAGCCGGATGATGGTGGTGGCACCAATTCCGTTGGGGTTATTCTCGATGGAAATCTCGCCAAAATGATCCTGTACGATGCGGCTGACAATGGCAAGCCCTAAACCCGTACCGTTGGTTTTGGTGGTAAAATATGGCTTAAATAGATGGGGGCGTACATGTTCTGGGATGCCACTACCGGTATCGATGAAGCGGATTTCCACGTGATCGGTTTCCGGGTGAATTCGCGTTTGGATGGTGAGAGTACCGCGGTGCTTCATTGCCTCAAGGGCATTGCGGATCAGATTGTGCGTCACACGTTTGAACTGCTCGGCGTCAATCAACAGAGGGGGTAACTCGGCATACTGGGTGATGATTTCCAAATCGGTGTGGTTCTCGCGATAGAGCGAAACCACGCTTTCAATCACTTTATTTAGATCCTCAGGATGCGGGTCGGAGCGGGGGAGTTGGGCAAATTCGGAAAACGTATTGACCATTTTCCGGAGGGTATCCACCTCTTCTGAGATGGTTTCCGTACATTCTTCCAAAATTTGCGGATAGGCGGGATCATTTTTGTAAAATTGATCTCGTAAGTGCTGGATGGAAAGTTGGATGGGGGTTAGCGGGTTTTTAATCTCGTGGGCGAGTTTCCGTGCCACATCTTGCCAAGCGGTAATCCGTTCCGATTGTAATAGGCGTTTGCGATTTTCTTTCAGATTTTCTGCCATGGCATTAAAGGCATCCACTAACTGTCGCAGTTCATCGTCACTGGTGGTCTCCACCCGGTGATCCAGATTGCCGGCTGCCAGTTCGCGGGTTCCGGCTACCAAATTCAGAATGGGACGCATGATGCTGTTGGTGATGACCACACTCGCCACCAACGAAATTAAGATCATTATGCTGGCAACTACGACAAAGGTGAGGAGGTAGTTCATACTGAGCGGGGTTACATTCACACCCAATTTCTGGTAGGTGCGCATGGCTTCCATCACATCTTCGGAAGCGGCTTGGTAAACCGGATCGTTCACTTGCGTCACCACAACGATACCTGCAATTTTGCCTTGCCCATCCCGAATGGGAGACCACGCCTTGACGACGTTTGATCCGGCGGGCAGTTCCAGAAGATAATCCTCATTTTGGCTGCGATATTCCAAATATTGCATCAATTGCACGCGCGCTTGTGCCGGAAATACCTCGTTCAGATGCGTGCTGACATGCGGATTGCTGGCAACTTCTCCACTAACCAACTCCGTTAGAGAGTCTTCCAGATTATTAATATCAAAAATCTGTACCGCTTGGACATTTAGCCGCCGTGACCAAATATCCACCGAAATATGGAGTTGCAAGTAGTTGCGGGCAAGAAACGGCTGGCGAATATCGAACAAATTGGAAATGACTTGTGCCTGTGCAATGACCGTATTCTGCCGGATAGTTAGATTTTCCTGCGCGACATCAACGGCGCTCTCAAACGCTTGCTCCATTCGCTCATTGACTCCCAATTCGATACTCTGGTCGATCAGCTTTTTCACCACAAACGTAAGGGGTATCAAGGGCAAAATGATAGTCAGCACAAAGGCAACCACTAATTTTGTACGCAACGATTTGAACATGAAACTACCTAAAAAATGAGGCTCTCCCTGTTGAGAGAACCCCTGAATGGTGTGGCGACTATTCGCTACCGTGTCTTCCATTTTGTTATCAAGCTAACCCTTTGCGTTTTCGTGCCGCCCATTCTACAGCCAATAGTCCCACAAACAGCACGAAAAACCAGCCATTATTCCATAACGTTACTTCGCGATGTTGGCTAATAATTTCTGCTTCCAGATGGATGTCGTTTTGGAGTTGACCGGCATTATCCGGTGTATAGAATTTGCCGTTTTGTGAGCTAGCAACACGCTTCAGTAGTCCGGCATTCATGCGGGTATTTTCGTATTCAAAGCTGTAGATACTCACGGTAAATTCGCCGGTATCCTCGCCCATTCGCCGGTTGCGATACTCCGCATAGCCGGAAAATTCGTAATCATCCGCGGGTAACGCACTAATCGTGCCGGTATAGATGCCGTTACCTTCCGGTGTGGGGAGCAAGGTCAGATGAATCGGCACAAAATCCGTACCGGTTTTGGATGTCACTGTTACCTCCACTTTTGCTTCATTCACCGGTTGGTAATTTTCATCGTAGATTTGGGCGGTAAAGGTGATGGTTTCGCCACTACGATAGACGTTTTGGTCTGTGTTAATTTTTACTCGCTGATCGACTTCACGAGTGACCAACCAGCGTACGGCATTTCCCACAAATCGGTCAAAATAGTCGGAACTGTAACCGACTCCTTCCATAAAAAAACGCCAGCGCCAGAATGAATATGCCCCAAAGACCATCGTTTTGCCCCGTCCGGCTCGTCCGGTCGCGATAATCGGTGTTTTTTTCAGCGGATGCTCCGCCAGCACGGTTGCCCCGGGGTTCACCGCACCTAGTAAATTTGCACCCAAGAGCGGGGGGAACTCGTTCCACATGTCATCACTGACCAGGGGATCGTCATCGACTTGTAAGATGGCGCTTTGCTCCCCGTCCGGTGTCCGTTTAATTTGAAACTGTTGGTTGATCGTGCCGCGCCCCAGTTGAACCGGCATCAAATCCACCAATGGCGAACGGCGAAAGCCCCCGCGATCAAACGTCTGTTTACCCCCCACAAACCAAACCGCTTTGCCTTTATTTTCCACTAAATCGACTAATAACTGCTGTGTTCCCGTCTGAATATAGCGTAGATTCATATCCATCAAAATGATTAAATCGTAGGTATTCAACGCTTTTTCTGTTGCCGGAAAGGAGACGGATTTACGATGGGTGCCATCCGGTAATTGCTGGTAAAATTCACCCGGTTTGACCATCGCCATGGTCGTGACATCAATATTGGGGTCTGCTTTCAGCGATTTACTCATAAAGCTGAAGTCATAACTGGGTGAGCCGCTGGTCAGGAGTACCTGAATCTTGTTTTTAAGAACATTCACCAGAAAAATACGGGTATTGTTTTCCCGAATCTTTTCACCGTTTTGGACGGGAATGGTTAAGGTGTATTTGTGGACCCCTTCTGTAGTGGGGGTGAAGTGGAGTGTTGCGTTTTGGTGCTGTAAATCTGAGGTCAACGAGACTGGAGCGGTATCAAGGGTTTGGTTATCTTCTCGTAAAATCAGGGTGGTTTCGCCGGAAGCAAAACCACTGGATTGGATGGTGACTTCTATCGGAATGCGGTTGTTGACATAGGCAACTTCGTTTGTCAAAAATCGGGTAATTGCCACATCTTTCGGGATGCTGGAATCGCCGATCCCAACGGTAAATACCGGTATCCCGACCGTTTGTGCGGCTCGGACGGGGTCTGTACCGCTGTTATTTGCGCCATCTGTGAGGAAAACTGCCGCCGCCAGATTTTGATCTTTGAGTTGATCGGCGACTTCGCGCAACGAGTGCCCCATATTGGTGGCACCCCCATCACCCTGAAGTACCTCCGGCGAAGGTACCTCCCGCACCTGACTCGAAAAGGAGAAATAGCGCACTTCCCCTTTATCATTGAGTGAGGATAGCGTTTGGGCAAACTGCTGTGCCCATTCTAACCGCGAAAGGCTGTCTGGCGTCGCATCGCGCAAAGTCATACTGGCTGAATTATCCATGAGAACCGCAATAACCGGTTCTTTCACCCGTTCCTCTGTGAACGAGAGAATGGGTTCCATCAGCATGAAAAGTAAAATAACAAACGCCAACGCCCGTAAAAAGGCTAAGCCTGCTTTCAGTTGGCGGGAAATGGGCGGGTTTGTGTAACGATAGATAAAAATGGAAAACGCAATTAACACCAGTGCCAGCCCCATTAACAGTGGGGTTAAGGCGTTGTTCAAATCTAAGGGAAATGTCATGTGTGCCTTTCTCAGTTGTCCGTAAACTTTAAAATGATGCCCCGCTGGCTCAAATCCGTCCCCTGCTTGTCATTGGGGGATCGCACGGGGCATCGACTCGAAATCAACTCAGATCCAATTACGCATTATCTTTCAGGTATTTATCAAACCAGCGTAAGATATGATTCAAGCGCGCAACTCGCCGGTCTGTACGACCCACGCGGGAGAGTCCGTGGGGTTCATCGGGGAAGAGCACCAGCTCGGTATCCACACCTAATTTTTGGAGTGCTACGTACATTTGTTCGCCTTGCTCTTGGGCACAGCGCAGGTCTTTTTCGCTGTGGATAACCAATGTGGGCGTTTTGCAGTTGCCGATATACTTTGCCGGAGATTGCCGCCACAAATTTTCCATATCTTCCCACGGGGTGACATCGCCAAATTCCTGCTGGAATGCCCAGTTAAAGTCACTGGATCCCCACATGCTGATCAAGTTATGAACACATCGTTGGGTCACTGCCGCTTTGAAGCGATGAGTATGTCCGACAATCCAATTGGTCATGTAGCCGCCATAACTCCCACCGGTGACACCCATCCGTTCCGGATCGATAAATGGTTTTTGCGCCATCACTGCGGCAAATGCCATCAAATCGTCGTAATCCGGACCGCCCCAATTATTGTCGATCGCGCGCGCGTGTTCTTCCCCGTAACCTTGACTACCCCGTGGATTGGTATAGTAAACTATGTAACCATTTGCCGCCTGATGGTGAAATTCATGCGGGAAGGTCTTGGCGTATTGTAGAAAAGGTCCCCCATGAATTTGCAAAATTGAGGGATACGTTTTTGCCGGATCAAAATCCGGGGGATAGACGATCCAGCCTTGTAAATCGTTATCTGCCGCACCTTTGTACCAGATTTCTTCAACATTGCCCAGTTGCAACGTATTGAGGAGTTTGGTATTGAAATCGGTTAATTTTTTGGTTTTAGCGGATTTGAGATCGCGCACAAAAATATGCCCCAAATCGGATAATGTAGCGTACAAGTAAGCCACCTTTTGATGGGTGCGATCAAACGTGCCGCCACCGATGACCCCATCCGCTTCAATGAAGGTTTCCAGATGGTTTCCGTCCCGATCAATCCGGTTGACCGTCACGATACCGTGCTGGGAGACCTGAAAATAAAGGTGACGGCTATCCGTTGACCAGATGAGTGGCATATTGCCTAAATTGCCGGTCATATCACCGGTAATTGCCTTCCCAGCATTGACATCAAAATTGGCGGTTACATTTTGGGGGCGGTCGCTTCCATCTGCCGGTACAATCCAGACCCGGTTGGACTTCCACCATTGCCCTTTGCCTTCCGTACCCATAAAGGCGATCCACTTGCCATCCGGCGAAAATGCAGGAAAGAATTTGAAGCCCTCAAAAGTCTCAATTTTACGGGCTTCTCCACCGGTTGCTGGCATCACAAACAGATCGATCATTTCCGGGTTAAAGTCTGGGTTTTCCGAGCGGTTGGAAAAATAGGCAATGGCGGTTCCATCGGGAGACCACACCGGTTCATTTTCATCATAAACCGCATGATCGGTTAATTGGGTGGTTTTACCTTTGGCAACATCAACCGTCCAAATGTGCCAACGTTCTTTGGGTAAATAACCGTAGCCATCGTACTTAAAAAAGACCCGGTCATAATGCCGTGCGACAATGCCCAACTTCTTTTTTTGATCATCTTTTTCCCGTTCAAGTGCCTCTTGATCTTTTTTCCGAAATTCAAAGGCAATGGTTTTCCCATCCGGTGACCATTCAAAACTGCCAAATTCACCTTTCAGATGGGTTATGGGGCGGGCTTCTCCCCCATAAAAGGGCAACACATAAATTTGGGGTTGCTTCTCATCCCCTCGGTTGGATATAAACGCAATTTCTTGCCCATCCGGCGACCATTTGGGTGAGTAATCCGACCAATCTCCATAGGTAAAGCGCCGTGGTTTGCCTTTGTGAGTGGGTACGATCCAGAGGTCGGTATATTTTTTTTCCGTTTTTTTATGGATTCGCTGGGCGGTAAAAAGCACGTGAGCCCCATCCGGTGAGATTTGCGGATTGGATATGAGTTCAAAGGCGTATAAATCTTCCGCTTTAATGTATCGTTTTTTCGGCATAAGTCCCTCACTATGTTAATCTTATATTAACTAAGTTTATTTTGGTATTGCTGCTCACAACGCTTTTGGTGTGGTGTCTGTAATGGGTTTATTGAATCAATTCCGTTAGATTTACCCGGTTAAAATACCGCTGATAGGCTGCCGTTTCTTGCAACAATGCTTTTAGTGCCTCTTGATCTGCTTTGGGGGCAACATTTGCCGGTTGGGGTTTGATCCGTACCCGGTTGCCTTCCTGTGTGTAGCTTAATTTGCCCATTTCCACAAGAACATCTAAGGCGTGTTTGACGGTAAACGCCCGCTGTCCAACGGCGCCGGCAAGCTCTGCCCAAGTGGTTTGGCCACTGGATTGGGCTAATACCGTTTTGACGGCGCCGGCGACCGCTTTGATCACATCCGTCGGCGTCTGTTGAACTTCCTCTGTTGTGATCACGAAAATCTGCTCTGGTGAAACCCGATGTAAAATCTGATTCAAAATGTCTGGAGCGGCGGGGGCAGAAGCGATCACTAATTTTGGCGAAGGCTTAAGATATGCCCGCGAGACCGCCTTGTCAATTGCTTTTGCGCTTGTACCCTCCGCCCAAATTTGCAACCGGTCACCATGTTCTGTGGCGAGTTGGTGTATGCGTTCTAATCGATGGGGATCATGGCGATAATCGATCACCTGAATGTCGTTTTTAGCCACTAAAGGCGGGGTGTTGGCAACGACCGGAGTCGCGTAATAGGGTCGAACGTCTCGTAAAATAATCTGCGGGGTACTGGAGCCTCGAAATTCATTCAAATTGACCGTAAATGCCACATCGACCGGATAATCTGGAATATCCGTACTGGATTTACGCCACCATAACCCGGTGATTTTTTGCCCCTGCGAGTCCACGATCACCAATCGGGTGTGATCGCGATTTGCCCCAATTGCCCGAACGTTTGTGAGTCTTACATTTTGGCTGCCTAACACCGGCTTGGGGTTGCCGGCGCCAAATGGTGCCAAACGATACAAGTCGCGGATAAAATCGGCGGTAATTTCCGGGAGGGTAACCCATCCCTCAATAGCGATTGCTCCGTTGAGGGCATCATCCTGTTGGGTCTCAATCACGGTTTGTTGAAAGGCGCGTCGAAATTCGGGAATCCGTTCGGTCTGGATGGCAAAGCCGGCCGCCATAGCATGGCCGCCGCCACCCAACAGCAAATCCTGATGCTTAAAAATAGCGTTTTGTAAGTGTAGCCCCTCAACAGACCGCGCGGATGCCCGTCCTACCCCTTCTTCTGGGGAGGTACTGATCAGAATGGTCGCTTTATTATAGCGTTCGACCAGACGGCTGGCGACAATACCGATCACACCCGGGTGCCAGTTGGTTCCGGAAAGCACCAATGCCGGCTCGTCTAGCAACTGAGGTTGGTAGCGCAGGATTCTTTCCGCATCTTCTTCGACTTCGTCACAATATTGTTTTCGCTGTTCATTATAGACCTCCAAGTCCATTGCCATGCGACGGGTGACCATTTCGTCTTTCGCGAGGAGCAATTCCACCGCATCCTTTGCATGGTCAAGCCGTCCCACCGCGTTCAACCGGGGACCCAACCCAAAACCAACAATTTCGGTTTCCAGTAGTTCGGAAGGGGTTATGCCACCCACCTCAAAAATCGCCGCGAGACCCGGACGCGGTTGGTACATCAACTGCGGTAATCCTTTTTGAACCAGATACCGGTTATCGTGTTGCAGGACTGCCACATCGGCGATTGTGCCGAGCGCGACTAAATCGAGCCACTGATCACTTTTGGTGTGCCGTCCTTCCATCTCATACAGTACTTTGACGACCATGTACGCCACACCGACCCCACACAACACGCGCAACGGGTGCGTTTCCGGGAGGCGTTGCGGGTTGACCACGGCTTCGCAGGCGGGTAACTCCGGCAGTAATTCGTGATGATCGGTCACAATCACTTTTGCCCCGAGTTCATAGGCGTAAGCGACCTCTTCCAGATTGGAGACCCCACAGTCACAGGTCAAAATAAGGTCTGCGTGTTGTTCTTGAATCACGGTTTGAATGCCACCGGTATTCAAGCCGTGACTTTCTCCGGCACGTTCTGGGATGTAGTAAAACACATCGTAATCCAATTGGCGGAGTGCATCAACCAACAGTGTGGTGGAGGTCTGCCCATCGACATCAAAATCCCCCCAAACACAAATGCGCCATCCCGCTTTTTTGGCGTGCCGAAGCGTGTTTACCGCTTGTTCTAAATCCGGTAATTCCAACGGATCCGCCGGTTGGTAGAAATCGCTGTTCAGGAATTCTTGCGCTGCTCGCGGCTCGGTAATTCCCCGCTGATAGAGAATCTGGGCAATCAGCGGATGACCACCCACCACCGTGGTAAATTCGTAAGGTAAGGTGACACGTTGAGGTTCGATCCAGTAGGGGTGGGACACTATCGCATTCTCCTTTTATATGCCTGCAGCGGCTCTTCCTAAAGCAATGACACCGGCAGCAACAATCCCGATAACCAATATCATCCCCACCAGCAAGCCGGTAACGACCCTTTTATCCTCAGGGGTCGAAAATACGATTGATGTTTCCACCGGTTTAACGGGAGGCCACATTGTGCGGGGCGCGAGCGATACCCGCGTTTCCGGCGTGAGGGTGATTGCCATAATGGGGGCTTGAGGATAATGATACACAAACTTACGGGCACGGTTGCGGATTTGTAGCCAGTATGTGCCCGATTCCACCGGTAAAATGTCACTTAAGGCGGTTCTAAATTCTTCTACAGATTTGAATTTTTGATCTTTCAAATACGTTAACTCAAAACTTATCGCGAGGGGTAATCCATTTTCCTTGAGGGCTTGAATATCGGCATCACTCAGCATAAAGATGCGCTCTGTATCGGAATAAATGCCCATCAGTTGCCCGTATTCACCGATAAATTTGATGCTACGTGGCTTTAATCGAAAATCATTCCGGTCTGGATTCCGAAATTCGGGATCAAAATAGACATTGCCACCTTTGTTTACACATTGCTGCGAAAACCCGTTGTTGAGTACGGTGCCGTTATGCTTCAGGTAGATGTTGTTGTATTTCAGATGAACACTGCCGTCTCCATCCACCGCGAGGAACGTTCCTTCCAGTTGATCCGAATAGAAAATATTACTGGATATTCGCACCAAATTGTTTTCGGCGCAAACGACACCGGTTTGGTGAAAATTGTAAAAGACGTTGTGAATCAGGTGGATTTTGTCACAGTTAAATAGGTTGATAAAGTTGAAGTTACTGGTAAATTTGAAGATATTTGAAAACAACTCCACCTTCGGTTCAATTTTCATCAGGTATAAACTGGTGTTGGTAAAAAAATTCCACGAAAGTAGAATAAAGGCATTATTGTGCCTGTTTCCGGTATGTGAGAGGCGCAAGGCACTCCCGTTCAGGATGCTATTGGTAATTTGCAGATAATCCAAGCGGAGCGGTTGGGTGGGGTTGGGGGATTTATAGACCACATCCATGTTAGTGAATTCACACCGGTCGATCAAAATGGAGCGGCAACGGGAGAGGTCTAATTTACGATAATTGCTACTGGTAAATTTACAATTGCGGAGTTCCAGTTCCACGTCACCTGCACCCCTGAATATTAGCGCGCTGTTTTCAAAGATGATGTTTTCGATCACCACTTTTTCACAGCCAGCTAACAGGATTGTTGCCATGATGCGGGCGTGTTCTTGGGGGCGTTTGTCATTTTTTCCGATTAAGGTGAGCGATTTATGCTCGACGGTCAAAAATGTAGATGGCTCGTTATGATCGGCTTTCAAGATGATAGTATCCGGTTGCGACATCTTCATGAAGTCAAAGGCATTTTGGAGTGTCTTGACCTGCCGTGAAGGCACATATTGCGTACTTGCGGTACTAATGACACTGTTGAACAGTATTGTAAAACTGATTATAAAAGAGAGTTGCTTACACATAAAATGGGTCACATCAGCGTTTAAATTGATAACTTACAAACAAACTTGCTGTTAGTAACAATAGGGCACCGGCTTGGTGTGCCACGGCTAATGCCACCGGCATCCGCCACACTATCGTGAAAATGCCCATCAGCACTTGCAGGATACTAACCCCTAATAAAATATGGATTCCCATTTTTTGAATTGAACGTAATTTACGCGAAAAGGTGACGATCCACAATGCTAAAATGGTGGCAAAAACGATGATTCCCAACCAGCGGTGGATAAATTGCACCATGATTGGGTTTTCCAGCACATTTAGCCATGCCGGAGACATCATCCAAATGCCGGAGGCGACCCACTCGCCACCCATTTTGGGGAATGTGCCAAACAAATAGCCCGCTTTGAGTCCGGCAGTAAACCCGCCAAATCCGATCTGAATCACGGTTAATAGGACGATCCCCCAAGAAAAATACCGCAAACTGGGTGTATCCCGCTCTGGGTGGGGGGTATGAACGGTTTGCGGTAGTAGCCGGTCTAAGGCAAACCAGAAGGTAATACTGTACAGCAAAAATGCCAAATATAAATGCGCGGTTAACCGATAATGACTTACTCGCGGGATATCTACCAAGCCACTCTTGACCATAAACCAGCCTAAAAACCCTTGCGCTCCTCCCAGTAGAAAAATCAACAGATACTGCTTGATCTGCCGCCGAGTCAGCTTTTTTTGCAGTAAAAATACGATAAACGGGATCAGGAAAACGATGCCCATCAATCTGCCCCATAGCCGGTGAAAATACTCCCACCAGAAAATCTGTTTGAAAGCGGCTAAATCCATCCGATTTTTATAATGTTCCTGATATTCGGGAAATTGCTGATATTTTTCAAATGTCTCTTGCCATTGCTGCTCGTTGAGGGGCGGAATCGTGCCCATGATGACATTCCATTCGACAATAGATAGCCCCGATCCGGTCAACCGGGTGATGCCACCAATGACCACCATCGTGAAGATCATCGCGCAACCGGTTAGGAGCCACACACCGACTTGAAGATCATGTTTTTTCACGGGTTATTACTCACTTTCTGATGATGTTGATAATAGTACTCGAATATCCGTACCGCTCGGCTGTTGGAATACCCGTAAGCCAAATTCCGGTACAATTGCTAGTAAATGATCGAAAATATCCGCCTGAATGGCTTCGTAGGTTTCCCATTGGGTTTCTGCTGAAAAGGTATAAATTTCAAGCGGAATACCCATGGGGGTCACCTCTAATTGGCGTACCATCACCGGCATATCCTGCCGGAGGTGGGGATGGCGCCGTAAGTACGCCATTACATAAGCTCGGAAGGTGCCCAAGTTGGTTAACCGCTTACCATTGACCGGGTGACTTAGGTCGATCTGGTAAGTGGTGTTGTAGGTGGTAACGTCGGATTCCATCTGTTCAATATAATCGGAAATATATTCAATTTGCCGGAATCGAGCCAACATTTCGGTAGTACAGAACTGGATGGATGTTACATCGATATAGATGGGGCGTTTGATTCGCCGCCCGCCGGATTCAAACATGCCGCGCCAATTTCGGAATGATTCCTGAATGAGGGCATAGGTCGGGATGGTGGTAATGGTTTTGTCCCAATTTCGTACTTTTACGGTCATCAGCGCGACTTCAATCACATCGCCGTTAGCGTCATATTTGGGCATTTCGATCCAATCCCCGGTAATGACCATCTTATTTTCGGCGATAGTGATGCCGGCGATAAATCCCAATATTTGATCCCGGAAGATCAACAAGATGACGGCGGTAAATGCCCCCAAACCACCTAAAATCTCAAAGGGGCGCTGATCGAATAGGATCGAGACCATCAGTACCAGTGCAATGACGACCATGATGGTCTGGACCGCCTGCGCCACATTTTTGAGCGGAATGTGCGTAAACAGATTTTCCTGTTGGTAATACTCAACCAGCGCATGCAGAAAGGCAAAAATAGCGATGGTTACGCCAAAAATGATGTAAACCAGCGTCATCTGCTGGATGACCTGTAATAATCGACCTTGGATTTGCAGCGTTTCCTCGGCAATAACATAGATAAGTGCCGGTGGAACAATCCCCGCCAGATGGCGGAAAAAGCGGTGTTCGCGCAAAAGGGTAATCCAGTACGGCTCTACACGCGCAAACAGAAATAGCAGAATAGGACGAACCCCGTATTTCATCACCACATCGACCAACGCGCCGAATAAAATCAACCCGATGATGAGGATCATGCTGGTGAGTGCCTTGGCGAGCACCGGGCTGTAGTGGTGGGTTATCAGCCAATTAAAAAGTGTGTCTGCCATAATCACTTGTGGGGTTTATATCTGCCCAACGGTTATGGTGCTTATGATGTTGAAGTCAGGGTTTGTATTCATTTTTTAGCTCGTAAAATATTCTGCACGGCTCGTAATAGCGGGCTATCTTGGGGTTCACCGGTTATTTCCAGATCACTGGTGCAAATGTAAATGCCATCCCGGCACCGTTGGATTAAGCCACTGACCATTTTAAACAGTGCCTCTTGCCGCAAGCGATAATCGACGGCATCCGTCCATTTTTCGGTGGCATCCCACCGGCGCGCCAGCACATGGGGGTTGGTCAACGGTTGGTGGGGGGGCTCCCACCAACTGGTTGACCCCACATCCAGCCAAAACTGAAACCGGGCATGATGCCCGCTCAACAGGTAGCTGTAAACCGGCGCTACCAGCGTTACTGCCTGTTCATCTATCTTTTGGTTGGAAAGATATTGCGCGCTGATGATTCCTTTATAAACCATCTGAAGGTAATGCTGCCCAACCTGATGGGTCTCAATACCCATCCCCGGAGCGGCTTCTTTGAACCACTCCACAGAGGCGACCAATTTGGCGTAAACGCTGGCTTTGCGCGGGTCTAATTCGGGTTGCGAAATAAACTCAAATAGATGGCGCAAAAAGTGGTCAAACGGTATTTCCGCCTTTTGCTGCCAGTTACAAATCCACGTTTGTAAGGTGTCATATCGCTCTAAATTGGCAAAGCCGATGCGTTCGGGGTTTTTTATGTTGCTGGCAGGTTTCAACTGCTTTGTTTTTGGATCGTACAACCGTTTAACGAGCAATGCCGCTCGCACGGGGTCAATCTCCTTGATGACCTCCGTGATCGCTTCTGCCACATCATACGGGTGCGGAAAAGGACTCATATCAACGTCCCACGTAGGATGCACCAGCGCCGCGATGGTCAGGGCGGCACGGACAATGGGTTCTTCTTGTAAACTTTCGTAGCGGCGCACCACTTGAAAGGGGATGTCCTGCTTGCGGAACTCTTCGCTCAGGCTGAAGCGCAATACCCCATCCGCATAGGGCGCCACAACGGCAATATCGCCGGCTTGAACGCCTTTCCGAACGAGACGGGTAATTTCCTGTCCCACGCGCTCGATCATCTTGGCACGGTAGGTCTCCTGAATCAGGCAACGAATGGCTTTTTTAGGGTCTCCTTTACGAGTCACCAACGGAAATTGGCGGAGATATTCCCCAACTTTACCCGCAAAAGCACTTAGGTGGGGGTTGGAGGTCTCGCTTTCGGTTAGGGTGATGGTCTCTGTGCACATCTCCCGAATTTGGTATGCTCCTTCGGCATCAATCCCCAAAAAGACCCGAAATCCGGCGTTCGTATCGTATGCCACCACGGCGGATTTCATCATGGGTAGTAGGCGGCGGATCAAATCTTGGGCGACCGGTACGCTCTCTTCCAGATTATCAACCAGCAGATGCTGGTAACGTCCGGTAAAGTAAGTCCAAAATGTGGGATTATTGACCAAATGTCGGTGAAAGATTTCAACGGTCAGTGAGAGGTCTAGCAAACCTCTATTTAGGCAATGGCGGCGAAATTCCGTGATGCATGTTTGTGCCTGCTGGTAATGCCGCAACCGGTCTGTTTTACCCATCCAGACCCGGCTCAGGCGCTCTTCAATGGTTTCAATGGAATACCCGTTGATGGCGGCTTTGTTGAGGTTATCAATTAACTGGGAGACGATCCGTTGTGGGCGGAGATTGAGGTCTTCAAAATAGCCTTGCGCCAAACGAGGGGCGATTAATTGATCCATGACGTATTGTGCGGTTTCAAACGTGAGGAAGACCGGCGGTTTTTCGGGTGAGGTGAACCCCGCATCCTGCGCGACCAGCGGCCAAAATGTGCGCACCAATCGAGTTGCCAGCCCATAATAGGTCTGGATGTCAACCCGCCCGTAGGCGCCCAATTCCATTTGAATAAGGGCTTCCTCGTACCGTTGTCCGATGCTCCGGTCGGGCACTAAGACTAAAATGGAGTAGCCCGTGATGCCGTTAGTTATCAGGTGGGCGAGCCGTTGGATCATCCGGCAGGTTTTGCCCGCGCCGGCGGGTCCTTCCAAAAAAATATGGTGATGCCCAGTTCGGGGAGCCTCGATGAGGTGCTTCATGGTGTGGTGATGGTTCGGGGAAGTTCCAAGATGAATGTACTGCCTTGATCCTTACCGGCACTTTCTGCCCAGACTGTGCCGTGTAAGGATTCGGTTAATTTTTTCACAATCGATAAGCCTAAACCGGTGGAGTGCTCTCCTCCGGTGGGTTGGGCACTGAGCCGCGCAAATTTACCGAACAACTGGCGCATATCGGTTTCGGTTAAACCTTGACCTTCATCCTGAATTTCACAACGGATTCGTTCGGAGTGATAAAGACTACGGATGAAGACATTCTTTCCGGGTGGTGAGTATTTGATGGCATTAGAAATCAAGTTATCCAGTATTTGGACAACGGCGTCCGGATCGGTGTAAATCTCAAGGGGTTGAGAGGGTAGCTCCAGATGAAGTTCAATCGATTTTTGTTGGGCGGCAACTTGATGATTGCTCACCACATATTGAACCAATTCGCGGAGGTCGGTGGTTTCCAATTCCAATTTCAGGTTGCCGGATTCGAGCCGGTTCAGATCGAGCAGATTTTCAATCAGGTTGAACATGCGTTTACCGGTGATTTCGATGTCGCGGAACATGCTAAGGAGGTCTTCGGCGGTAAAGGGTTCCAGCCCGAGTTGGGTCACCATTTGGGCATTACCAATGATGGTGGTCAATGGGTTTTTAAGGTCATGTGAGACAATCCCCAAAATTTCGGTTTTTTCCTGATTGAGTTCTTCCAGATGGCGGAGGGCTTCCAGAAGTTTACGTTCCGCTTCTTTACGCTCGGTAATGTCTTCACTGACCGTCACCATGCCGATCAGATTACCGTTTTCATCCTTGACGTGGCTGGACACCAGTTGTACCGGAAATTCAGAGCCATCCTTCCGAACATTGACCGATTCGCGTTTCCAATTTTCGGCGCGGGCAAATTCACTTACTTTCATTTCCCGCCGGGACTCGGCTTTGCCAAAGATACTGGCGTTTTTGCCGATCAGCTCGGACACCGAATAGCCGTGCATATGGGCGTCTGCTGGGTTGATGTAGATGATCTTACCGGTGGGGTCCGTGATGGTCACCCCGACTTCCACCGTCTCAATGGCTTTTTCCAGTTTGCGGAGCTGTTGTTCAATCCGGCGGCGGATGGCGATCTCTTTTTGGAGCAATCGATTTTGTTGTGCCAGTTTTTGTTCGGCGGCACGGCGGCGGATGCGTCCTTCAATACGTTCTTCGGCAATTTTCAAACGGACATCTAACAGCCTCAACTTAAATGGCTTAGCGACGTAATCATCGACGCCAGCATCTAAAATGTTTTGCAATACATCTGGGGAATCATAGGCGGTCATTGCCAAGAGAAAGGTATCTTCTGTACCGGGGATACCCCGCAAGCGTCTGGCAAGTTCGTACCCATCCATGTGGGGCATCATAATGTCAAGGATGACAATCTCATAATTCCCTTGCGAAAACGCTTCTAACCCTTCTGTACCGTTCTTTTTTAAGGTAACGGTGTACCCTTTTGCTACTAAAAATTTTTCTAATAATCCCCGAATTTTAATATCATCATCAATGACGAGCACATTCATTGTGGTATCCTTGTTGGCGGACGTAAGAATCGGATTTGACTCAGGTTGTTTATGGTAACACTTCGGCGGTGATCTGTCAATTATGGAACGCACCCGGAGAGGTCATAAATAAAAAACCTGCTTCAAAGCAGGTTGATGTCCAAAATACGGTTGGGGGTAGGGGGGGGGACGATTTATTTCCGCTTTCGCCATGCTGTCGGGGCATATCCGAACACCACACCCACCAGCAAGCCAAAGCCGTGCGCCCAGTTTGCTACATTGGGGATAATCCCCACAAAACACGCGACAAACCAGCCCATCATCAAGATGACCAGTACCTTATCAATGAAGAACCCGCTGAAAGGTTCAAAGCGGGATTTCATCCAGATAAAGCCAAATAGACCGTAAACAACCCCGGACATCCCCCCAAAATACGGTCCAACCAAGAAATATTGCCCGAAATTGGAAATGATAGCGGCACTTAACATCAGCATGAGATAAAAACGCTTTCCTTTAAGGACCTCAATCATCCCGCCAAAGTGATGTAACCAGTACATATTGAACAGAATGTGGAAGACATCACCGTGCCAAAAAATGGGGGTGACAAAACGCCAGATTTCACCCGCACTAATCATGCGGTAACTGGTGCGCAACAGATTAAAAACCGCATTATGTTGGTCGATATACTCGGTATAGATAAACGTCACGACACAAGCTATGATCACCATTTTGGTCAAGTATGTATCGCCGCCGATACGCCCAGAAGCCCATCGTTCGCGCATATCGATTACATTATCGTTTGCTGGCGGTGATGTGTTTTCTTTTTTAGCCGGAATTTTGCCGAGTAAGGTATCGTGTTTTAGCGCGATTTTGAACTTGGGATGCTGCGGATTTTCCCGGTAGAGATTAAAATCGGTTCGGGCGGTTTCGACATGTGCTTCTTGGTAAACCCAAACTCCCCACAAATCCGCTCCATCTTTGCGGATTTCGTTCTCGATACCTTGTGTGGCGAGATATGTTCCAAACTGGAGTGCTTTTTCTTTTTCGGCGAACTCACCCACACTACGCATGAATTTGTCCTGAACTGGAGTGATATGGTTTTCAAAATGAATTGGGGGCAAAAATGGGTAATTCCGTACCATTCGTCAAGAGAAATCGACAATAATAGACCGGACGTTACCGATTTTTACGTTGACGTTTTGCGGTGACTATGCTAGTTTTAGCGAGCAAAATGCTCTTTTATGTACTCAAATGTAATAGGATTCATACAATGGAAAAACGTTGGCATCAGGTTGGGTTGAGTGACGACGAATATCAACACATTATTGCGGATATGGGGCGAGAACCCAATGACGTGGAACTGGCACTTTACGGGGTGATGTGGTCGGAACATTGCGGTTATAAAAATACGCGTCCGTTGTTTAAGATACTACCAACCACCGGTACGCGGGTTTTACAAGGTCCGGGTGAGAACGCTGGGATTGTCGATATTGGGGATGATGAGGTTATCACTTTCAAAGTGGAGAGCCACAATCACCCTTCTGCAGTTGCACCGTATCAGGGGGCGGCAACGGGTGTGGGGGGCATCATTCGCGATATTCTGGCGATGGGGGCATTTCCAATAGCTTGCCTGAATTCGCTCTGCTTTGGTCGATTGGAAGAGAGCGCTCACACCCGCTACCTCATGGCAGAAGTGGTGCGGGGGATTGGTGATTACGGGAATTGTGTGGGCATCCCCACGGTTGGTGGAGAGGTGCATTTTTCGGAAGCCTATGCGGGGAATCCGCTGGTCAATGCCATGTGTGTGGGGTTGATGAAAAAGAGTGAGATTAAAAGTGCCACCGCGGCGGGTGTCGGCAATTCCGTGATGATTGTCGGGAATTGGACCGGACGAGATGGTGTCGGCGGGGCAAGTTTCGCCTCCAAGGAATTGGATACAGAAGACGATGAACGCGGGGCGATTCAAGTGGGTGACCCCTTCATGGAAAAATTGCTGATTGATGCCTGTCTGGAAGCGTTTCAACAGGATTTTGTCATTGGGGTACAGGATATGGGCGCGGCCGGTATTATTTCCTCCACGTCCGAAACGGCGGCAAAAGCGGGTACCGGGATTGAAATCGATATTGATAAAGTGCCCCAGCGGGAATCTGGTATGACGCCGGCAGAAGTGATGATCTCAGAATCACAAGAACGGATGCTCTTGATTGTGGAGAAAGGCAAAGAAGATCAGGTAAATGAGATTTTCCACAAATGGGATTTACACGCCGTCACCTTTGGGCGCGTGACCGGTGACGGGATGATTCGAGTTATTTCCGGCGGGGAGGTTGTCGGAGAAGTCCCGGCGAAGTCTCTTTCGGAAGCCCCAACTTACACCCGTCAAAGTATCGAACCGGCATATTTGCGCGAAACCCGATCTTTTAAGATGGAAGATGTTGGTATTCCCGATGATTTGGATGCCGTGTTGTTACAACTCTTGGCGTCCCCCAATATTTGCTCCAAAGAGTGGGTTTACCGGCAATATGACCACATGGTGCAGACGAACACGGTAGTCAAACCGGGTGCGGATGCCGCTGTTGTCCGCCTTAAGGGTAAAAATAAGGCGATAGCTATCACCTTGGATAGCAATGGGCGGTATGTCTATCTGAATCCAGAACGCGGAACGGAAATTGTGGTCGCTGAAGCCGCCCGAAATCTGGTCGCCTGTGGTGCGGAACCGATTGCCGTCACCGATGGGCTTAATTTTGGCAACCCTGAAAAACCGGATATTTACTATCAATTGCAACACGCCTTGCAGGGGATGGCGAATGCTTGCCGTGCCCTGAATACTCCGATCATTAGCGGTAATGCCAGTTTGTATAACGAAACTCCGCATGGCGCTATCTACCCCACACCGATGATTGGCATGGTCGGTTTGATCCCAGATTTGACGCATGTCATGACGCCCGCCTTCAAAAATCAGGGAGACCGGATTCTGTTGGTGGGGGAAACAAAAGCAGAACTGGGTGCCTCGGAATATTTAGAGCAGATTCACGGCATGGTTCGCGGTGATGTTCCCCAACTGGATTTGGCTCTGGAGCAACGTACCCAACAAGCGGTGTTGGCAATGATTCGTTCCGGTTGGGTTCAATCGGTGCATGATGTGGGGGATGGTGGCTTCGCCGTGGCGCTCGCCGAGTGTGCGATTCACGGTGGCGTGGGTGCAGACATCCAGTTCGCTACCGGTATTCGCGTGGATGCGATGTTGTTTGGTGAAAGCCAATCCCGATTTCTCGTGACTTGCACCGCCGCGAATCAGCCAAACGTTCGTGATCTAGCCGGTCAGTATGGGGTACCATTGCAGGAGATTGGGGTTGTGGGGGGTGATTCCCTGGTGATTCGTCTGAATGAGGAAACCCGGATCCATCTGTTTGTGGAAGGGCTTATCGAAACGTATCGTCACAGCTTAGGCGATTTCTTTTAATGACGTATCGGGCGTTAAACCCCTCTTCGGGGCCTTCTCCGTATCGGGGAAAAGCGGGTGTATCACTTCCGCACGAAGAGGGGTTTTTAGAAGGGTTCATGGCGGAACAAATGCACTCTAGCGGAGTAAAATTAGTGCCGGGTGTGCCTTAAACCAGGGGTGGGGAGACTTCTGGTTTCGGTTTTGTGATCCCGCAGGCAATGTGTTGGAGATTTGGGGCGGTGAATGACATAACGAACTTTGGGGAGGTTGTGTCTTCCAGTGTATGTGGTTGATAACGTGTTGGTTGGCAATGAAATTACGACGGTGTTGTTCACGTGCGATCTGGCGCGGTGTAAAGGCGCTTGCTGTGCCTCTGGAGATAGCGGAACACCCCTTGAGATGGGCGAGGTTGAGCAGATTGAACACGCCTTTGAGTCGGTAAAACCCTATCTAACCAAGACCGGATACCAACAAATCGAACGTGAAGGGTTGGTTCTTCAGGATAACACCGGACAATGGGTCCTCCCAACGGTGAATCAAAAAGAGTGTGCCTATGCGGTTCGAGATGACACTGGAGTTTTGCAATGTGCCTTTGAACTTGCGTTTATTGCAGGAAAGACCCGCTTTCAAAAGCCTATCTATTGCCATCTCTACCCGTTACAAATTCACCGGTTCGACTCGTATGAGACGTTGCATTATCATCGCTGGTATATTTGTGCCTCAGGCTGTACTTTTGGTAAGATTTTAGGTAAGCCGCTATATGAATTTGTTAAACCGGCTTTAATCCGGCAGTATGGGCAAGCATGGTATGATGATCTGGTGAATCAAATTCAAAACCCTGCTCAATAATTTTTCAGTGACGAATTTCATGCAAGGTGCGAGGCTTTTTTTTTGTACTCTAAACCCCTCTTTTTTCCGAAATGGAACAGAAGGGTTTTTGCGGTTTTATGGTATAATTTTTGAGTAAATTATTCTTCTTTATTTTTTGGACATTTACGGCACGTCGGCTATTTTCCCTGATTTGAAACCGATCAATGGTATTCCGGTGGGATAGCGGAAAGGAGTTCAAGGTGAGTTCCACAGCAGTAGTTCACGGTTCACCACAATTCTATGAACGGCTAATTAACACTATCCATGAAGGTGTGTTTGTCGTGCAAGAGGGGCGGGTTATTTATGTCAATCCTTCTTTTGCAACACTTTTGGGAGGTTCTCCCGAAGATTACATTGGGCGTGGTATGACGGATTCCATTGCTCCTGCATATATTGACCTGATTCTCGAACGGAATCGGCGCCGCCTCGCCGGTGAAGATGTTCCCGATGAATATGAGATTGAGATGCTGCATCAAGATGGGCGAAGCATCCCTGTTTATCTACGGGCAGAGTTGATCGAACTCGACGGCATCCCAGCGACGATTGGCACGGTCGTCGATATTTCTGCGCAAAAACGATATGAAGCTGAATTGCGAGAAAACATGAACGTTATCCAGCGGCAGCAGTCGGCGCTGATGGAACTCTCGACACCGGTTATCCAAATTTGGGATGGTGTGTTGGTGCTGCCTGTTGTTGGTACGATTGACAGCCGGCGTGCCGCTCAAATCATGGAAAATGTTCTTACAAAAATCGTAGAAACCGCTAGTGAACATCTGATTATCGATATTACCGGAGTTGTGGTCGTTGATACCGAAGTGGCAAATTATTTGATCAAAACGGTAGAAGCCACACGTCTGCTCGGTACAGATTGTATGTTGGTGGGATTATCGCCGGTGGTGGCGCAGACCCTTGTCCAAATTGGGGTGGATTTGAGTAACGTAAAAACGTATGCCTCTTTGCAGAAAGGGTTACAGTCAATTTTAGCACTGAAAGATACCGTATAGTATGAATCCAGACTGGCGAGATATTATGAGGGATATTTATTATGGTTGACGGTGATATTAAAAAATTACAACTTGCGGTAGAATATGCCAATGATGACCGGCAAAAGGTGGACCTGTTGAATGAGCTGGCGTTGAAATTCAACCGGGTTGATCCCAACCAAGCGCTGGCGACGGCTGAGACAGCGTTGCATTTGGCGAAATCTATTGCGTATCCAGTGGGATATGCCCGAAGTTTGGCGCATCTGACCGGAGCGTATGGACGGCTTGCCCAATATGAAAAAGCATTAGCATTGGGAGACCAAGCCTTGCAATTGTTCGAGACATTGGATGATGCCGAAGGACACGGGCAACTCTTGATGAACATCGCTTGGGTATGTCGGGCACTCGGAGATTATGCGGGTGCATTGGAACACCTGATGACCTGCCTTCACATTTACCAACGTGCTGGAAATGTGCAAGGTGAAATCCGCGCCTTAAACGGAATCGGCGTGATGAATTGGCATTTGGGCGATCAGGAAAATGCCCGGAAATATTATCAAGACGTGATCGATTTAAGCCAGAAGTACCAGCTCAAAGAGACCGAGGGGATCGCCCTGATGAATATGGGGGTGTTGTATTGTGATGGCTTAGGCGAGTACGAAAAATCCATTGAATATTACGAAGCCAGTGATCGCATCTTTATTGAAGTGGGTAATCTGCGGGCACGGAACGATGTTCAGCTCAACTTAGGTGTCGCGTTTGGTAATTTGGGCAACTATGAGCGATCCGTAGAACATTATCAGCGGTGCTTAAAAGCCGTACGAAAATTGGGTGATCGTTCCGGAGAAGCCCATGTTTTGGAAAATATCGGCGCTCTGTATAACCAGCAAGAGCGCTACGAGGACGCCCTGACTTATTTGCAACAGGCACTCCAGATTTATGAGGAGACCGCCGAGAAACCGCGCTGGGCAACCGCCCACCGGGCGCTATCTGAAGTTTACGAGGCTATGGGCGATCTGGGTCACGCCTTGGAACATTATAAACGGTTTTATGAATTGGATCGCGAAGTCGTTAACGATAATTCTGAACGGAAATTCCAAAATTTGCAAGTGGTCTATCAGGTTGAGCAGTCCCGTAAAGAAGCGGAATTGCTGCGCGTGAAAAATGCGGAATTGGAGGAACTGAACCGGGAACTAGAGGATCAAAATGTGAAATTGGTCGAAGCTCAGACCCAACTCATTCAGGCACAGGCAGACCGGATCGAAAAAGAAAAATTAGCCACATTAGGCAAACTCTCCGCTATGATTTCGCACAAACTGAACAATATTCTCAGCGGATTGACGGCACCCATCGAACATATTATGAGGTTTGAACCGCTGAATGAGGCTTTGATCTGGGAAGCGTGGGAATCCGACGATGAGGGGCATTATCTGGACGCATATCTCAAGCATTACCGCGCTGAATATAATTTACAGCGGCGCGCGGCAGAAATTGTGCAAGAAGCCGCTACCCGGGCAAAATTACTTGTCCACGATTTGCAAGGTTTGGTCGGTGAGCAGAGTGGTAAATTGGGTCGATTGAATCTCGTAGAGGTGTTTCGGGAGGTCTACCGAATTCATCAGGATGAACTGGATCATGCTCACATTGTTGAACATTTTGACACCGACACCCTTGAAGTGACGGCAAAACGTGGAGAAGTTGGGCAAATTTTTATCGGCTTATTGATGAATGCGGTAGATGCGGTTCAAAACTGTTCTGAGCCAACCATAGACGTGTTTATGCGGCCGCTGAATGATGGGGTTGAAATCCAAGTTGTGGATAATGGGTGCGGGATGCCAGACTCCGTAAAAGCGCATCTGTTTGAACCTTTTTTCACCACCAAAACCGAAACCGGCTCGGGATTAGGATTATATACGATTCAGCGGATCGTTATGGCGTATCAAGGAACTATTACGGTCGAAAGCCAACCCGGTCATGGAACTACCGTGACGGTGTGGTTCCCCCAGGGGGATCAATCCATTCCACTTTTTACCACCTGATGGAGGTGAGATGAGCCAAATCCAAGAGTTGGAAGCCAAACTCCAGACTGCCACTAAAGAAGAACGAGTCGATGTCTTAAACCAACTAAGTTATGCACTTTTTCGTTCCGATCCATCACAGGCAGAAGACTATGGCCACCAAGCGCTAAGTTTAGCAAGTTCACTTGATTACACCAAGGGCGTTGCAGATGCATACAATATGGTAGGCTTGCTAAAGGGAGTTAAAGGTGAGTATGCCGATGCAATTCAGGCGTGTAATCAGGCACTAAACCTCTATGAACAATTAAAAGATACCCGCGGTTTAGCGAATGCCATTTTACGAATGGGTACCTTTTACCACTATCAAAGTGAATATGATCAAGCGTTGGAATGCTATAAACGTTCCCTTTCCTACTTTGAGCATTTGGGTGACTATAATCGCATCTCAGGCTGTTACGATAATATGGGGGCAATTTATCGGGCACAAGGTGACTATGATCTTGCTCTGACTTATTACCAACGTTCCTTAGGAATCAAAAAAAATCTTGGTGATC
>RFFQ01000014.1 GCA_003697105.1 Gemmatimonadota bacterium | reverse complement strand
TTTAATAGCTCACCCACCCACTCGGTTGGTGTGGAGTTAGAACTGCAAATTATCGACCCCCAAACCCGGCACTTAGCCCCAGCGGCATCACAGATTATTGCCAACATCCCCAAAGGGGTCAAAGCAAAAAATGAACTGGTAGAATCCAACATCGAGGTCATCACAAATGTCTGTGAAGATGTGGAAGCCGTTCAACGGGATTTGGAATGGCAACTGGATAAATTATTCAAGGTCACCGATCAAATGGGGTTAGCAGTCATGGGTGGGGGGACCCATCCCACGGATTGTTGGGAAGACCAGAAACTCTCCCCACAAGAACGTTATCACGCCCTGTTGGAACGGATTCAATTCCCCATGCGCCGCTTATTGATTTTTGGCTTGCACGTCCATGTGGGCGTACCCAGTGCCGAACATGCGATTGCGGTCAATAATGCGTTGGCGTGCTATATCCCTCATTTTTTGGCGATTTCCGCCAGTTCACCGTATTGGGAAGGTGAAGATTCCGGGATGGCATCCGTACGAACAAAAGTGTTTGAAAGTATGCCGACCGCCGGTCTGCCCTATCATCTGGATAATTGGAATGAGTTTTTGCGGTTCATGCGCACCTTGATCGGCGCCGGTACCATCGAAAGTGTTCGGGAAATTTGGTGGGATATCCGCCCCCACCCCGGTTTTGGAACGATTGAATTACGGATGTGTGATGGCGTCGGTACGTTACAGGAAGTCCTCGCCATCACGGCATTGGTACAATCTCTAGTGGCGATGCTCTGTAGCCGGTACACCGAAGGCGAAGAAATGCCTTTCCTCAAACAATGGATCATCCGGGAGAATAAATGGCGAGGCTGCCGCTGGGGACGCGATGCCAACATCATCATCAATGATCGCGGCGACCAGCAACCCGTCCAACAAAATCTGAAAAAAGTCCTAGAGCAATGTCTGCCCTTTGCCGAAAAATTGGGATGTAAAGCCGAGTTGGAGTTGATCGACCAACTCATGACCGCTTATGCACCCGGGTACATTCGCCAGCGCCATGCTTTCCAGAAAAACAATTCATTTGATGATGTGATCGACCAAATGATCCATGAGTTCCGTACCAATACAATAACGGCGGTTTAAACCAATGCGTCATATTCTTTTGTTGATGATCTGCACCAGTTTCTCCGGTTGTGGCGGGATAAATGTGCCCGAACAGCAACTATACCTGACGCTCCGCCATCAAGCGGAGGTACTACAGCAAAGTTGTGCCGAACAAGGCGTGATAACGTCTGATGTAGCAGAGGCGGACGCCTTGCTCGCTCAAGCACACGCGCTCATCCAAACCGGTAAAAACCAAGAGACACGAAAACTCTTAGATCGAGCCGTCCTGCTCTATCGACTCGCCCTCCTCAAACGGGATTTTGACGAAAGCGAATATGATCTCGACCAACAGCGCCGCGCGCTGAAAACAATAGAAGAACAACTTTCGCTCTACAAAGAAATTCTCAAACAGGTGGAAGCGGAGAAAACGCCATGAAATTTTTACGAACCTCGTTGATGGTGATCACCCTCCTAAGCGTATCTTGGGCAGATGAACCGGTATCTTCTGAACGTCTCCAACAACTTGATAACTATCGCGAACAACTCGATGCGGCATATCAAAAACAGACCAAAATCGGCGCTACCCACGAAGTCGATCTATACCCGTTGGCATTGGCACGAATTGCCTTAGCTAAAACATGGATCGAAAAAAAAGCCGGTAGTCCCGTCGCACAGGACGCATTTGAAACCGCCGGATTGGTGACCGAAATGGCACTGCTCCAATTCCGTGTACTTGAAAACCGGGTGATAACGGCATCCCTAAAAGAACAAACTCTGTTTGCCCTCAAGGAATTAAGCGCCGTTCACGAACAGATCAACCAACTTGAACGCAGCTATGCTGCCCGAGTTAAACAGGAGTTGGAAAAAACACAACAAGCATTGGATCATGCTCAACACGCCCTAGATCAAACACAGGAAGAGTTAATCCGCACCAAAGCAGAAGCCGACCGGCGTTTCCGGGAGTTGGAAAGTGAGCTGATCAGTGTCCGGCAAGATGCGCGGGGGACGATCATCTCGATGTCTGACATCTTATTTGATGTCAATAAAGTGACCCTGACGCCCGATCTGAAAATCAATTTAGCCAAGATTGCTGGAATTTTGATGGTGTATCGCGAGCCAAAAGTGCTTATAGAGGGTCATACGGATAATACGGGTACGGATGCGTACAACCAGAAACTCTCTGAAGCGCGTGCCGCAAATGTAATGAATTATCTGATTGAGAATGGTGTTTCTGCCGAGCGATTATCCGCGCGAGGCTACTCGTTTCACCGTCCGGTAGCGGATAATCGTACCGCAGAGGGACGGCGTAAAAATCGCCGTGTAGATTTAGTGATTTTGGACAACCCATCGGGAGCGGATCAATAATGAAACATTTCATGTTATTAGGTGCCATTTTTGGGCTTTTAGCGGTAACGCTGGGTGCATTTGGGGCACATGCCTTAAAAGCACGCCTGCCGGAATCGTTGCTTGCCACTTACGAGGTGGGTGTACGTTACCAGATGTACCATGCGCTGGCATTGTTTGTTGTGGCATGGCTCGTTTCCACGGGTCAGTTTAGGGGGATACACATCGCGGGTTGGCTATTCACCGCCGGCATTTTGATTTTCTCCGGCAGTTTGTATGCGTTGGCGCTTTCGGGTCTGCGGATG
Source organism: Gemmatimonadota bacterium (assembly GCA_003697105.1). Taxonomy (GTDB): domain Bacteria; phylum 4572-55; class 4572-55; order J002; family J002; genus J002. The sequence continues at coordinate 10,891 of RFFQ01000014.1, read as the reverse complement.
CTCGGCGCCATAACCCCCATTGGTGGGGTCTGCTTTTTAGCCGGCTGGCTCTGGATCATCTGGACGATTTGGCGACAATAGCCATCAGCCCGCGGTGCATTAAAAAACCTCGTTGATCTGGCATCAACGAGGTTTTTTCACACCACGGGATTCAATCAATTTGAATTATCGCTTTCCTTGAATAAATTCTTCCACTAAATCCACATCGGACTTGGTACCAATAAACAGCGGTACTCGCTGATGCAGTTCTGTGGGTTCGATTTTCATAATATCTTGATAACCATTACTGGCACGTCCCCCGGCTTGTTCCGCGATAAACGCCAAGGGAGCGGCTTCGTACAATAACCGTAATTTGCCCTGTGGTTTGGACTTTGAACCGGGATACATAAAAATCCCGCCGTAGAGCAGATTCCGGTGAAAATCTGCCACCAACGAACCAATATATCGTGCGGAATAAGGACGACGAGTCGCTTTATCGGGCGTTTTTACGTAATCCACAAACCGCTGGACGCCTTCATCCCATGAATGATAGTTGCCTTCATTCACACTATAAATCTTCTTATCATCGGAAATCTGAATATTTTCATGGGAAAGCACAAATTCGCCTAGACTGGGGTCAAGGGTGAAACCATGCACGCCCAAGCCGGTCGTGTAAACAAACATGGTGCTGGAACCATACAGCACGTAACCCGCGGCAACCTGTTTATATCCCGGTTGGATAACATCTTCCTTTGTACCGGGGGTTCCTTCGGGCGTAACGCGACGGTGTACGGAAAAGATGGTCCCAATGGAGACATTCGCATCAATATTCGATGAGCCATCGAGGGGGTCAAAATTCAATACATATTTGCCTACTGGGAATTTCTTCGGGATGGGGATAATCTCATCGACTTCTTCAGAAGCCATCACACACAAATGTCCGGTATGGTCAAGTGCCTCAAAGATGGCGCGGTGGGCGTAAACATCCAGTTTCTGAACTTCTTCCCCTTGAATATTTTGTCGTCCTAACCGCCCTAAAATATTGACGATCCCGGCACGTCGGACTTCCTTTTGGACAATCTTTGCCGCCAACGTTAGGCTGTACATCAACCCAGAAAATTGTCCGGTAGCACCAGGAAACCGCCGTTCTTGTTCAATAATATGCCGTTCTAAGGTCGTAACACTGGTTGCTGGTAAAGCCATAATATACCACACTCCCTTCTAGTAAATAAAATAGTACCAAATAAAAAAAGCGGCATCCCCAAAGAGCCGCTTTGTGAGTTCCTTCATTCCATTATTAAAATCCATATTTTAGGGTGGCGATGAGTTGCCCGTAGGTCTCCTCAATTTTGACATCCTCAATTTGAATGCGGTCAAAGACTGCCTGATTATTTGCGTTATAACTCACATCCCCATCGCGGTAATTTCGTTTGCCTAATTTGACCCCAATATCCAGCATAAAATAATCCACCTGATATCCGCTACCAAATGTTAAGAACGTACTTGCCAAATCGTTATCGGTGGCGGTCGGTTCCCAGTAAAAGCCAATACGTACCGGCACATTCTCAGCCAGCACATGTTCCAACCCCACATGGAACTCAACAGTATCTTCTAAATCTAAATCTGGGTTGTTATCATCTTCCATCTGGGAATAATTATTGTAAATAAAATCCGCTACCAACCGCGAAACCAACGGGTTACGGGGCATATAATCAATTCCCAAGCCCGCCCGCAAGGGGTACGTGACCTGCCGGTCTGTCGAGAGAACATCCACCGACATCGACTGGTCACCGGAGATTTCTGCTGGAGTTTGGAGATACGCCCCCACCGTGAACCGGTCTCGCACCGCCAACGGCTGGACAAGTACCCCTAAAGAGAGGTTATATCCAGAGAGATTTTCATAATCCATCCCCCACACCTCATCAGTCTCATCGGAAGTACTCCGGTCATCGTACTCAAAATGGATGGTGTGCTCCCCGGTCAAGATGTGCACACTTGCCCCCATCGAAAGCACCGGAAACGGATGTGCGGCGAATCCCAGCGAAAAGCTGTTGAGACTCCCCTCAGAAGAATAGGCAAGCGTATTGGTAATTTGATATTCACTATCGCGATTTTCCTGTTCGTGTTCATAATGAAAATCGTATAATGAGGTATAACCGAGGCTGACGACATAATTTTTGGAGAGTCCAAACAGGTCTAGCGGGATCACAAATCCCCCCAAATAGGGAAACCCATTGACGGTCTTGTTCGTCGCAATAGCCGCGTCACCAATGGTACTTTCAAAGGAGTCAAACACTTTCTGCGAGACAATTTCACGGGAATAGATGATACCAAAACTGGCTTCGGAATAGGCACGGTTCACACGGGTGAGTGCCGCCGGATTGGTAAACAACGCCGCCGCACCGGTCTCTACGGCAACGGAGGTCGCCCCCAGTGCTAAGGATTTGGCATTATGCCCTTGGGCGAGATCACCATAATTTGCCGCTCCAAGCAGGGTAAATGCCTGCCCACTCAGCGGGAATGTTAATATTGCGAATATCCAAAACCATCGCATGTTCAAATCATCCTTTTACTAAAAATGAGAGTAAGCTATCCATCGTGCAGGTATTATAACACAAGATGTAGCAGATTGCTAGTAAAAATTGGGAAATTTTATTTTTTCGTTGCAGTTTCACTGGATTTGTATCATAATGCAATAACATTGCATCGATGTTTCACCCTATTATCATCGCTGGCAAATTACCGTTCTATTATCCGAGATGGAGACAGACACATGAGTCTTATTGAAAGCCAAATTTCCCCGAATTCCCCAGAATTTAAGGCAAATGCCGCTCATTTTCAAACGTTAATCGATGAATATCAACATCGCTTGAAGCAAATCCGGCAAGGTGGACCGCCGCGAGCAGTAGAAAAACACAAAAAACGCGGTAAGCTCACGGCGCGGGAGCGCATCGACGAATTGACCGATGAAAATACCCCGTTTTTGGAGCTTTCCCCCCTCGCCGCTTGGGGGATGTACAACGGCGATGCCCCAGCCGCGGGGATCATCACGGGGGTGGGGGTAGTAAACGGTCAGGAAGTCATGATCGTTGCGAACGATGCGACGGTCAAAGGCGGCACGTACTACCCCATCACCGTTAAAAAACACTTGCGGGCACAGGAGATCGCCCAGCAGAACAACCTACCTTGCATTTATCTGGTAGATTCCGGCGGTGCATTTTTGCCGATGCAAGATGAGGTTTTCCCAGACCGGAATCATTTTGGGCGAATTTTCTACAATCAGGCGCAAATGTCGAGTATGGGCATTCCGCAGATTGCGGTGGTGATGGGCAGTTGTACCGCTGGTGGGGCGTATGTCCCGGCCATGGCGGATGAAAACATCATTGTTAAAGGCAACGGCACCATCTTTTTGGGGGGTCCGCCATTGGTCAAAGCGGCAACCGGTGAGGAAGTCACCGCCGAAGAACTCGGTGGGGCAGAAGTTCACTGCCGCACGTCTGGAGTTTCGGACTATTACGCCCTAGATGACCACCATGCCCTCGAACGATGCCGCGAGGTTGTGGCAAACTTTAACCGCAAAAAGCGAATTTCGCTGGATGTCCAACCTCCCGAAGACCCGCTCTATGATCCCAAAGAGATTTACGGCATTATCCCCCAAGATACCCGCCAACCATTCGATGTCCGCGAGGTGCTGGCACGATTGGTCGATGGTAGCCGTTTACACGAGTTTAAGCAACTCTACGCGACAACCCTCGTTTGCGGATTTGCCCATATTCACGGCTATCCGGTCGGAATTTTGGCGAATAACGGCGTACTCTTCAGTGAAAGTGCTCTCAAAGGTGCTCATTTTATCGAACTGTGCTGCCAACGGGGCATTCCGCTGGTCTTCGTGCAGAATATCACCGGATTTATGGTCGGCAAGGCATACGAAAACGGCGGGATTGCCAAAGATGGGGCAAAATTAGTGCAAGCCGTTGCCACTGCCGCTGTGCCAAAATTCACGCTGGTAATCGGGGGCAGTTATGGTGCAGGCAACTACGGCATGTGCGGGCGGGCGTATGATCCCCGCTTGCTCTGGATGTGGCCCAATTCCCGTATTTCGGTGATGGGAGGGGAACAAGCAGCAAACGTACTCTTCACGGTCAAACAGGACCAGCTTGCCGCCCGGCAGGAACCCCTAATGGATGCCAATGCGGAAGCCGCCTTCAAAGCGCCGATCCTCGACAAATACGAACGAGAAGGCAGTCCCTATTACAGTACCGCCCGTTTGTGGGATGATGGCATCCTCGATCCGGTGGAAACTCGAAAATATCTGGCGTTAGGCATTTCCATGAGCCTCAATGCCCCCATTCAAGAGACCCGGTTTCCTGTCTTTCGGATGTAGAGAACACACCACCCACCCCACCAATACGGAACGTCACATATGCAGCTAACTCAAATTATCCTCATCCGGCATGGAGAAACCGCTTACAACGCCGAACACCGCTTACAGGGGCATTTGGATATCGATCTCAATAAGAAAGGAATCGCTCAAGCACAAGCCACCGCCGAACGCCTGAAAACAGAAGCGTTCTCCGTGCTGTACAGCAGTGACCTAAAACGGGCTTACCACACCGCACAGATTATCGCCGGGCAGACCGGGCACGAAATCATCACAGACCCCCAACTCCGCGAACTTAACGGTGGTGTATTGGAAGGACTCAACAAGGATGAGATGATCACCCGCTATCCTGAAGTCTATCGCGGCTTTAAATCAGGTGACCCTACCTATGTGATCCCCAATGGGGAAAGTTTCCAAATGCGATATGATCGCGCCGTGACCTGCCTCAACCAGATTGCCGAAAAACACACCGGAGAAACCGTGGTTGTCGTGACGCATGGCGGTATCATCGACTCTATTTTCCGCTATGTAATTGATATTCCTATTGTTTTTGATCGCCGATTCAGCATCCATAACGCCAGCATCAATATTTTTCAGGTTCAGCAAGGCAGGTGGCGCCTTTTTACTTGGGGTGATATTTATCATCTGCGCGGACTGGATGTGGAATTGAAAACCGTCATGTAGAGAAGAGGGGAGTTATTACCGTTGGGATAAGAAAACATGAAAAAAGTATATAGTTCCCCCGATAGCCTGATGATCGGGCATCTCAAAAATGTGCTGGAAGCCAATGGCATCCCGGCAATGTTGAAAAACGAGCATCTGCCCGGTTTAGCGGGTGGAGTGCCCGTCAACGAGTGCTGGATCGAACTGTGGATACTCTCGGATATTGATCTGGAACAAGCAGAACATATCATTCAAACCGCCTTACAACACCATACCAAGGATCCGCTCCCCGAATGGCAATGTCCTTCTTGCGGAGAAACCATTGAAGGGCAATTTGCCCGTTGCTGGAACTGCGGTACTGAAAATGACCTGTGGGTCTGATCCGCATCGGAAAAACCTCCTTGAACAAACGTATCCTCAACCTTGCTATCCCGAATATCCTCAGTAACTTGACCATCCCCATGTTGGGCGCGGTAGATACCGCATTGGTGGGACGGTTGGATAACGTTTACCATCTTGGCGCGATCTCCATCGGGGGAATGATCTTCAATTTTATCTATTGGGGATTTGCCTTTTTGCGGATGGGCACCACCGGCATGACCGCACAGGAATTCGGCAAAAAGGATGAACACGAAACCATTTTGGTACTTGTACGGGCGCTTTTAGTAGCACTGATTTGCAGTTTTATCCTGATTTTGGTTCAAGTACCGGTGACCCGGATCAGTTTTTACCTGATTGATGCCTCACCGGAAGTAGAAAGTCACGCTGCCATTTATTTTCACATCCGGATGTGGGCAGCGCCGGCATCGTTAGCACTTTATGCGTTTCAGGGATGGTTTTTGGGGGTCCAAAATGCCCGTTATCCATTGATACTGGCAGTGGTAACCAACCTTATTAACATTGGATGCAACGTGCTGTTTATTAAAGGGTTCGGTATGGAATCCGATGGCGTGGCATGGGGCACAGTCGTGGCGCAATATAGCGGGCTAGTGGTTGCCATCGGGCTGTATGGGCGTGCCTATTCTGGCTATACATGCCAGATTATCCGCCGAAAAATTCTTGAAATCGAGCATCTCAAGCGGTTTTTCGCGGTCAATCGTGATATTTTCATCCGCACGCTCTGCGTGGTTTTCACCTTTACGTTTTTCACTGCGGAATCAGCCACGTTCAGTGACGATGTACTGGCGGTGAACACGATCTTACTCCAATTTTGGATGATTCTCTCCTTCGGGGTTGATGGTTTTGCCTTTGCGGCGGAGAGTCTGGTGGGGATGTATATTGGGGCACAGGATACCCCCAAATTGCGACAAGCGGTGCGGTATTCCTTTGTGTGGGGTTTGGGGTTAGGCGTTATTTTTTCAATCAGTTACGCTATGTTTGGTCAATCATTGCTACACCTTTTTACCGACAAAGATTACCTAATCTGGATGGCATGGTCCTATTTTATTTGGACGGTCATCGCCCCGTTAGTCAATAGTTTTTGTTTCATTTGGGATGGTGTATATCTGGGCGCAACAGCAACTCCCCCGATGCGCAATTCCATGCTAGTGAGTACCTTCCTGATTTTTCTACCCGTTTATTACCTGACCCGCCCGTGGCTTGATAATCATAGTTTGTGGTTGGCAATGCTCCTGTTCATGGCGGCGCGGGGTTTGATCCTAACCGTTTATGCACCCCGGTTCATCTACCAACCTTTGAACAAAAATACCCGGTAGAGAGGGTCTCTCCACCGGGAGAAAATATCCTGAAATTCACGCAGGCGGATTAGGGTTCAATCGTGGTACCGAGCACTTCCAAAAACTGGCGAATCCAAGCGGGATGTGCGGGCCACGCTGGCGCCGTAACCAGATTACCATCGGTGTAGGCATTGGAAGCGCCGTCTTTGACTTCCCCCCATTTGGCACCGGCGCGAACAACTTCCGGTTGAACCGCCGGATATGCCGTGCACAGCTTGCCTTCCAGTACACCTGCCGCCGCCAAAATCTGCTGACCATGACAGATCGAGGCAATCGGCTTATCATTTTCGGCAAAATGCCGCACGATGTCGATCACCCTCGGGTTGAGCCGCAGATATTCGGGAGCGCGTCCCCCGGGCAGAACCAATGCATCGTAATTTGCGGGATCAACGGCATCAAAATCAAAATTGAGGGTAAAATTATGCCCCGGCTTTTCGGTGTATGTCTGATCACCTTCAAAATCATGAATCGCCGTCTTGACCGTATCCCCTGCCTTCTTATCCGGGCAGACCGCATGAACCTCATGCCCTACCATGAGTAGCATCTGAAACGGCACCATAATTTCGTAGTCCTCACCAAAATCACCAGTGATCAGCAGAATTTTTTTGACGCTCATAACACATCCTCCTGTATAAAATGATGGATAAAAGGACTTCTATTCTCCACAACCCCTCTCCTCCTCCGGTTTCCAAAACATCTAGGGAGACATCCCGTTCTGACCACCTCATGTTGATAAATCACTACAACGATTATTGGGAACAACCCCAGATGACACGCTAAAATAAAAATGAATCAACCTCAAGACAATGATTTTGTGGCAGATTTCCATCCTTGCTTGATGACTCCGAATCCATTATAATTCAGTATCAAGACACTCTTTGGGAGCACTGGGAAGACATGAATGGGTTTGATTCAGATAAAAACCCCACTACGGGTCATATTTTAGTGGTAGAAGATGATTTATCGGTGCGGGTTGGTATGGTTTATCTGTTACAAGAAGCCGGTTATCGTGCCCATGAGGCGGCGGACGGTGAGTCGGCACTTCTACTGGCGCCGGAAATACGACCGGATCTGATTTTGATGGACATCATGATGCCCGGTATCGATGGTTTTGAGACCACCCGCCAGCTTAAAGCAAATAAGCACACCCGCGATATTCCGGTGATTTTTCTCAGCGCCCTCTCCCAAAATGCGGATCGGGCGCGAGGGTTTGCAGTAGGCGCAGTCGATTATATTACCAAACCGATTCATAGTGAGGATGTGTTAGCACGGGTCAAAACTCACGTAACCTTGCGCCAACTGCAAAAAAACCTTCAAGAGCAGAACAAACGGCTGGAACAAGAGATTATTGAACGAAAATGGGTGGAAGAAGAACTGCGCCAAAGTGAAGCACGGGTAATGTCAATCTTGCAATCTGCTGTGGATGGTATTATCACCATCAATGCGGACGGGGTAATTGAATCCTGTAATCCGGCGGCGAGTGAAATATTTGGTTATGGCACAAAGGAACTCATCGGGCAAAACGTTAAAGTATTAGCACCGTCACCCTACCGGAACCAACCGGAGGAGCAGATCAAACACCTATTACAAACCTCCGCCCGGCAGTGGATCGGTACCCGGCAGGAAGTCAAAGCCCAGCGCCGGGATGGGTCACTTTTTCCGATCTATCTCTCGGTCAGTGAATCTCGGGTGAATGACCAACAATTATTCACCGGTATTATTCAGGACATCACCGAGAAAAAACGAGCCGAAGAACAACGGGCTAAAACCTTTCAGGACTTACAACACTACTCCAAAGAATTACAAGAAAAGGTCGCACGGATTCAGGGGGAAATCCTCAAACCGAAGTTTGATCCGCGCGCAACCGCAGATACCATCTCACCGGAAGCGTTGCGAGCAGAGGATTCATTTCAGTTACTGGTGGTCGATGATGACCGCACAATCCAGATACTCCTCACAAAACTATCATCTTTACAAAATTATAAGATTAAAACCGCGTATAATGGAGTGGAAGCATGGAAGTTGATTCAAACCCACGATTTTGATCTGATTTTGACCGACATCATGATGCCGGAGATGGATGGGTATCAATTGACCGAGAAAATTCGCCAAAAGTACCCGGCAACAGAACTCCCCGTGATTTTAGCCACAGCCAAAAACAGTATCGCCGATTTGATGAAAGGATTTGAAGTCGGCGCCAATGATTACGTCACCAAACCGTTTTCCCGCAATGAACTGTTAGCCCGCATCAAAACGCATATCCAACTAGCAAAATTGAACGAGGCATACGGGCGTTTTGTCCCTTACGAATTTCTCCGATTTTTGGGCAAAGAAAGCATTGTTGACGTCAAATTGGGCGATCAAACTGAGCAGAGAATGACAATCTTGTTCTCCGATATTCGCCTTTTTACGGAACTTTCGGAGAGCATGACACCGCAAGAAAACTTCAACTTCCTTAATTCCTATTTGAGCCGGACAAGCCCGATTATCCGCAAACATCACGGGTTTATCGATAAATATGTGGGAGATGCGATTATGGCACTCTTCCCGCAATCTGCCGATGATGCCCTAAATGCGGCAATCGAGATGAAACAACACTTATCGGAGTACAATACCTACCGGCAAAGCGCCGGTTACCGCCCCATCTCCATCGGTATCGGACTCCACACCGGCCGGTTAATTCTGGGAACCATTGGCGAGGAAAAACGGATGGACACAACCGTCATCTCGGATACCGTAAACCTCGCTTGCCGAATTGAAGACTTGACAAAATTCTACCAAACGCCGATCATCATCAGTGAAAAAACCTTGACCGAATTGCGCCAGCCGGAAATATATCACTACCGCTTTTTGGACCGGGTGCAAGTAAAAGGACGCCAAGAAGCGATTTCCGTCTATGAGGTGTTTGATGGAGACTCCCCAGACAGTATCGATCAGAAACAACAAACATACGATGATTTTGAGCGGGGGATCATCTTTTATCACACCCGCAAATTTGACGAAGCGACCCGGTTTTTTCAAGCGGTGCTGGATGTGAATCCGGTAGATAAAGCGGCACTACTATATGTCAAACGGTGTGAATATTTCCGTCAACACGGTGTTCCAGAAGATTGGGATGGTGTACAAGATTGTAACCGCAAAACATAATCAAAACATGAGATTAAAGGAGGTGAGTTGCATGCCAATGTACGAATACCATTGTCCGGTGTGCGGGCATGAGTTCGAGGTGTTACAGCGTATGGGCGAAGGGAACGAAAAGGTGAAGTGCCCCAACTGTGACACGCCCCGCCCGCAAAAGAAGTTCTCCACGTTTGCGGCAGGCGGCATCCGTACCATGCCGGTGGGAACGTCCACTCCCACTTGTGGGGGCGGCGGCTGAGGTCACTCCCATTGATGTGGAGGTTCCACAGTGCCAAAACAATACGGCAGTTGGACGTGTAATCCAACTGCCGTTTTTATCTGATCCCGTTTTATTGAACTAATTGAAACCGACATTCCGCACCCCCTATGTTATGACCGACATTCCGCACCTTAAAATCGTAACCTGTTGATAATGCTAATGTACAGTGGTCGTTGCCAGGTACCGGGAGATCTCGAAGCTTCGAGCGCCAGAGCATCAGGGCCTGACGTCCACGGACCTCTTCGGGTGTAAAGGAGAGTACTCTAAAGCCATTAATTAACAACCACGCCATACAGGATTCAGGCAATCCTTTCTTTTCGTGGACCCTCAGAAAGCACTCATCCACGTTGCTCGCTGCTCGACCAGTCCATCTTTGCAACGAAAGAACAGCTACGTCCGACAACTGCTTGGTCAGATCGGCGAGGCCCTGCTCGACTTCGGCGGCCAGATCCTCAATCTCTTTGAACACCTCGTGAGGGCCTTTTCCACCCGACGGTGTGTCACTCATGGCAATTCCTCCTTTCCGATGCATAACGATGTCTATGTTGTTTAAACGGGCGAAGCGTTCCGTCCGTTGTGTTGGCGGTACGTCGCCGTTCGATGCAAACACTTCACCCTTGACAGACCCATTATGAACCTGTTTTAAAACTAGGCAATTTTCTTCAGCATTGGTCTGATCATGCTGATATAAATCATGTTTTCCGTTGTTTTGGGGTCTCGCTCGTAGTCCAT
>RFFQ01000119.1 GCA_003697105.1 Gemmatimonadota bacterium | reverse complement strand
GTACGGTATTGCCCTTTGTTACAATAACATTGGCAATATTTACCGGGATTGGGACAACCTCCATCTTGCCTTAGACTACTACAATAAAGCACACCATATTTGTGATGAAATTGGAGACAAACTTCATTTGGTTATCACCTTGCATAATATTGCCCAAATTTACGTGCGTTTGGAGGATTTAGGCACCGCCATTCAGTTTTGTCAGGAAAGTTTAAGGTTTGCGAAGGAGATCGGTGCGAAATTACCTGAAGTTCAGAACTACCATACCTTAGCGAAGGTATATGAAAAAAAAGAAGATAGCGTCCAAGCACTGATATTTTACAAGAAGTACATTCAGTGTAAGGAATCTATGTTTAATGAGGAAAAAACCCGTCAATTTGCCGAAATTCAAGCCCGGTACGAGGCGGAAAAACGGATCAAGGAAGCTGAAATTTACCGGTTGAAAAACGTAGAACTTAAACGCGAAATTGACGAACGCAAACAAGTGGAAGAGACCTTAATTCAGGCAAAAGCGGAAGCCGAAGCCGCCAATCAGGCAAAAAGTGTCTTTCTGGCAAATATGAGCCATGAATTGCGAACACCGCTCAATGGTATTTTGGGATATGCTCAGATTTTAGCCAATACCCCTCTGACGGAAAAACAAAAGGAAGGATTGGAGATTATCCGCCGTAGTGGTGAACACTTATTAACCCTGATCAACGAGATTTTAGACCTTTCTAAAATTGAAGCCGGGCGTTTGGATATTGAACCGGCAAACTTCCGCCTGTTGGATATGCTCCAAAATATTTGCGAAACGATTCGCCTGCGTGCCGAACAAAAAGCACTTCATTTTATGAGCGACATTGATGACAATTTGCCACCCACCGTCATGGGGGATGAAAAGCGGATCCGGCAAATTTTACTCAATCTCCTTAGTAATGCCGTCAAATTTACACTTCAAGGTTATATTAAACTGAAAGTAGGCTATCATTACGAACAGATTCGCTTTCAGGTGGAAGACTCCGGCATTGGCATTCCGGCAGACAAAATCACCGATATTTTCGAGCCTTTTTGCCAAATTTCAGATGCCCGGTTGCAAAGTGAAGGTACCGGCTTAGGTTTGGCGATCAGCCAGCGTCTCGCTCAAAAAATGGGGAGTACCTTGCATGTTAAAAGTGACGTTGATACCGGTACGACCTTTTGGTTTGACCTCGACTTACCGGTGGCAGAAGATTCCCCCGAAGCAAATGGCGTCGCCCCCCGTATTTTGGGATATGAAGGTAAACGACGATCCATCTTAATTGCCGATGATAAAACTGAAAACCGGATCGTCCTAAAAGATTTACTGCAACCCTTAAACTTTGATTTTATTGAGGCCGTAGATGGTAAAGATGCACTCGATAAAGCCACAAAATATCTACCGGACATTATCTTGATGGATTTGGTCATGCCGCAACTCAACGGAATTGATGTGGTGAGATACATGCGGAAAGATCCTAATCTGCAGCATATTGTCGTGATTATGGTTTCTGCTAGTGCATTTGAATATACCCGCCAAGAGTGCTTGGATGCCGGTTGTGATGACTTCCTTACCAAACCAATTCACCTGGACACCTTACTCGACCGGTTGAGCCGTCATTTACATTTAAAATGGGTTTACGAGGAAACCCGCGAGGAACAACCTACCCCAGAGGGGGAAATCTATTTCCCCCCACCGGAGTATCTACAACAAATTTATCATTTAGCCGATATGGGTAGTGTGCGCCGGATTGAAGCGGTGTTAGACCACCTTGAAACCACGAATGCGAAGTATCTGGCATTTACCACACAGATCAGAGAGCGTTTGAAGGATTTTCAGTTAGATAAAATCTGTGAATTAACTGCGACCCTACCCCAAGATTAGGATCGCGCCTTCCGGTACAGGTACCCGCCAAGTCCGATCCCACCAAAACATAGCAAAAGACTGATCAACTGGCTCACCGTCATCACCCGCTGACCATGATAAAAAAAAGCATCATCATGATACCGGTAAAATTCGACAATGAAGCGGAAAAGAGCATAGAGAGTCAAAAAGAGGCTTAACGTAAACCCTTCAAACCGTTTTTTTCGGTCTGCTACGGACAACACCCCAAAGAGGACAAATCCGGCAACAGAACTATAAAGTTGTGTCGGGTAGAGCTTACCGCTTAAACCAGCTATATCCGCCGGACTGCCTACCGGAAAGGTTACACCCAGCACAAAGTCGGGGTCACAGGAAAATCCAAAACAGCATCCATTCAAAAAACAGCCGATTCGGGTTATCCCGATACCCAGTGCGACGGCCGGTATAACGGTATCTGCCGCCTTCAAAAACGGGATGTTTCGCCGGCGGACAAACCACCATCCGGCGAGAAGTGCCCCGATGATCCCACCATACAAGATCAACCCACCTTCCCACACCATCAATATTCGGATCGGTGCGGTGTAATAGTAGGAAAAATGGGTTGCTACAAAAAGCATCCTCGCCCCCCCAATAGAGGAGACGAGGATGACGAGAATCAAATCAATTATATCATCTGGATTTAACCCCACCTGTTTGGCGCGCTGGAGGGAGAGGTACGTGCCGGTGATAAATGACAACGCCAACATTACCCCGTAAGATTTTATCGATAAGGCACCAACTTCAAAAAGGATGGGATACATGATCGTACCGGCGCCACATGGGTGCGGTTAAGGGGTGTTGTTCATTAAGCGTTGTTGCGCCATTAATTGGCGCTGGCGGGCTTCCGCAAAGGTTCTTTCGATGGATGAAAGATGCTGGTACGCGGTCTGGAATCGGCGCCAGTGCCCTTTTGTTTCTTTCGGTTTGGCACGGTGCCACCGGGTTTTGTATTTTCGCAATCGATATTGTGTGCCGCTTCGCCCGCTGTTATAAGCACCCACGCAGGCTTCAATCAGATCATTGGTATCGGCTAGAAGGGGTTCGTCCATAAACGTCACGTAATCCAGATAAAAATAGGCACAGCCTACGCTGAAGGCGTAAAGGGGGTCAATTTTATAACGTTCCCGGTCCACGGCGCCTGGTCCAACCAAAGTATCCAGAATAAGGCGTACTTTATCTACATGAGAATCAAATAGACGTGCTTTTTCCTGACTGCGAAAATTCAGATTATAGAGATCGTCCCGTTTGAGATGCGCAAACTCCGCCGCGCGATTATCGGGGGGTAATGAATAACCGGCTTGGCTCAAGATATGCCGCACATAGTAGTAACCGACATTCGGCACGTTTTCCAGCACGGCTTCTATTGAGTTAGAACGGGCATACTCGCGTAGAATCAATTCCCGTTTTTTCGGGATGCTCCGGTAAAAGGCATGATCCCGGTCAATTTGGGTGAACCCATAGTGTGTCACCTGTGCAATACCCCACGCTTGCTTGGGGGAGATAATAACACCCCATTTCTGACGACGTGCGGAGTAAGAAAAATGCGTTAAATTGGTTTCAGCCCAAAAGAGTGAGAGGTAAATTTTCGCATCCAAACCGGTCAATTCGGCAATCTCAGCCACCCGTGCTTGGTACGGTGTCATCTTTAGATATAGTGATAATTCTTCATCACTTAATTGATCTAGCACATTTAAGGTATCGATCTTCGCCAGATTTTGCATCCGGTAAACGTGGCGTCGCCAGTCCGTGATTTTTTCCTGAATATCTGCCGTATTGAAAATGTATATTTGGGGTTGGTATCCGCCCAAATCATACAATACCGCCGACCGTTCTTCCTTGACCTCTTCCAGCAAAAATACGTGTTCTGGGTTCTGCTCGACTTTCCCTGTCCACGTTTGGTTGACTTCCGGCATTAAATCATGTAAGGTCAAACGCGCTGGGGAAAGGCTTTCATCTACCTGCCCATAGGGGGGCAAGTTTTGATATTTTTCAAAGATCAGTACCGTGTCGTCCTGAGGAGACCGGCTTGCTCCCGAAAAAATGGGGGTAAACGGAATACACCCCGCCATAAGGGCGGCAAAAACCCACTTGCGATATGGGGGGGAAATACCGCAAACAACCCGAGCAATCCATGTATGTACTGTCGTGAAAACCATTTTAGCACTGTTTTTAGTCCTGTTGTGCCTCCACCGGTCTTCTGTAAAGGTGGTACCCATGCAGGTGAACCTCCAACTAAAATGAACTAATCCGAACCAACCCCGTTCTCTGCTTCCGGTAGCGCAGAAAGCCGCTCAATTTCGCGTAGTAGAGCTTGTTTTTCTTTCTGTATCCGGCGGAGTTGGTTTCGCATATTTAATTCGGCAATGGTACTCCAGATATACATCACCACAACTCCGGCAAAAAAAGCCAGCATCAGTGCCATTCCCACCGAAATAGGTGGGGATTGCATCTGAAAAAAGTAAATGATGATGCGGTCATTGCCGTTGAGCCAAATAAAAGACCCTATGATAAAACCGACGGCTAAAACCAGAGGTAAAAAGAGTTTCCACATGAATATCTTCCCGGTAAAATTTTGGATTTGAATGTCGCACCAAATTAGTATATTCCGGTTAGGATGTCAATAGCAATGTTAAGCGTAAACCGCTTATCTTATTTGTTTTCAGTGGATTATCTAATGTTGCCGTTTTAGATACCGTAAGGTGAATTGCCCGGCAGTTAAGCCGCTATTCACCCGAAGATTTTCCATTGTAAGTACGGTGCGGTGATGATCCGTATGGTCTTCCATCACAACCCGGTAGGCTCGCCAGCGGTCTGTGGTGTTGGAGACCAAGCGCACATCGGATGCCGTCAGGGTTTTAAAATGATGGTTATCATGGTCATAAAATTCACATTTGAGCATAACCAGCCGTTCGCTATCAATCCAACAAATTTGCTTGCTGTAGGCGCTTTTCACTTCAGGTTTGGGTATGACTTCTATTTGGAAACAATTTCGATCCGCGATTTGCTTCTGACCCACCAACGTGTACGTATTATCGTCAATATCCCGGATTTCCAAATCTTCATAATTGAAATCAGACCCGGCAAAGGATTCCGATTTCTGGCGGGAAACAATCCGTCGTTCTTTTTTGGAACGGGGTAAATAGAGCCATTGATCCGTATCGCCCGTTTCATTTTCAAGTGTGAGCAGCCCCATCCCTTTTACATCCGCCGGATAGGTAAAAATGATCATCGATTTTTTCAAACCGTTTTCATCTTCCATACTGTAAGATTCCATTTTTCGGGTGCGAACTTGCCCTTTGGCATTTATTAATTCCATCGTTAGGGTGGCGGATTCATCAGTAAATGCTTGCCGGGCTTCCATCGCTTCAAATACATCTCGCCCGGTCTGAAGGGAGTTCTCCTCCGCCGCGAGCGATTCCAGTACGAAATGCCATCCACCCGCAAGGATTATCAATAAAAGTATCCTCTTGAGCTTCATATCTAACCTCTTGATTTTTAATGTATTAATTTGTATTTGGCCGGTGTATTGTTCCTAAAAAGGCATAAGAATTAGCCCGATACGGCGCAAATGTCAAGTTTAATTTTTACAAAATCAATTTAACCTATTGAAAAATAAAACGTTATGTATTACTTTTATCACATTTTAATTCGGAGAGTTGAATTTGGCTATTGACAGGTAGCGGTTCATTGATTATCTATAATTCACTTAATGACTGAAAGTCATTTTATTGAATAATATCTATTAACTAAAGGAAGGTTAATCATGGGCATCGCGGAACGTCGAGAACGGGAAAAAGAACAACGCCGCAATGACATCATCGATGCGGCAGAGCAGGTCTTTTTCAAAAAAGGCTGGCAAAATGCCACGATGGATGAAGTCGCCGCCGTGGCAGAACTCAGCAAAGGTACACTTTATCTCTATTTTAAAAGTAAAGAAGAACTTTATTTAGCTATTTTACTGCGGGGATTTGATATTATGACGAACCTCTTTGTAACGGGGATGTCCGCAGTCACGCGAGGACTCGATCAGGTCCGGGCAATTGGGGAAGCTTACTTAAAATTTTATCAGGATTACCCCGATTACTTTAATATATTACACTATTTTCAGCGCCACCAACTTGACCCGGAAGATTCCGGTAGTGAGATTGTGCAAGCCTGCTACCAAAGTGCCGAGCGCGGCACGTGTTTGGTGCAGAATGCGATTGAATTGGGTATTTCCGATGGTTCCATTCGGGCTGATATTGACCCGCACCGGACGGCATTAGTGCTGTGGGGTGCGGCATCGGGTGTTTTTCAAGTGGCCTCGATCAAATCCGAAACTTTGCGCGGAAAACACAGCACAGAACCGGAAACCATGATCACGGAATTTTTTGAGTTTGTCGAGCGGGCATTACAACCCTAATCTGAGGTTTACCATGCGAAATATACGAATTATAATAACAATACCTTCGCCAAAATTTGAGGTGACCTGATATTCTCTTTACATTATAGCATGATTGACTTTCTATTTTCATTCATTGCTATAATTCGGCGTTATTAGATTGTTTGTATTGTTGTTTGGGTAGCACGACGTTTCGCCAATTGTTGGTTATTGTACCGGCAGTGTTCTATCACCTGACCTGTGAGAATTTTAGACCGTCACAAGTGCCAGATGCCCTTTTCTAAAGTCTTGATCGACAATTGGTGGTGGTTCTTTTCTTTTTCCTTCTAGCCCTGAGAGATGTCCCAGCAGGATGCCGGTCGCCGGTAAGGCACCTAATCGGTATCGTTTGGGCTGATATCCGGCATAAACACTTTCGGGCGTATGGTAAGAGATCGCGCTGTGTCCCCGATACCAATTATAGTACTCGACAAAGGTATCCAACGCCTCTTGCAATTCCGAGATCGATTGAAATTGCTCTTTGTGATGCGTCATCAAATG
>RFFQ01000118.1 GCA_003697105.1 Gemmatimonadota bacterium | reverse complement strand
TGAATATCAAGACCGTCTGGATCAAATGACGGTTTGTTTGCCACCGTACACTTAATTTTCGGTTTACGATGACAGCCAGTCCATGGAAGACTGGCTGTCATGCTCTATAATCGCACTCCATCTTTTGTAGTTCACTCGTAGTTCACTCGTGCCGGGCATTCTCACTCATTTTGGAGACGAGATACTCCAGATAACGAGATTTTACTTGTTGAGTGGCTAATATTTGCTTTACGGGCGGCAGTTTGAGGATTACCCCCAAAATTGCCGCCATTGCCCGGTGATTCCATTGTGCTTGATTATCAAAAATCAAATGTTGTAATTTCCCGCGTTCGATAGCCATCACTACCGCTTTGTGAGCACCGTTTAGAGGGGTAATAACGCGTTGTTCCCGCTCCTTTAGCTGAAGTGCCTCACGGGTACATTGCCGCACACAAACCCCACAGCCAAGGCAAATATCCGCATTTAGCCGGGCTGTTTTTCGTTTAGGTCGATGGGGATCATTTGCAGAAACCAACGTCATTGCTTCCACCGGACAAACCGTGACACATTTGCCACAACCGTTGCAGACATCTTTATCAATCTCCGGTAGAAAATTCGTCGTATGAACGGGGTGAAGCACGCTGAACCGCCGTTGTGCGATCATCGCCTCACAACAACAGCCACAACAATTACAGATGAAATTGACACCTTCCCGCACATTTTCCCCAAACTGCACCAGATTGTGATCGTAAGCTTGCTCCAGCAAATCAAGGCATTCCGGCACATCCACCTCCCGGGCAATTCCATGTTTGATTAAAGACGCGCCGGTTGCGTTGAAGGTCATACAGATATTCATCGGTGCATCGCAAGCTTGCCCTTTGTGCTCCATTTTGTGGCGGCAGTAGCACATCCCAACGGCACGATGGCTTGCCGTCCGGATGACTTCACTGGCGCGTTCGTAATCTAACACGTGCAAACTGTTTTCTGGCGTCAATGCCGCCTCGTTGACAAACGTGCGTCCTAATTGTGTCTCACCGTGGGTGAACAAGGCTTTGATGAAATCCTCTTCCACATTCAAATACTGGTAAAATAACTCAGCCAACAGATGTTGATCAATATCCGTGCGAAGACGCATCATCGAAAACTCAAAAAAACCCGCCATCGGCGGGGGTAAGGAATAACTTTGATGACCATCCGGCATTTCCAAATCAACCAAAATGCCACGACTGGCTAGGTTATCTAAGATGGTTTGGGCTTCGGCTTGGGAGAGTTTCCAAAGTTTTGCAGCCGTTTTTACCCCAAAAGGTTTGATCGGGAGTAACGAGACATACTGCGCTTCCTGCTCCGAAAAGAGCATTTGCAAAATTTGGTAGAGGAGTTTACTTGGGGGAGCACCTTGTGGAAACCGGTTCAAACGCTCCGTCAACTTTTTATAACCGGATCGAACGGTGAGATGTGCCATGCAACCTCCTTTTTATAAATTGTGGATAAGAGCATCTATGATTAGACTGTACCAAAAAAGGAGGCTGTTGTCAATAGAAATGATGGAAACCGCCGGAGCATTCAAGGGGGAGAACCTTCATATTGAGGAACTGCGATGTTCGCCGCCATCCGGTCTCCGGTCAAGGGACTTCAAATCAAAGATGATACTTTTATTTTTTTCAACGTATGTCTGCCAAATTCTTGCTCAAACTGCTCGTTGGATTCATATACAGTGCCGAACAGTGCCTTCCAAATCGATGCTTTTTCCATGCAAAGATAAAAAAAGACCTCCTCCTGCCATGGCGTAAATGCCTGATACAGCGTACGGAATAACGCGATTTTTATCTCGTCGGAATAGGTCAGTTTCCCCAGCGGGTCGGTGCTGAACTGAGTTTGTAAGATTTTAGTCGGGTTTCCTTGTTCCCGGATTGCCTTGACTGCCGGCTTGATGAGGGTCAAGCTCCCAAACGAGATAAAGACCACCTCCGCCGGATGAAACTGATCGATCAGTCGTTGCGCAACCGCCGGATACTCCACCTCCCAGCCGGCGTAATGAATCATCGGGTGGAAGTGAAACCCAACCCGGATGCCCTTATCCGCTACGGCACGTGCGGCTGCCAGACGGCGCTCCAAACTGGCGGTAAAGTGTTCTTCATTCTCGATAATCGTTGGAGTGTTGAGCGACCAACTGCATACAACATTCGGTGGTATTTCGTTTTCCAGCATATACCGGATTTGATCCGATTTGGTTTTGAGTTCCATCAAAACATGGGGATGATCCGCCGCAAATTGGCAAATCGCTTCCAAAACACCATACCGGTTGTCCCACAGGAGCGAATCAGAAGATTGTCCCGTTCCGATATGGTAAAACCGGTGCGGATCCAGCTCAAGCCGCTTTAATTTTTCCGCAAACGCCGCGTCAAATCGGATATTTTCCTGATAGAACGTCTGAATGATGCAATAACTGCAACCCAAAGGGCAATTTTCAACAACATCGATTGTGCGCAGGTTGCAACAGACCGTCTGCGGGGAGGCTACCGGACACATACCCATGATGGCTTTATCGCTCTCTTCCCGGCGGATCGACCGTGAGCGCTCCCGTTGGGGAGGTGGGAGGGGGTGGGCTGGATAACGGGCGGGTTTCGATTTTAACGCATCCAAATACTCCCGCAACTGCTGGAATAGGTACACTTTGAGTTGCGCTTTTTTTAGGGAGGATTGTGCCTCTTGCTCCCGCCACCACTGGTCAAGGTCAGGTTCGCCCCACATACGCAAATCGCGGCTGGCTTCTACCAATGTCCGAAATTCCTGAAAAGTCAATCGATATTCAAAAGCAATCCGTTTCAATGCCTGTTGCTGATCGGTATCCAGTTTTTGAAAAAGCGGTTGCTGTCGCAAGTGCTCAAATTTGGCAGTATAATCAATCGCTCGGGACATAAGAGGGTCTCATATGGAATGTGCTACGGGGAGGAAGTGCGACTCATTCACGGGTCATCAAAATATACAAAACAGGGACGACAATCAATGTCAAAAATGTGGACATCATCAAACCGCCGATGATAGTCCAACCGAGAGGTGCCCAAAGAGTCCCGCCGCTAAGGGTCAAGGGTAGCAAGCCGCCAATGGTGGTCGCCGTGGTCAAGATGATCGGTGTGAAACGGGTCTCACCGGCTTCTTTCAATACCGTTTGAATTGATTTACCTTCCGCCCGTAATTGGTTGGTATAATCGACCAGGATGATGGAGTTATTGATCACAATACCAATTAAGCTGGTCAACCCGACAAACGCCATAAACGAAAATTGGTTACCGGTCAAGAAGAGCGCCAAGATCGACCCAATAACAGCCAACGGAATCGCGGCAAAGACGATCAGGGGTTGAAGAAATGACCGGAATTGAAGCACCAACACGCCGAAAATAGCAATCAGGGCAATGATTGAGGCTTGCCCCATCCCGCCAAAAGATTCCTCGCGGGTTTCCACCACCCCCCCGACCGAAAATCGGGTGCCCGGCGGAAACTCGTACGCCTCCAATTGGGTAACAATCTCGCGGGTGACATCATCGACCAAATAGCCCGCCTGCACATCGGCGGTGATGGACACTGTCCGATCCAAATTTCGGTGATCGATTTTGCTAGGGCTGGCTTTAAATTCAATGCTCGCCAGTTGGTTCAGCGGAATTTGTGCTCCTGTCATGGAACGCACATAAATACGGTTAAAATCTTCGATTTTCGGTTCGCCTTCAACAAATGGCAGGCGCATCACAATCGGATGTTCATCACCTTTGGTTCGCGGTAGGTGGCGACTGGCAGACCGGCAATCGCCATGCGGACAGTGCGATCAATGTCAATCAGGGGGACACCCAATAGTCCTGCTTTCTCCCGGTTGATATTCACCCGTAAATCGGTTTTGGAGGTGCGCAACGGGTTATCGATATTGATCGTTCCCGCCGTTTTGCGGAAGATGCGTTCCGTATCTTTCGCGATGCGGGTCAATTCGGGGAGGTTGTCACCCATCAAACGGATTTCAATGGGTGCTTCCACGGGCGGACCTTGTTCAAACTCTTTGATGGCGATTTGTGCGCCGGGGTACTCCTGGAATTTTTGGCGTAAATGGTTTACCGCCTGTGCCATTGTTCCAATTTCCGGTTTTTCAATTCGACAAAAATTTGGGCATGGGTGGGGGTTTTGTGTTTGGGGATGAGTCCGTAGTAAATTCGCGGGTTACTACGCCCAATGTTTGCCGACCAGTGCTTGATTTCATCCATTTTTGCCAGTTCGGCCTCCACCACTTGCACAACGTGATCCGTTTTATCTAAACTCGATCCGTTGGGGGTGGTAATGTTGATGTAGAACTGGGGTTTTTCCGCCTTCGGGAAAAAGGAAATGCCAACCAGCGGGAACAATGCCAAACTGCCGGCAAAGGTAATCAGTGCGAATACCACAATCATCCACGGGAGCCGCAAAGCGATCCGGAGCGTTGCCCGGTAAGGCTTTTCAATGACCCAATTAAGCAGGTGTTGAACCGGACTTATCCGTTGCCCTTCCTTATATTTTAGGATCCGGCTGGACAAATAGGGCGTCAGGGTAAGGGCAAGCAACAATGACGCGCTCAACGTGAAGACGACCGTCACCGGCATACCGCGAATGAAATCTCCGGTTTCATCCGGCATGAAAATAATGGGGATGAACGCCAGCACAGTCGTCACGGTGGAACTGACAATCGCCCAGCCAATCTGTGAGGTGCCCTCCATTGCCGTGTCCACTTGAGAGCGCCCCTTTTTCAGGAAACGGCTCACGTTTTCGGTTACCACAATCGCGTTATCAACCAATAAACCGAGCGCGATCACCAGCCCCACAATCGACATTTGCTGTAAGCCAAACCCGGCTTTATCCACAAAGCCGATTCCGATGATGAGTGGAAGCGGAATTGCCAGCATCACGATTATGGATGCCCGCAACCCTACCGAGAGCAAGACAACAATTCCGACCAATAGCACACCTTGCCCTAAATTGGACAAAAACCCGTTGACCCGCGCCTCCACACTTTCCGACGGGTCAAAGGCATAATGTTTTTATTTTCACTACGTTACCTCTGCTATATTTTTCAATTTCCGTGTGGGTGGCAGGGAAGGCGTTCGCCTCCAGAAATCCATCCCGCAGCCGTCATATTTTTGTTGAATAAAACGATAATCTATGATAAAATTTGTAAAATCATACTTTTAAGCGATTCTGTTTTAGGGGCAATTCCCAAGGAGGATAAACGAATGATGTCACGATGGTGTGCCAGAGTAATGGTACTGGGTTTGGTGGTAGGGCTACTTGTGGGGTGTGCTCAAAGTGTAGATCGGTGTAATCTAGGGCGCTTTCCATCAGATGCGACAGTCATTGATTTAAGCAATTGTGGGCTGGGGGTCTTGGATGGGAATATTGATCATTTTTCCAAGCTTG
Source organism: Gemmatimonadota bacterium (assembly GCA_003697105.1). GTDB lineage: Bacteria > 4572-55 > 4572-55 > J002 > J002 > J002. Next base: position 12,162 of record RFFQ01000118.1, on the reverse strand, counting down.
CGGAGCTTGATCTGTCGGGAAACCAGCTTACAAATTTAGCCACGTTAACCTATCGCTTTCCTCAAATTGAGGATACCCTGTTTGCCCGGATTTCCGATTTTGAAGCGTTTGAAAAGCAGGAAATTCGTCAGAAACTATTTTCGGAACCTCCGGCGCTGGACTGCCTGCTGATTGGTGATGTGATGGATGTGCTCCGCGCCGATAATCCAACGGGCTGGCACCGGGGATGTGCCGATGTGGAGATGGTAATCCACAAGCTGAAAGCGCAGGGATACCAAAAAAAGATCTCCGGCAATACCGCTCGTAAGCTCAGGATGCGGTTACGTCCCCCGGACAAGGGGATTGTGGGGGGATGCCTGAATTTCTTCAAAAATTTATTCCCTCGCTTGATGAATTGGGAAACCCATGACTACGAACCCATGTCTGAAACGGGTGCTCAGATCATCATGGAACGTTTGGAAACGGATGATCCCTGGGCAGTACCCAACCATTTGGTCGATAAAGTACAAGCAAAATTGACGGGACAACCCTATGAAGATTTAACCTTTACGGAAACCGAACTCTGGCTCATTGCGGATAAGTTGAGTGCGGGACTCTGTTTTGGCATAGCACCTTATGGCGGGAGTTGTTGTAGCTCCAATGATATAATGAGCGACATCAAAAGCCAACGTCCGCCTGCCCAGTGGGCACCGGTAAGCCGGTTGCACAGCTTGGAACGTCTTGATCTCTCGGAAAATCAGCTATTAACATTGCCGCCGGCGATTCGATATTGGGATAATCTGGTACTGCTTGATCTCTCTAGCAATGCGTTAAATGCAATCTCTTGCGGTATCGGTGAGTTACGAAACTTAAAATGGCTTGATCTGGCACATAATGGGCTAACCTATCTTCCTCCAGAAATGGGTCAGTTGTACGGTTTGGAAAAACTAGACCTTTCGGGAAATGGTCTGCGGGTTTTTCCAGAGGCGTTGGGCAATCTGAGAAATCTACGGTCACTGAATCTGGCGGGCAACGGGCTAGAGGCACTTCCGGCGTCCATTGGTCAATTACAGAATCTCACGGATTTAGATTTGTCCCAAAATTCGTTAGTAAGCTTACCGGCAGAGATGGGGCAACTGACCAATCTCCGCAATTTGAATTTGCAGGGAAATGGTGTGTTGGAAATCCCACCATCATTCGGTCAACTTCAAAATTTGGAAGTTCTTCATCTGGAGGTCAATGGGGTCGATGGAGTTCCGAAAGAAGTTACCAACCTAAAAAATCTTAAAATTCTTTATCTGGACTGGAATGGCACGGTCTCATCTGCCACCCAGCATGATCTGAAAAAACGCCTGCCCCATACCCAGATTTTCTTTAACTAAAGTGATGATCCCGTTGCTGCCCACCGGAGAACATCGAGGATAAACCCTATGAACACCCGAAACGCTCATAGGGTTTCATTTTCGTAAAGTCAACGGAACCGGAATTTTCTGGCTTGCACAAACGAGGGTTGTATGCTAAATTAGAATTCTCAGCATTCAAACTACGTCCAGCAGTTTCATTATCCAACCTGTTGAGGAGGGTATTATGCGGTTGTTTATCAACATTCCCGATGAACTGGAGGAAGATTTTATCGTTCTATCGGAAATGAAAAAGATGACCATGGAAGAGATGATCACGTATCTGATCAAGAATTACATCCGGCGTAATAAAAAATTATTAACCTCCAAGGAAGCCCGGATGATTTTGGAGGGAACTTATGGCGATGATGAATAACATTTGTAGCGGAATTTTAATTGCCATGCTGTTGATGAGTTGCGGAAATAGTCAGGTGCGATTACGGGATATTGAAAAAGACCCGCAAGCGTACACCGGCCGACCCGTGACCATTTCCGGCACTGTGGTGGAGACATTCTCAATCCCACTCACCGGCAAGGGATTGTACAAAATTAGTGATGATTCCGGTGGAGAATTGTGGGTCAACCCGCAAGGACGGGTGTTAGAACGGGGTGAACATGCCACGGTTACCGGTGAGATTAAGATTGGATTTACGGTTTTAGATAAAAGTTTTGGTATCATTTTAGTGGAACACAACAAAGGAGAGTAACCCCACATGAGATATGAATGGAAATCCGTAGCACTACTCCTCTCGTTGATTTTTGCCCTTTCCTCTACGGTTTCGGCAAAGGCATTAGTCTATATGGATTTAGCCCAAACCGATCATCTAAAAGCGTATGGATTGGCTTATTGGTGTCTTCAGGAAGGCTATAATGTCGAATGGTTGCTCAATTACCGGAACGGTTCATTTTTAGTGGATGAATTCCCCGGTTTCCGGGAAAAAGCCATCGAAATGGGCGTGTCCTATAGCACGGTTTCCGGTTCGGAAGTGGCTCAAATCTACAGCAAAATTGAAAGCGAAAACATGGAGCGGGTTCTACTGGAAAAACCACCGGAAGTCGCCATTTATACGCCCCCCAACAAACAACCGTGGGATGATGCGGTAACCCTCGCCTTGACATATGCCGATATTCCGTATGAAACGGTTTACGATGAAGAGGTGCTGGAAGGTAAGTTAGAAGATTTTGACTGGTTACATCTGCATCATGAGGACTTTACCGGCCAATATGGTAAATTTTACGCCAGTTTCCGCAATGCGGAATGGTACCAGTTGGAAGTTTTGCAGAGTGAACAACTTGCCCATAAATTGGGATTTTCTAAAGTCTCCCAGCTCAAAAGTGCGGTTGCCGAAACGATTAAAGCGTATGTGGCAAATGGGGGGTTTTTATTCGCCATGTGTTCCGCAACCGATACCTTTGAGATCGCGTTGGCAGCTTACGGTGTGGACATCTGTGCCCCGGAATTTGATGGCGATCCCATTGATCCGAATTTCCAGAGTAAATTGGATTATACCCGCTGTTTCGCCTTTGAAAATTTCCATCTGGAAAGCAATCCACTGGTCTATGAATTTTCGGATATTGATGCGAGTAATTATGCGGAAGCTCGTGGCGCGGAAGCGGACTACTTCACCCTATTTGAATTCTCGGCAAAGTATGACCCGGTACCCACCATGCTGACCCAATGCCATGTGAATGTGGTCAATGGCTTTTTGGGACAAACCACCAGTTTTCATAAGGAATTTATCAAAAAATCCGTGACAATCATGGGGGAAGTAGAAGGCGCGAATGAGGTTAAATATTTGCATGGCAAATTTGGACAAGGCACGTTTACATATTACGGCGGGCACGACCCCGAAGATTACCGGCACCGGGTCGGTGACCCTCCAACACGGCTCTCTTTACACAAAAATTCACCCGGCTACCGGCTGATTTTGAATAACATCTTATTTCCGGCGGCAAAGAAAAAAGAACGTAAAACGTAGTAAGCAGGTTCTGTATCTAACTTATTGGATGGAGGTTATCTCAATGGGAATGTTTCCAGGTCGCAATTCGGTGGTGGAACGCGCCGATGGCGAAAAAATTCAAATCCAAACTCAGCTACATGAGGATTGGGACCCCGTTGTTGTTCGGACGGAAGTGATTATTAAAGGGCAGGTCAAAATTGATAAACGAACCGAAGAGATCAATGGCGTTCCGATTGCCGAAATGCTGAAGGATAAAGCCCAACAAAAAACCGTGAACCAGTGGATTTGGCAACAGCATCAGAAGATCTACATGTCCATCAAAAAACGGGTCGATGCCGAAAATGCCAAAGATGCGCCCGAAACCCCAATTGAAGAGACGGTTGCCGAAGTTGAAGAAGATGTCAAAAAGGAAGATTCTGGCTTCTTCGGAAAAGTATTGGGCGGTTTGTTTGGTAAGAAAAAGTAAGCTCACTAAGGAAGGTTTTCATGCTTGATCTGGTGGAGTTGCAACGCCAAATCCAAGAAATGGACCCGCAGAAGGCAATTGACGGTAACGAAAGTCGCCTTCAACTGGATTTGGCACTCCAATTATATGAGGCGGCTCGCCAAAATTTTGAAGCCTTCCAGCAACGGGTGAATCAGAGCAAGACAACGTGGCTAATTGCCCAAATCGATTCATCGTTGGACACACACCGCCTGCCAAAGTCTGTGACCTCTGACTATACCCTATTCGCCACGGATGGATCGCAAATTTTCCCCAGCCATCATGAGATTGTACCTTATTTCTTGATCAATATCGGCAATGTGGTTTTGCAATACGGCGCTTCCGCGTCTGCCCGGTTGTGGAGCGCGCCGCACATGTATTATCGACAAGAAGATTTACAGATTCCTACAGAGACAGGTAGCCGGACTATCAGCTCCGATGAAGTAAGTGCCCGGCGGGGTGTCATGGAGCTAGAAGCCCTGTGGCAACTGGCGGCTGAATACCCGACAACCTCACCGCGTCTGGCAATAGCGGATGGCACCTTGATCATGTGGTATCTGGAAGAAAAACGGGAGACCCTCCGCCTTCAATTAGTCGATCAGTTGCGACGAGTGTTTGACCAGTTTGAAACCCATCAGACCCCCATTTTTGCTTACAAAAGTGACCCGCGTCACAGTGAATTCATCAAAAGTTTACGTGTGTATGCCTGTCCGGTACCACATGAGAATTGTCAAAACTGCCAAAAACCGGATTTACCGCCGGAGCGGGAGTGTGCCCAACTGGAAGCCGTCCGGGATGCCCGCCTCTTCGCCGAGATTTTACGACCGGGAGAACGGTCTGCTATTTTTAGTAACGCATTTAAGCCGATGAATTCAGACTCCTGGCATCCCCAAATTGATTTTTTTTATCTGAATGTGGGGCAATTTGGTGGGATGACCGAGATCGCGCGGCTCGAATTCCCCCATTGGATGAGCCACCAACCGCATTTGATTGATTTGATTCATGCGGTCACGTTGGATCAAGTAGAGAAAGGGTTCGGGTATCCTTTAGCACTCATAGAAGCCCACGAACAGGCGGTTGTACGGGGACCCGACCGCGAACTCTTTTACCAACTTATTGAGAATACGCTACTTCAGAAACAAATCCACAAATCACCAACCCGTAAAGCACTATCTAAGCAAAGGCCCACACGATGACACCCGCGGATTATGTCGGCGAAATCATTGAAAGTAGTAGTAACCGGGTGGTCGCCCAACTTCCCCACCGGCGGGATATCCAACCACCCGCCTTTGGCTGTTGGGTGCGCATGGACCCAGACCGTCAGGTGTTGGGCATCGTTTATAACGTGATGACCACGGGGGTTGACGCGAACCGCCAACCAGTGGCGTATGGTATCCCTTTGGATGAACTCGATGCAAAAATGCCCCATCTGTTTGAACTCCAACGCACTAATTTTGAGATTTCCATCATTGGATACCAGCAGGGAGGTCAGGTCTATTACCATACGCCGCCACTGCCCCCACGCTTACACGCCCGTGTTTACCTGCTATCCACCGGGGAAATCCAGAAAATCAGCGAAAATCTAGCCTTTTTACGGATGATTTTAGCCAACCCGAATGTCCCCACAGACGAACTCATTGCCGCCGTCATTCGTCAAACCGCACCGTTACATCCGAATCCACAGTACCGCGTTCAGGTCGGAAAAGAACTCAGCCAACTACTCTCCGATGATTATCCGCGATTAAAGTCAGTTTTGCAACGACTCGTCTGATTCTAAAAAGGAAGGGTCTTTCATGCCACCTCTTTGGATATATATTTTAGCTTGCCTGATAGCACTGATGCCCTTTGAAGCCTCAGCTCAAGATGTGGCGCTAACATTTGAACACATCGGGCATGAAGAAGGCTTGTCGCATGGGGTGGTGTACCACGTGTTTCAGGATCAAACCGGTTTTATCTGGTTTGCCGGAGAAGGCGGCTTGAACCGGTATGATGGCTACCATTTTATCACCTACCAAAATGACCCCCTCGACGAGAACTCCCTCTCCAATAATGATACCGGACACATCATTCAGGATGAGAACGGGTATCTGTGGGTGACCACATGGGGGGGTGGTATCAATCGATTTGACCCACGCACAAATACCTTTACTGCGCTGAAAACCGATCCACAAAATGAGGCGAGTTTAAGTGACAACCGGGTACAATATGTTTTTCAATCCCGAGATGGAACTATCTGGCTCGGCACCTATCGAGGCGGCTTGAACCGTTTGAACCCGAAAACCGGCGTGTTTACCCGTTACCAGCACAATCCAGAAGACCCAACATCGCTTAGCCATAACCGGGTTTGGTGTGTTATTGAAGATAAAGCCGGTATCCTTTGGATCGGTACAGATAATGGGCTGAACCGGTTTGACCCACAAACAGAAATCTTTACCCATTATCACCACGACCCGAACGACCCCACGAGCGTGAGTCATAACCGGGTACAGTGGTTATTTATTGATTCACAAGAGAATTTCTGGGTCTCTACTCGAGGGGGCTTCAATCGCTTTGACCCCCAAACGGGTACCTTTACCCGCTATCTGCATGACCCCGAAAATCCTCAAAGCCTCAGCCACAACTCCACGTATAAAATTCACGAAGACCGGTACGGACGGTTGTGGGTTGCCACGAATGGGGGCGGTTTGTGCCTGTTCAACCGTGAAACCGGAACGTTTACCGCCTACCAACATGATCCCAACAACCCTCATAGCATTAGCCACAATGACATACGGAGTATCACCAGTGATAACGCGAATGTGCTCTGGATTGGCACACGGGGTGGGGGAATTAATAAAGTCGATCTCAAACCAAAAAAATTCCAAACATACACCTATAACCCCAATGATGCCAATACCTTGCGTCATGCTTCGGTGACCGCCTTTGCTGAAGATGCCGCCGGGAATCTCTGGGTTGGTACGGATGGCGGCGGTTTGAGCCGGTTGGATGCCCAGCGCACGACATTTCAGCATTTTCAGCATGACGCGGCGAACGTCACAACCTTGAGCAGTAACCGCATCGCGGCATTACATGTGGACCAACGCGGTATCCTGTGGGCATCGGCATACCGGCAAGGTTTACACCGGTATGACCCCACATCGCAAACATTTACCCGGTATATGCACGACCCCACCGATGATCAAAGTCTGAATAATAACCAAATTTATACCATTGTGGATGGCTGGGAAGATGAGTTATGGCTGGGGACAGATGAAGGATTAACCCGGTTGGATTGGATTCATGAAAAACCGGTATTTACCCCTTACCAGCATGACCCCAACAACCCCAATAGCCCAAGCCACACGAGTATTTTGTCGATTTATATCGATAGCGATCAGCAGATGTGGCTGGGTACGTGGGGCGGTGGATTGAATCGGGTGACTCGAACCGGTACGGGACACCTGACCTTCCTCCACTATCGCCATGATGCCAGCAATGACCAGAGTTTGAGCAATGATGATGTTTTCGCCATTCATCAGGATCGCGCCGGAAATTTATGGGTAGGCACCCGGGGAGGGCTGAACCGGCTGGCGGCATCAGACCGGCAAAAAACGGAGCCACAAACGGTCTCATTTCGCCGCTATCTGAAAAAAGACGGTTTGCCCAGCAACGAAATTCTCAGCATTTTGGAAGATTCCCGTGGGAATCTCTGGTTAAGTACCAGCAATGGCGTTTGCAAATTTAACCCGCTTACGGAAACATTTCGGAATTATGATACGGCGGATGGCTTGCAAAGCAATGAATTTACGGCGGGAGCATCCTTTGTCGATCACGCCGGGTTTTTCTATTTAGGGGGTATCAATGGGTTTAACCGGTTCAAACCGGCGCAGGTCAAGGATAATCCACATATTCCGCCAGTGGTGATCACCGGATTCCGCAAATTCGATCAGGATGTCCAATTTGACCGGGCGATTCACCAGATCGATCACATCCAACTGTCGTATAAAGAGAATTTTTTCTCCTTTGAATTTGCGGCGCTCGACTATACCAATCCGGCTAAAAATCAGTACCGGTATAAGCTGGAAGGGTTCGATAAGGATTGGATCAACGCTGGAAAGATGCGCTTTGCCAGTTACACCAATGTTCACGGGGGAAATTATACGTTCCGAGTAATCGGCTCCAATAATGATGGCGTGTGGAATGAGACCGGCGCCTCTATTCAGATTCGGGTGACCCCGCCGCCGTGGAAAACCTGGTGGGCATATACGGTATATGTGCTGACCGTGCTGGCATTGATTGGCGGCTATGTTCGGTGGAAAACCATCGCCCAAACCCGTGAACTGGAACGCCAGCGACGTGAATTGCAACATAAACAATTAGTGGCAGAGCGGCTAGCCGAAGCCAATAAACAGCTTCAGGAAGCAGACCGCTTAAAAACAGAAGCAAACGAAATTCTACGGCGTGCCAATATCCGCTTGGAAATTCTGTTGAATAGCACCCGGCAGATGGCAGAAGCTCGCCAACCCATCGAAGCTATCATCAAGGCGGTGAACGCCATGCTGCACGAGATTCCCATCCAACCGGAACAGGTGGCTGTAGAGGTCACCGTAGCCGCCACGGGAGACCGCCTGGCGGAACCGTATCTCCGCTACTCATTGCCGGTGACGGTAGATGCGGAGGGGTTGCCCCATCTCCCGAACGAAATCCCGTCCCGCTACACCCCCCTAAACCGGCTGGAGCCACCCCCTCCCACCACGAAAACAGAGTGCTACCTCCACCCGGAGAATCAGTTAGTTGTGGTGATTTATGCCAACCAACAGTTCTTGGCACAAATTCAGATAAACGGGGTGGATGGTGACCAGTTTACCGATGCAGAACTGGATTTTATCGAAACGATTGCCCATTCCTTAGCGGTCTCTTTGGAAAACATCAGTTTTAGTCAGGAGTTGGAAGCAAAAGTCAATGACCGCACCCAACAATTGTTGGAGAGTGAGCGGCTGGCAACACTCGCCGGTATGGCAGGGATGATCGCCCACGAAATTAACAATGCTCTCAGCGGAATCAATGGACCTGTGGAGCACATCCTCAAATTGTCCCCTTTGGATACCGACAAAATTTGGGAGTGCTGGGAACATGATCAGGAGGGAAACGAACTCAGCGCCTACTTGGAACAACGTTTGAAAGAACTGGAAAAAGTACAGTCCGCCGCCCAACTGATTCAGCTTGCTGGCGTGCGCACTCGCACGGTCGTGCAAGATTTACAAGGCTTGGTCGGTAAACGTAGCCTGAAGCGGGGTTCCGTGGATGTTGGCGAAGTTTGCCGCGAAACCATCCGAATTCATCAACAACAGTTGGAGCACATCACCTTACGCGAACAGTACGGCGAAAACCTGAATATTATTTCGACCAGCGGGCAGTTGGGGCAAATTTTTACGAATCTGCTCAATAATGCGGTTCATGCCGTGGAAGGTGCGGAACAACCCACCATTGAGATTTCGATCCAACCCCAAACTAGCGAAACTAGCGGAGCAGATGGGATTAATGGTGTGGAAATCCGATTCCGTGATAATGGATATGGGATTCCTGAAGATGTGCGGAAGAAAATGTTTGAGCCGTTTTTTACCACCAAAGGCGAAAAAGGACGCGGTTTGGGTATGTCGATCATCTTGCGGATTGTGAAGGAGCATCAGGGCACGATTCAGGTGGAAAGTGAAATCGGGCAGGGAACGACATTCATCATTTGGTTGCCCCATGAAGTGAAATACGGGTAAACCCCCTTGGCAGCAACGCGCAACGCACTTTAACCTTTAGGAGAATGAAATCATGTTGACCTCGATTAAACCCATGGATGCGGTCGCCATTATCAATACGGAACACCGGAATCCCCACCAAGTGTTAGGGCTTCATTTTGTAGAGGTACCCTTACCGGAAGGGTCAAAACAGGTGGTTTCTATCCGGGCATTTTTGCCGGATGTCAAAGAGGCGTATGTCGTGGATGCCGATGACGAGCAACAGGTCTGGCAGATGAGCCGCATCCATGATGACGGGCTGTTCGAGGCGATTTTATGGGACCGGTCGGAGCGCTTTCATTACCAATTTAAGGTACGGGATGCTTACGGCAACGAGTGGATCACCCAAGACCCCTATGAAGAATTTCATGAAGAAATCACACCATTTGACCGGTATCTGTTTAACCGCTCCCAACACTATCGCATTTATGATAAAATGGGAGCACACGTCCGGGAAATCAACGGCAGGAAAGGAGTTGTTTTTTCCTGCTGGGCACCGAATGCGGTTCGGGTGAGCGTCGTCGGAGATTTCAACGGCTGGGATGGTCGCAAAGACCAAATGGAATTTTTTGAGGATTCTGGAGTATGGGTACTCTTTAAACCCGGTTTGGGGGAAGGAGCTGTCTATAAATATGAAATTAAAGCCCGTAATGGACTGGTATTTATGAAATCCGATCCGTATGCCTTTTATTCCGAGCTTCGCCCCAAAACGGCCTCAATTGTTTACACCCTCCATGATTACGAATGGCACGATCAGGATTGGATGGAAACCCGGAAAACCCAAGACCTCCTCAATCGCCCGCTAAGCATCTATGAAGTCCACGCCGGATCGTGGAAACGGCACGAAAATGGAGACTATTACACCTACCGCGAACTCGCTGACGAGCTGATCCCGTATGTGAAGGAAATGGGCTTCACTCACATTGAATTTATGCCCCTGCAGGAACACCCTTACGATGGCTCGTGGGGCTATCAGGTTACCGGCTATTTCGCGCCGACCAGCCGTTTCGGCGAACCCAAAGACCTACAATATTTCATTGATCGCTGCCATCAAGCGGGGATTGGCGTCTTGTTAGATTGGGTACCGGCGCATTTTCCCAAAGATGCGCACGGGCTGGTCTGGTTTGATGGTACGGCACTATACGAGCACGCCGACCCGCGCCAAGGCGAACACCCCGATTGGGGAACCAAAGTGTTCAATTTTGGACGTTTTGAAGTCCGTAACTTTTTGATTTCCAATGCGTTGTACTGGCTGGATAAATTCCATTTTGATGGGCTTCGGGTGGATGCGGTGGCATCTATGCTTTATCTGGATTACAGCCGCAAAGAGGGGGAATGGATTCCCAACCGGTTTGGTGGTAAAGAGAATCTGGAGGCAATCGACTTTTTAAAGCACGCGAACGTTATCATTCACGAGTATTTCCCCGGGGCGATGATGATTGCGGAGGAGTCCACCTCCTGGCCCCTCGTCTCGCGCCCCACTTACATGGGCGGGCTGGGGTTTACGTTTAAGTGGAATATGGGTTGGATGCACGACTCGCTGGAATTCATCAAACTAGACCCTTTTTTCCGCAAATTCAATTACAATAAAATTACGTTTGGGCTGCTCTATGCGTGGAGCGAGAATTTCATCTTACCCTATTCCCACGACGAAGTGGTACATGGTAAAGGCTCTATGCTAACCAAAATGCCGGGATCAACGTTCGAGGCAAAATTTGCCAATTTGCGCGCCCTCTACACCTACATGTGGGGCTTCCCCGGCAAACAACTGCTCTTTATGGGACAGGAATTCGGGCAAGTCAAGGAATGGAATCATGATGTTGGGCTGGATTGGCATCTATTGGAGCATGTGTCCCATCAGGGGTTAAAAAATTGTGTGGCAGACCTCAACCGGATTTACCACGCCGAAAAAGCGATGTGGGAAGATGACTTTACCGGAACCGGTTTTGATGGCATCAATTGTGACGATTACGAAAACACCGTCATTTCCTTTATTCGTTACGATAAAAATCGGCAGGAATTTTTGGTGTTTGTCATCAATTTTACACCCGTGTTGCGAGAAGATTATACCATCGGGGTGCCCAAACTCCGGTTTTACCGGGAGATTTTTAACAGTGATGCCGAACGCTACTGGGGCGGCAACCGGGGCAATGACGGTGGTGTCCAAGCACAGGAAACCCCCTCCGACGGCAAACCCTACTCCTTAACGATCACCCTGCCCCCCCTTGCCGGACTTATCTTCAAACCAGAACTACTCGACGAAGACTATCAGGATACCGAACAAGAAGAACTTTAGAGGAGACACCTCGCCAAGATCATCTCCAAAACTCGGTGAGACGCATCTTTAAGATGCATCTCACCTTTTTGTTTTTACCCGCGCAATTCCTCAATTTTTTCTGGCAGTGCCCTAAGTACACGTCAAAAGTGTAATAACTCTTTTGAATTCAATGGGTTTCAGATGTATATAGGCAATGATTGATTGTCATTCATCAAGCCCGTATCGAAACAAACTGATTTCAGGTTTACCGTGTTTTTTGATTTTAATGGGCTTCCGTTTCTGTTTCCATTCG
>RFFQ01000117.1 GCA_003697105.1 Gemmatimonadota bacterium | reverse complement strand
GATTTGCGATTGAATCTGAGCATCACTGATATTTTGCTGGGAATTGCTATAAACCACTATCACATTTACCGGTATCGTAATCACCCCATTAACCCGCATGTGACCGGTGCGTTCCAGCTCAGCAATTCGTGCGGCGGTAAAGGCTTCGATCTGCTCGATATTTTCAGCATATTTGGGGTCGGTTTGGAGCAAATGCTCGTGAACATCCATCGTGCCGCAATTTCGGGCAAAGCTACTGCCGGAAAAAATCAAACTTAGTAACGCGGTGAAAATCAATAAGTGTTTCATCGGAAAAACCTCCAATAAAGCGTAATGATTAAAAAATAAGGAACTAACCGTTAGTAGAATAGAACCATAACAAGGAATGTGCCAAAACAAATAACACCTTATTTATCATTAGGTTAAAGTTGTTTTTATTTAAGGCTACTAACCCCACCGAAAGTGAAGTAATGGTTCTGTAAAATAAGTTTTACAGTTACAAAAATAAAATATAACTAACACATTTATTTGCAGTAAGATAAAGACATGATACATCATTAACCCAAATGAATAATAAACCCAATAACCCAACAGATAAAACCTTAAGGTACTGATAATAAATAAATTATTGAGTGTAATTATAATTAACATACGGATATATGGAAGCAAATCCGAACGGTTGCCATATCATCCATAAAAAACCCCCTCTGAACATGATGTTCAGAGGGGCGAAAAACCGTCCGGTAAAAAGGGGGTTTAGTTATGCGCAATAGGGTCTGGATTACCATCCGGGTCACCGACCGCATACCCATCTGTACTGATATTACCCAGCAATAGCAGACCGCAAACATGCGGACTTGCCATCGAAGTACCGCTCATGGTCGTGGTACCGCCGCCTTTTGCCAAAGAGAGGATGCTAACGCCCGGTGCGGCAAAATCTACCGGCGGATTGCCCCAGTTGGAGAAGTAAGCAAAGCCATCATTGCTATCAATCGCGGAGACCGTCCAAATACGGGCATGATTCGCGCGACCCGGCGATGAATTGTCTGCATCTTGGCCTTCATTACCAGCCGCCAAAGCAAACTTCAACCCAGCTTGAGCCGCATTGATCACTGCTTGATCAAGTGCTGTGGAAACACCACCGCCTAAGCTCATATTTGCTACGTCACCCGTATTGAAATTCGCCGCCGCATAATCTACACCGGCAATCACTCCAGAGGTAGAACCACTTCCCCGGCGATTCAGCACTTTAACGGCAATCACGGTAGCTCCCGGAGCAACTCCCACAACATCTTGTTCGTTATCGATCGCAGCGACCGTACCGGCTACATGAGTTCCATGCCCGTTTAGGTCATCCGGTGTCGCATCACGACCGCTGGTAAACGCGGACCAGCTCCGGTTCACATCCACATTTAAGTCACCGTGATCCAGATCGATACCGGTATCAATAATCCAGGCATCACCACTAAAGTTGGTGGACGGACCCCCCACACGGGTGATACCCCACGGTGTGGTTTGGCCACCGCCACCACCACCGCCACCGCCACCTGGGTTACTCGGCTTTTTCAAAATAATATACTTATCTTGTTCAACATAATCGACACGGGCATCTCGGGCTAAACCATCAGCTTGATCAACCGTCAAACCGGTTGCCACAAACCCTTGCAATGCCGTACTATATACCCGATTCAACTTGGATTCCGAAATGCCATTATCCGCCAAAATATGACGAGCGTGGGTTTCCACTTCAGCCGCGCGCAACGAACCTGTCTTTTGATCCGGCTTCATGACCACAATATACTGACCCGGAATCGGATCACCATTTTGCGGCTGGTGGATCGCCACAGCATGTTGGCTGGCGACATCCTCATTAGACAGGGGAGCCAACGTATTATCGCTACATCCCCAAAACCCAAGGGACAATACCGCTACACCAGCAACAACCCAGTGAGAAAGTTTGCGAAAGGTCATGATATATCTCCTCTTCCCGAATGGGATACAAAATGTAAATGAAAAAGGAATAAAACGTGTGAACTAAATATCCCATAAGGCGAAAAGAGTGCCAACCTAGTTAACTATTTATTTTTCATTAAGTTATAACATATAAAGAGGCGTCCGATGGAAAACAAAACGGAAAACAAAGGAAAATGAAAGGGAATTCGTTAAAAAAGATTACAGGGTCAAATATAGTACCCCCGATAACAAATTTTGTAACCAATTGATAATAAGCATATTAGAAGTTATGTAAATTATAATTACAGTACCGGTGGTATTAATACATCAGCGCGCGGCATGGGGTGTAAACGCTTCGCGGTCAATACCATATTTATCGAGCAATTGGTGAAAACGCACCCGGCTAATACCAATATCTTCCGCCGCGTAGGTCACATTCCCTTGATGCTTGGTTAATGATTCTCGTAAGTACTGAATTTCCAGTTGTTCGCGGGCTTCTTTTAATTTCATCTTTTTGACCGAATCGACACCCAGTTGTAAATCTTCTGGGGTAAGATATTGATTTTCGGTCATGATTACCGCCCGTTCAATTTTATGTTCGAGCTCACGGATATTACCGGGCCACTCGTAGGCTTCCATGGCGGCAATGGCTTCTTTGGTAAAGCCTTTAATTTTTTTATGACTCTCCTGACCAAACCGGTTCAGGAAAAAGTTTGCCAGCAGGATCACGTCAGAGCCCCGTTCCCGTAAGGGGGGTAGATCAATTTGGACGGTATTTAAGCGGTAGTAGAGGTCGGTACGGAACGTCTTTTCCTCAATTTCCTGCTCTAAATTCCGGTTGGTGGCAGCAATGACTCGAATATCCAGTTTGATGGGTTGCCGCCCGCCAATCCGGGTGATTTCAGATTCTTGCAAAACGCGCAATAGTTTCACTTGCAAATGGAGCGGCAACTCCCCGATCTCATCCAAAAAGATCGTCCCTTTGTTTGCCAGTTCAAACTTACCTTTTTTCTGAGTATAAGCGCCGGTAAACGCCCCTTTTTCGTGCCCGAAAAGTTCGCTTTCAATCAGATTTTCGGGAATCGCCCCACAATCAACAATGACAAACGGCTGATCCATACGATGACTTAAATTATGGATACTGTGGGCAACCGATTCCTTCCCCGTGCCGCTTTCCCCATAAATCAGCACCGTAGCATCTGTCTGGGCGACTTTATGGATGGCAGAAAATACCGCTTCCATTGCCTCACAATTGCCAATAATTTTGCGTTTACCTTCCAATAATTTTTTGAGGTTCAATTTTTCTTCTTCCAACCGGCGGATTTTTTCTTCTTCCTCTTCCAACTCTCGTTTGTGCAGACTAGCGTTTTCGATCACCGCCGCCAACTGACGGGAGATCGCGTGCAAAAAGGCTAAATCGGACTTCGAAAATTCCCGTAAGGCAAGGTGTGTATCCACATACAAGACACCCAGCCG
>RFFQ01000116.1 GCA_003697105.1 Gemmatimonadota bacterium | reverse complement strand
TGAGTCGGAGATTCGGGATGACCTTCCTTTGGCGGTCCCGAACAGGTATTGTCGTATCTGGGAAGGTGATGTCACGGGAGGTCACGGAGTTCATCCGGCGGTTTTTACGGCATATCCTGCCGCCGAATTTTGTCCGGATTCGCTATTTTAGGGTTGGGCGCAAAACTTGGATATTATCCACATAGCACGGCTTCGTACAACTGAATTCTATCCATCATTGCTCAGCCCCGTTTATACAGAGCTGTGATAATCATCGTTTCCCCCTTCGCAACAGGCTTGTGGGGGGTTATCCGGGGCAACAGCGGATAGAATTTAACGTTGGCGATAAATCAGAAAAATACGCTGTAAAATACGCCAGAACAGGTTCAACTGGGCAAACAACGCCTCGTATTTCGTGACGATGGGGAGCTTGGAAATATCCTTATCGGAAACGAGTGGAAGTTGGGGATGATCGAAAAAATAGTTATTCACAATTTACCTCCTGTGGTGATGTTAACTTTTTTGTTTTCAACACCTTAAAGATAATACATTGCAGGAGGTAAATCCAGTAAAAATCAACACCGTAACGCCATAAATTTCAGGGAGTTACGTATTTTACAGAAGTCATTAAAACTTTGTCGAGAAAGGAGGTGTTTGATAGTGGCGGCAGAAACACAAGAGAAAATGTATTATGCTCAAATTTCCCAAACCCAACTCACTGGTACATTGCACGATGATCAAGGCACCCCTGTTCCCAGCACGGTTGATGAATTAACGGTGCTAGATGCTTGGATTTACCGGAGTAAGGCTACATCCAACCAGTGGGCGCAAGAACATGCCGATAATTTTGTACCTTCTAAAGGAAGCAATGGTTGGGAAATAACGGTAGATGCCACCGTGAACTTAAGTGATTTGGTTCCGGGTACCGATAATGTTCGGGTTCTTGGCCGAATTCGTAGTTCTGTTTAACCGGTGTTGGTTATCCAGCAGGTAGATGTATTTTTTTTCGCACCCTGTTTAATAGGGTGCGTTTTTTGTTTTATTCGAGTTGGTTTTAGGGGTGATGGTGTCCATTTTATTTTCCGGCGCATAGCGGTGTGCCAGTATCGCCAACCCAGCAGACGGCGCTCTGTCGAGAATTATTCGATGGGTATTCAAAAAATTTAGGCTTGACATGTATATAATTACACTATATATTCATACAGTATCCTATTCCACCGTTCCAATCTAAGGAGGTGCTACCATGAGGAATTTAACCCGTCGGGAGCAAGAAGTTCTGCTTTTTATCGAGTCCTACCGCGTGAAAACCGGTGTATTTCCCTCTTTTGAGGAAATCAGCCAGCAGTTGAAGTTGCGTTCCAACAATCTGGCGGCATATTATGTTCAGGCACTTAAAGATAAGCGGTATTTACAGCGGGTACCGGTTTCGGCTTTTGCGGTCGCTCATTAAAAAGGGGGTTTTCATGAAAAACTTAACCGCTCGTGAGAGTGAAGTATTAAAGTTTATTGAATCGTACTACATGGAACAGGGGCATTCCCCTTCGTTTCAGGATATTATGGTTCATTTTGGGTTCAAGTCCCTCAATTCGGTTACGGATTATCTCACCCGCCTTTCCAAAAAGGGCTATATTGAATATATCCGCAAGCAAAGCCGAGGGATTATTCCCAAACGGATTCCTACCATGCCGCACATACCTTTGTTGTACGAGATTCCCGCCGGTAATTTACAGGTGTTACAGTCCCTGATTTCCGATATTCAGGAACAGTTTGATTGGGAAGCGATGGGGCTTGATAATTCGGATGGGCAGATGTTTGCTCTCCGGGTGAAAGGGTCGTCCATGATTAATCGGGGTATTCGGGATGGGGACATTGTGATTGTACGGATGCAACCCACCGTGACCGAACGGGATGTGGCTGTGGTTCGGGTTAATGATACCGTTACCTTAAAACGGGTGGAACGAACACCCGATAACATTCGGCTCATTCCCGAGAATGACTTGATGGAGCCCATTGAAATCGACTCCGCAAACGATGTGCAGATCATCGGAAAAGTAGTGCGCCTATTTCGTCGTGATATTTAATTGTTACCAGGAGAAGCCCATGATCATTTTAAAAAATAAACAGAACCAGCCACGGGTCTTCATTGTGGAAGATGCCAGTAGCGAGACCAAAGCCCGAAAGAAGGTCACTGAATATCTCGGCTACGAACCCATTTTTTTTGGAGGTAAAGGCTACGGCAAACATGAACTGCCTTCCGGCGGGGGAGATTTGCCTCAATATGCCGTTGGCTGGTGGCTACGTATCTTATGACGCACCTTGAAACCCGTTTTCCGGTACCGGAAAACGGGTTTTGTCTTTACAAACTATTCTTCTTTGTGCTATCATATATACCCAGTAAGTGGTTGCGAATGTGAAATTAAGCCACCAATGGTACATAAATAATGAGGTTTAAGGTCATGGCATTTTTAATCAAACTTTTCAAATCACTCCTGATTTTGGTTTTAGTCGCGCTGGCTTCTGCTGCCGGAAACATGCTCCGCTTGTATCTGGAAGACCCCAAACAGTTTAGCCGCGAAAATACCGGTGAAACTGTAATTACGGCAGGTGTGATTCCGACGATGTTAGCTCTCGGAGCCGGCTTTTTTATCCCTAAATTCCGGTCGGTTTTTATGATTCTCCTGAGTTTTATCTTGACGTTTTTTGTGGGTGACCGGGTTGACCGGCGAATTTTCCGCGAAATTCGTCGCCGGGTCAATCCAGAACCGCTGGAATATTAGTGCCGGAGAATTGCTATGCATGGCAATGCGTTGATCGCTTTGGGCTGTCCGCTCAAATTGATGTTGACCGTCATTTGGGGATGGCTGTTTCATCATTTTTTTGCCTTCCATATGGTGATTATCCTGATCTTGGCGGTTGGTGCGGCTGAGGTGACGTACCTTTTGCTTGTCCTGATAAGTGGCTATCTTAACGCTGTTTTGTATGGGCAGGATGCGTTGGTCGGGCAACCCATTTATCCAGAGACGCCTTCTTCCAAAAATGATAGCCCATCATAATTCTCATTTTTTGCTTGACGTTTCCGCGCATTTCGGTATAATTCAACTTGCTTGAACTCCCCACATAATTTACTCCCCATTTTTCCCATCGTATTCTTTTCTGTTTTCTCTCAAGGAGGCGTCTATGCGCTATTGGATTACCATTATTCTTATTTTTTTATCACCGGTGGTGTTTGCGGATTGGTTGCCGCTGACCAGTGAGATACCCGCTTCGCCTCAGGTGACGGTTACGGAAGCCAACTTAAATGGTACAACACTAAGAGTGGATGTTGCCGGGGTGAACCTTGATTTTGTCTCTATCGATCAACTTGAGTATGCCAAAATAAGCTTCCCTCAAACGCCTCATCTTTCTGAACCGGGAGCACCCCGGTTACCGATGATTTCCACCCTGATTGCCATCCCCCCAACTGCAAATGCCGAAATTTCTGTCCGTGCCGGTGCGTATGAGATTTTACCGGGTTTAGATGTTCTGCCCTATTCGGATTACATCGAGCCGGAACTGCATTTTTTGGATTCGCATATCTATGAGCGGGATGCGTTCTATCCCGCAGAACTGGCAACACTCGGTTCGCCGGAAATCTGGCGCGATGTGCGGGTTGTTGCTCTCCAAGTATGTCCGATTCAGGTAAATCCAGTGACGAAAGATGTACGGGTTTACACCGATTTGCAGATTGAAATTCAAACTACGGGTACTAGCACCCAGAATCCAAAATCAATTCTGTCAATACCTTCTCCCACATTTGAGGACTTTTATCGGAAGGCGATTGTCAATTATGAGGCGCTTAAACCTCATTTATTTTCGGGTTTACGGGAAGCGCCGGATGGGTTGTCGTTTTTAATTATCTCCCCGGATGCGTTAGCCGGTGCGCTGGGTCCCTTTGCGGCATGGAAAAATAAAAAAGGTATTCGGACGTATGTGGCGCCGTTCTCTGAGACGGGAGACTCGAATAACGAAATTAAAGCTTATATTCAAAGTGTGTATGATGATCCGGCTACCCGTCCCGAATACATCCTATTAATTGGGGATGGTAATGTACTGCCCGGCTGGACGACGACGGGATATCTCGGGGATAACCCGTATGGGTACTTGGAAGGTGACGATGAAAAATTAGATGTGATTATCGGGCGTTTTCCCTGCACCAATTCACCGCTTTCTTTGCTGACAATGGTCAACCGGACACTTCAATACGAACAAAATCCGGTGGTAGATGGTACCGATTGGAACAAGCGGGCAACCTTGGTCTGCTCGCAGGAATCCTCTTTTGAAACCAAATATGATGAAGTGGGGACCCGGTTGTTGCAGGAAGCCGGCGGTTATATTGAGATCAATGAATATCGCACCAATGGCCACACGGGAGATGTGGTAGATAATGTCAATGACGGACGGGCGTTTCTGAACTACCGAGGTTACATCGGGGAATATGGCATCACGATGGAAATGATCGACCCCGATGGGAAATACCCCTTTGTCACGTGGCTGACTTGCGGGAAGTGTAACTATAACAACAACGATTTTTGTGTCCGCTGGATGCGCGATGGTAGTTCTACCGACCCAGAAGGCTCGATTGGATCCATTGCCGGATCGCAAGTAACTACCCCGGAACCGTATGCCCGTCGCCGGGATTCACTCGACCGGGGAATTTATGAGGCGATGTTTGAACAGGGTATTTTTACGATGGGGGGTGCGCTGCTTTGGGGCAAAGAAGTGGTTGTGATTGATTATCCGTTACCCGATATTTACACGGAAGATACCTACAATCACTTTGCCCTGATGGGTGATCCCACGTGTGAGATTTACACCGAAACCCCTACAGAATTTGTGGTGACACATGACCCGATCTTTCCCATTGGGGATTCCCAAACGATAATCCACGTGGAAGACAGCGACGGAAATCCAGTTTGGGGTGCCACCGTAGCAATCACCAACATAGAGCAAGACGAATTTTACACTGGACGTACCAACCAGAATGGCGATGCCACCATCTACACCCATGCCTCTGAAATGGGCACTTATGACCTTGTGGTGGACGGGCACAATTTTATTCCATATATCAGCACCATTGAAGCGCTTTCCGGTGAAGCGATTGAGGGCACCATCACCAATAGTGAAAACGGCGATCCGGTTCCGGCGAGGGTCACCTTAGTCGATCAATATTCCGTCCAAGCTGATGAAACGGGTTTCTACCGGATTTATGTGCCGGGTGCCGGTGAATACCAAATTACAGCCCAACATTTTGGTTACGAAATTTTTGAGTCCGGGATGTTGACCGTAGCAGAAGACGAGACCTTGCAAGTGGATATTCCCCTGAACCCATTACCCTCTGGACGGATTCAAGGCTATGTCTGGGATATGAATCAGGTGCATTTGGCAGGTGTGGCGGTGATGGCGGTACAAGATGGTGTTGAGTTGCCCCCAGTCTTCACCGATAGCGAGGGATTTTATGAGATTATCTGCCCGGGATCATACACCTACGAGGTTTACGCCGCAGACCCCACCCATGAAATGCGAATGATTCAAGCCACCGTACCGGAAAATCAGCCGGTGATGGTCAATTTTGCCCTTGCCGGCATTCAAGGTTTTGAAGCCGATGATGGCAATTTTACGGAAGAGTGCGCCAATGGCGGATGTGGTTGGGAGTATGGTAGCCCGACACCCGCAGGTGGTCCCGCAGAAGCGTACGAAGGCGAGTATCTATGGGGCTTTAATCTGGATGGAAATTACCAACCTCAAGCAAACTCAGACCTTGTGAGCCCCGCCTTTTATGTGCCGATTGATTCTTTACTGGATTATCATCTAATTCTACACCATTGGTATGAAACAAATCCCGGTTGGGATGGAGGTCATGTGCGGATTTCTACTGCGGCGAATCCGGCAGGCGTGATTGTCGTACCGGAAGGCGGTTATCCCGACAATTCCGTTGTGGGATTAGCGGGCCAACCCGGTTTTACCGGCTCCAGTGAGGGATGGGAACAAATCCGCTTTGATTTGAGTGCGTTTATGGGACAGTGGATTCAAGTCAAATTCCGGTTTGCTAGCACGAATACAGATGACCATCGGGGCTGGTTTATTGACCGCTTTGTGATCTACGGCAGTGACCAAACCGTAGATGTGGAACAAACAGACCTGACCTTACATGTCCCTCAACAAGTGACGTTGTATCAAAACTATCCGAATCCGTTTAATCCGCAAACTACGATCCGCTACCAACTGCCACAGGCGATGCCGGTCAATCTTAGTATTTACGATATTTCAGGTCATCTGATTCGTACATTGATCGACCTTGACCAGCAATCGACTGGCACATATCAAATCACATGGGATGGTACGGATAATAACGGTTTGGGAGTTTCCAGCGGTCTTTATCTCTATACGTTGCAAACCGGTGATACCACCGAAAGCCGCCGAATGTTACTCTTAAAATGATCTGAGTTCGTGAGTTTGTGGATTTTATAATTTTCAGGGCGAGGGGGTTATCCTTTCGCCTTCATCCTTCATCATTGATGGAGGTTATCTTATGAAAATGACGTTACTGATATATTTAATCTTAATTTTAGCGGCCGTTCAGTGCCTTTATTACGCGCCGCAACTACCGGATGTGGTGGCATCCCATTTTGACGCTCAAAATCAACCGGATGGTTGGTGCAGTAAGTCTGAGTTCATCAATTTGTATCTGATATTGATGGGCGGATTAGCGATTCTATTTGTAATGATGGGCGGTTTAATGCGCCACCTTCCCAACACTGTTATCAATTTACCAAACAAAGACTATTGGCTCGCTCCAGAACGGTCTGAAACCACTATGAACGTGATTCAACGGGAAATGCATCTAATGGCAGTTTTCACGTTGCTTTTCCTGATGATTGTAGTTGAACTCATCTTTCGAGCGAATCTCAACCCACCACCGGTATTACCAGGTGTTGCTTTTTGGAGCATTTTAGGGATATTTATGGCGTTTACTGTCGGGTGGGGTATCCGGTTTGTGGTCATTTTTTCCAGTGTACCGGAAGGCTCAAATCCGTCTTCAACTTCCTAAACCCTAAGCTCCGAATCCTGAGTTCTAATCCCTAATTTATGAGGTTTGATAATGTCTAAGTACATGATCTGGTTATGGTTTGTTCTTTTCTGTTTTACGGCGTCTGCCTTTGGGCAACAGTTTACGCGCACCACCAGCGGGGATATTGTCAATAACGGTGGTAATACGTGGGGCTGTGCTTGGGGCGATTTTAATGGCGATGGTCATCCCGATCTGTTTGGGGCGAATCGTCAAAGTGAAAATTTGTTATATGTCAATAATGGAGATGGCACGTTTACCCGTATCACCAGCGGGTCGATTGTGCAGGAGAATACCGTTTCCTATGCCGGTACTTGGGGGGATTATGATAATGACGGTGACCTCGACCTCTTTGTACCGAACGAGGGAGATAATGCGTTATATACAAATACCGGTAATGGGAATTTTACGGCGGTTACTTCAGGTGAAATTGTCAATGATGGTGCCAATTCACAAGGGGCGGCATGGGGAGATTATGACAATGATGGCTGGCTCGACCTATTTGTGGCAAACAATGGTGAAAACAACATGCTATTTCATAACTTGGGAAATGGCACCTTTGAGCGAATCACCACAGGTGGGATTGTGAATGATGGCGGAAATTCACGCAACTGCATTTGGGCGGATTATGACAATGATGGCGATCTTGACCTGTTTGTAGCAAATACCGGGGATGCCGTTAATTTTCTCTATGAAAATCAGGGAAATGGCAATTTTACTCGCGTCACTTCCGGTGCGATTGCCACCGACGCTTTTAGTTCACAAGGTGGAAATTGGGGTGATTATGATAATGATGGTGATCTCGATCTGTACGTGATCAACTATGGACCCTCGAACGGCACGCCCAATAATCTCTACCAAAATAATGGTGATGGCACCTTCAGCCCTGCAGATGCGGGTGATATTGTGACCACTATCGGTGCTTCGTTTAGCAGTGCGTGGCTGGATTATGATAATGATGGCTGGCTCGATATGATCGTTGCGAATAGTGGTGATACGCGCTTGTGCCATCTCTATCACAATAACGGTGATGGCACATTTGATCTCGTTATTGATGAAAATGAGGAGTTGCTCCTTCTGGAAGCTCCCTATCACGGCATCAGTTGTGCCGATTATGATGGTGACGGCGATACCGATATTTTTATTGCCAACGGGGCGGGTGAGAATAACCTGCTGTACCAAAATAATGGGAATGGCCATAATTGGTTACAAGTGGAATGCCGGACACAAACCGCCGATGCCAGCACTATCGGCGCAAAAATTACCCTATTTACGACAGCAGGAAGGCAATATCGCGAAGTCAGCGGGCTTACCGGACGTGGCGGGCAGAACCATTTAATTGCGGAATTTGGTCTCGGCATGACTGACCTCATAGATTCCGTACGGGTGCAGTGGCTGAATGGTGCGGTGGATGTGATCCCC
>RFFQ01000115.1 GCA_003697105.1 Gemmatimonadota bacterium | reverse complement strand
CCTATCAGCTAGAACAAATAATAATCGACTTAATTTTGAAGAAAAAACTCCGACTATAACGTAAACATCCCATTCAGCTAATAATTTGTGGTCAGAAGACAAGAGTCTTATTATATTTTTACTATCATCAATATCTATATGTAGTCCTAGGTTCTGTTGACATTTCGTAATTTTGATGACATAGGGCGTTTCTCCTTTCAAAGAAACAATATGTCATAAACAAATTACGAAATGTCAACAGAACCTAAGAAAACAACAGCTTTCTTGTGCGCGGTCTCACTCAAATGATTATCCGGTTAGTACCATTTTTACCAATGGGATATTAAAATGGATCAAAAAACCGAAGCGGAAGTTTACTAGTTTGGGGCGGCTCATCCATCGAGCTTTCCAAAGCGATTTCATTTCCACCACCGCTTTTAATCCGCAGATGATAAGGGGCGGAATCTTGTTCTTTTTCCTATCATCTTTGTGTTGTTGAGCCGTTGGGGCTGTATTCGTTTTTGGAGTTCAACAATTCTTTCACTTTTTCTTCAATTTCCACCGCTTTAAAGGGGCGACCCTGAATGATATTGAACGGAATTGCGGGGAGCAGATATTTGGCGCGGATGATGTTCACTAATTGCCCGTTGTTGATCTCCGGAACTAAAATTGTTTTGTAGGATCGCAATACGGCTTCCGTGTTTTTCGGAAACGGATTCAGATACGTCAAATGTGCGTGTGCCACCCGAATCCCACCAGCTAACAAATTTTCCACCGCCTTTTTAATTGAGCCATAAGTTGATCCCCAGCCTAGGATCAGCAGTTCAGCGTCGGGGTCACCTTCGACCCCCAGATCCGGGATGTTCTCTGCCACGCGATCTACTTTTTCCTGCCGAAGTTTCGTCATCAGTTCATGATTTGCCGGATCGTAGCTGACATTACCGCTGATATTCTCTTTTTCCAAACCGCCGATGCGGTGTTCAAAGCCGGGCATACCCGGAATCGCGCGTAGCCGCACCAAATTTTCATCCCGTTGGTAAGGTTGGTACGTTTCTGGGTTTTCCGCAAAGGTTATGTTGATCGGTGGAAGACGGTCCACATCAGGCAATCGCCACGGTTCGGAGCCATTACCCAGATACCCATCGGAGAGGAGTATCACCGGTGTCATGTGCTGTTGGGCAAGCCGGACGGCTTCAAACGCCATCTCAAAACAATTAGCCGGTGTTTTTGCCGCCAGCACGATCAGTGGCGCTTCCCCATGCCGTCCGAACATAGCTTGGTAAAGGTCGGATTGTTCCGTTTTGGTCGGCAAACCGGTCGAGGGACCTCCCCGTTGAATATTGACAATGACTAGCGGCAGTTCTGCCATCACCGCCAGACCGATAGCTTCTGTTTTGAGCGAAACCCCTGCCCCGGAAGTACCCGTCACGGCGATATTTCCTGCATATGATGCTCCGATAGCGCTCCCGATTGCTGCGATTTCATCCTCTGCTTGAAAGGTTTTCACTCCAAAATGTTTTAAAGTGGAAAGATAATGCAGTAGGTCTGATGCCGGTGTAATCGGGTATCCGCCATAAAAAAGCGGGGTTTGGGCACGTTCGGCGGCGGCAACTAAACCGTAAGCTAAAGCTTGGGTGCCGCTGATATTACGGTATTTGCCCGGTGCCAACTGCGCTTTTTCTACGGTATAACGCGAGGTAAAAAACTCGGCGGTATAGGCAAAATTATAACCCGCTTGCAAGGCGGTCTTGTTGGCATTCGCCAATTCCGGGCGCGACTTGAATTTTTGGCCAATCCACCGGATCGTCGGCGCCACATCCCGATTGTACAGAAAGTAAGTGATACCAAGCGCAAAGAAATTTTTACACCGTTCGATCTCTTTGGGCGACAACCCCGAATCTTCTAGCGCCAGAGCGGTTAATTTGGAAATTTCCACCCGATACACTTGATACCGGTCTAGGGTATCATTATCTAAAGGATTCTCGTCGTATTCTGCTAAACGCAGGTTCTTCTCTGTGAATTGGTCTTCATTCACCAAAATGATGCCGCCATACTTTAGCTGGTGGAGGCTGACCTTTAACGCTGCCGGATTCATCGCCACGAGCATATCACACTCATCGCCGGGCGTGTGAACATCTACACTGCCAAAATGAACTTGAAAGCTAGACACACCATAGAGCGTGCCGGCGGGCGAACGGATTTCTGCCGGATAGTTGGGCAACGTGGCAACATCGTTACCCATCATGGCGGCGGTGTTTGTAAATTGGGTGCCGGTCAGTTGCATGCCATCGCCAGAATCACCGGCAAACAGGATGGTGGCTTCTTCTACAATACGGGGGTTACCGTTGTTTGTCTGCATCACTCGAGTTCTCGTTTGGAGCGTTAAGGGAACAGATTGTTTTGAGGCGTATGGTAACAAGCACCGGTGCGGATGTCAATAAAAAAAGATATAACTATTTTTATTTTAATTAGAGCCTCGTTGTATTTACCGTTGATCTCTGGCGGATAGCGGCGTATATTGGGGCATTCTCAAGACCTATTTCACCTATTTTTTCCAGACGCATCCTCGATTATGGCGCGTATTGTCCAAAAATATGGGGGTACTTCGGTTGCCACGCCCGAACTGATCAAAGCCGCCGCCGCTCGCATTGTGGGGCTGAAAGAGCAGGGTCACGAGATGATTGTCGTGGTCTCGGCAATGGGTAAAACCACCGATCAGTTGATGAAAATGGCGTATGAGGTCTCACCGCACCCGCGTGAGCGCGAACTCGATATGTTGTTAAGCGTGGGTGAGCGGATTTCCATGTCGCTGTTGGCAATGGCGATTTATGATCTGGGGTATGAAGCGATCTCGTTCACCGGCTCACAAAGTGGGATTATCACGGATACCCGCCACACCCGGGCAAAGATCAAGGATGTAAAGGCGTTTCGGATTGAAGAAGCCCTCCAACAGGGTAAGATTGTCATTGTCGCCGGGTTTCAAGGGGTGAGCGAAGAAAAGGAGATCACCACGCTCGGGCGGGGCGGATCGGATATTACCGCGTTGGCATTGGCAACATATCTTCAGGCGGATGAATGCGAAATTCTGAAGGATGTAGATGGTGTCTTCACCGCCGATCCGAATGTAGTAGCCGATGCCCGCAAAATCCCCTATATCACCTATGACGAAATGCTAGAACTCAGCAACTTAGGCATGAAAGCGCTCCATCCGGCAGCAGTGGAATTTGCCCGTCAGCACAATATCCGCGTCCACATTCGCTCCAGTTTTCATCAGAAACCGGGCACCATCATGGGCGGTAAACTTCAGATTGAAGGACGTCCGGTGCGCGGTATTACGTGTAACACCGATTGCGCCAAAGTGATCGTCTCGGCCGCGGCAGAAGAAAACACCCTAGCGGCAAATGTCTTTGAGCGGTTAGGCAAAGCAGAGGTGCGAGTGCGGTTGGCGACTCAAAACCGGATTGCCGGAGAGCGCGTAGAGGTGGCATTTGCCGTCAATTTGGCGGATTTGGATATTGTGACGCCGGTTCTGCAAGCACTGACCCACGAATTGCACCAAGGGGCATATAGCATCCAAAATGATGTGGCAATAGTTTCTATTGTGGGGGCAGAGATGTCCTCCCAGTACGGTGTTGCCGGACGCATGTTTGCCGCCATTTCCAACGCCGGTATTCCCCTCGATCTGATCAGTTCATCCCATATCACCATCAGTTGTATTATCCCCAAAGCCAATGCGGGTCAGGCGGTTAGGGTGTTGCACGAGGCGTTTGGTTTGGACTACTAACGGAGACGGATAGTTTCAAGGTTGACACGTTTGTAACGTTCGGTTATGATGGAGCCGGATTGTTTGATGGGTGCTGCCAACAATGCGAAACATAATCCATTCGTTTAATAAGGAGTGTGAAACATGGGTAAAAAGAAAAAAGCGAGCTATCGGGTCACGAACTTAACGGAGGCACCCCTATCCGAAGATGTACGGCAGAAAAAACCCAAGCTCAAGCGCAAATTTTACGAGCGCGAACTACGCAAGTTGCAGATCGAACTGGTCAAATTGCAAGAGTGGATCAAATACAAGGGTCTGAAAGTGGTTGTTATTTTTGAAGGACGCGATGCTGCCGGTAAAGGAGGCGTCATCAAACGGATTACCCAGTGTTTGAACCCTCGTATTTGCCGAGTCGTGGCATTGGGTGTACCCACTGAACGCGAAAAATCGCAATGGTATTTTCAACGCTATGTGCCCCATCTGCCCGCAGCCGGTGAGATGGTGCTGTTTGACCGCAGTTGGTACAATCGACCCGGTGTGGAACGGGTGATGGGCTTTTGTACCGAACAACAAGTGCAGGAATATTTCCGAAGCTGCCCAGAATTTGAACGGATGCTGGTACGTTCCGGGATTATTTTGATTAAATATTGGTTTTCGGTCAGTGACGAAGAACAAGAACGGCGGTTTCAAGCCCGTATTGACGACCCCACCAAACGCTGGAAACTCAGCCCAATGGACTTACAGGCACGAACAAAATGGGTCGAATATTCCAAAGCAAAGGACGATATGTTTAATTATACGGATATCAAGCAAGCACCGTGGTATGTGGTCAATGCGGATGATAAAAAACGCGCCCGGTTAAATTGCATTCATCATTTGCTTCGTCTCATCCCCTACGAAGATTTAACGCCCGAGCCTATTGAGCTTCCCCCACGTCAAGATAATACGGGATATGTTCGCCCACCGTTGAGCGATCAAACGTTTGTCCCTGAAGTATATTAACACCAATTTAGGTGTCGAAGGTAAACGAAACTGGGGTCTCAACCTCGTACCCCCTAATATTATATCACTTTTCAGTAAGAGGAGTTTCATCATCTATGGTTAATCGTATTTCACAGACCGTTGCGGTCATCTTATTACTGATGGCACAGGTGAGTTTCGGAGTGGATTTACCTGACTTGGACCAACCGCTTCCCATGAATCCTGATATTCGGACGGGTCAGTTAGAGAACGGATTGACATATTACCTCCAGCATAATGCGAAACCGGAAAATCGAGCAGATTTGCGGTTGGTTGTCAATGCCGGTTCCGTGCTAGAAGATGATGACCAGCAAGGGTTAGCACACCTGCTGGAGCACATGGCGTTTAACGGCACCCAACACTTTGAAAAACACGAACTGGTGGATTATCTGGAAGCTATCGGGATGCGTTTTGGACCCGATCTGAATGCCTATACCAGTTTTGATGAAACCGTTTATATGCTCCAAATTCCAACCGATAGCCTGACGATCATTGAAACCGCTTTTCAGATTTTGGCGGATTGGTCCCATTACATCACAATGGAAGATGAAGAAATCGATAAAGAACGCGGAGTGGTAATCGAAGAATGGCGATTGGGACGAGGGGCAGATGCCCGGATGCGGGACCAGCAATATCCCGTTATTTTCAAAGATTCCAAGTATGCCCAGCGGTTGCCTATCGGTAAAAAAGAGATCATCGAAACATTTGAACATGATGTCTTGCGCCGGTTTTACCGGGATTGGTACCGCACCGACTTAATGGCGGTGGTGGCAGTAGGTGATATTGATGTCGATCAATTCGAGAACCTGATTCACCGCTATTTTGATTCCATTCCGGCAGTGGCTGAGCCACGCGAACGGGTGGAATACGATGTGCCCGGACATAAGGAAACCCTCTATACCATTGCTACCGACCCGGAAGCAACCCGTACCAGCGTCAGTGTTTACTTCAAGCACAAACCCAATACCTTCCAAACGGAAGGGGATTACCGGCGGAGCTTGATGGAAGAACTCTACAACGGAATGCTTAACCAACGATTGTATGAATTGACCCAACAAGCAGAACCTCCATTTATCGCAGCATATTCCTATTCGATGTGGTGGATTCGCGGCACGAACATCTACATGCTGGGGGCGCAAGTCGATCAAGATGGCGTCGAAAAAGGGTTGGAAGCACTGTTGACCGAAGCCCGGCGGGTACAAGAACACGGTTTTACAGAATCCGAACTCCAACGGCAGAAAGCCCAATTGATGCGAGAATTGGAGCAAAAATTGGCAGAAAAAGACAAAACCGAATCGCGTCGCTTGATCTGGGACGTACAACGTCATTTTTTACGAGGTTTTATCCCTCTCCATATTGCGGATGAATATAAATTAGCGCAAAAATATCTCGATACCATTGATTTAGCAGATATAAATGCGTTGGTGAAAGAGTACATCACCGATGAAAATCGGGTTATTGCCGTTGATGGTCCTGAGAGAGATGAACCGCTGGCAACAGAAGACCAACTAAAAGCTGTTTTCGATCACGTGGCACAAAAGACGGTTGAGCCTTACGAAGATAACGTCTCGGATCAGCCGCTGGTGGCAGAATCCCCAACACCGGGCAAAATTAGTAGTGAAACCCGTATCGATGAATTGGATGTAACCGTTTGGCAGTTGGATAATGGGGCACGGATCATCCTCAAACCAACAGATTTTAAAAATGATGAAATTTTATTCAGTGCGTATAGCCCCGGCGGGCACTCTGTGGTGGATGATGCGGATTATTGGTCGGCGGTAGTGGCAGATGACGTGATGACCCAAAGCGGTGTAGGCGCATTCAACCGGATCGAATTAGATAAGCTACTGGCAGATAAAGTAGTGCAAGTTTCCCCACAAATTGGCGAATTGGAGGAAGGCTTTACCGGCAGAGCCTCTCCGCAGGACTTGGAGACCTTATTTCAATTGGTGTATCTCTACTTCACCGCACCCCGTCAGGATGAAACGGCATTTGCGGCGTATGTAGCACGGCAAAAAACGCAATTGGAAAACCGGACAGCGAATCCACGAGCGGTTTATATGGATACGGTGCGAACCACCATGGGGAATTATCATCCCCGCTCGTACCCAATGACGGTGGAAACACTGGATCAGGTCAAGCTAGACCGGGTGTACCAAATTTTTAAGGACCGGTTTGGTGATGCCAGCGATTTTACATTCCTTTTCGTCGGAAATTTTGAGCTAGAGACGATGAAACCACTGGTCGAGACCTACCTCGGCAGCCTTCCCGCCCAGCACCGGGGGGAAACGTGGCATGATGTCGGGATGAATCCTCCGGACGGCGTGGTGAAAAAAGCGGTTTATAAAGGGCTTGAACCGCAAAGCATGGTGCGGATGATGTTCCACGGTGATTTTGACTGGAACCGCGAAAACCGGTATTATCTCCAATCAATGGTACGAGCCTTTCGCATTAAATTACGCGAAATTTTGCGCGAAGATATGGGTGGTGTTTACGGTGTCGGGGTGTGGGCATCCCCTCAACGGGACCCCCAACCGCGTTACATGCTGGGCATCGGTTTTGGCTGTGCTCCAGACCGGGTCGATGAACTCACTTCCGCCGTAATGACCCAAATCGACTCCTTGAAAATGCAGGGGTTAAGCGATATTTACGTGGAAAAAGTGCAGGAGATGCAACGCCGGGAACGCGAGACACAACTGCAGGAAAACAATTTCTGGCTCTCCAATCTGGAATTCTACGACAAGTACGGTGAAGATCCGCGGGAAATTTTGAATTTAGAACAGTGGATTTCCTCGTTTAATAATGATAAAATTATGGAATACGCCCGGCGATACTTCAATCCCGATGAATTTGTGCAAGTAGTACTCTACCCCGAAAAAAAGACCACCGCAAAATCCGAAGAGTAATATGCTGTCATTAAAGTAAGGTGCAAAAAACACCCGCCGGTTTGTGGCGGGTGTTTTTCTATCCGCCTGAAATATCTGGCGGATAAAAAAATATTCTTGATGGGAAAACATGTTGACATCCAGAACCGCCAAAGAGATTTCCAAATAAAATGGAAATCAAAAAACCCCTTGATTCCGCTTCATTTTTTAGACGACGGTAGCGATTTCAGAATATGTATAACCGGTTAAAAT
>RFFQ01000114.1 GCA_003697105.1 Gemmatimonadota bacterium | reverse complement strand
GTAAAACTGATGTCACCGCTCTCATTCAATGAGATCGGGTCCCCTTGCTGGTAAACTTGTTCTGGGATACTCAAGCTATAAGTGCCTTCCACCTGTATATTTTCGCCCTCAAAATTTCGCGCCACCCGAACTTTTAGCGGTTGCCCATCCTCCGCCAGCATCAAGATACACCGCTCCGCGTTGGTGATCTTCAAGATAATATCGACGATCCGGATCAGCAATTTGTCCATATCCAGCGTCGAATTTGCCACCTCAATGGCTTCAAGAAGCATTTTCACATTTTGATAATCCCGAATCGGGTCTCCGGTTAAAATATCAGGGACATGATCCTGGTCCTTCCAATCGGTCAAGGCGCTTTCTTCCCAGACAGCCATCTGATTGAGCCCCCGGCTTTTAGCGATGAAGATCGCTTGCTCCGCCTGTAACTGCAACTGATCGGCAATGGTACCGGTGAAGGGAAAACCGGCAATCCCCAGCCCGACACTCACATCCGGGCAGGAAAAAGCGTAATGCTTGATGGTCTCCAAAATTTTACTGGCAACCTGTTGTGCTTGTGCCCGATCCGTATTCGGCAATAGGATGGCAAACTCATCCCCGCCGTAGCGGGCACACAAATCGGTCGAGGAGACGGAATGTTTGAGAATCTGGGCGATTTCTTCCAAAACGCGGTCTCCGGCTTCTCGCCCGTGAATCCGGTTCATCGCTTTGGAACCGTTGATATCAATCTTGAGAATCGATAGTGGCTGATCATGCTTCTTGGCTAGATTGAGTTCAATCTTGAGCATCTCCTCAAAATAGGGGCGCAAATAGAGGCGGGTGAGGCGGTCGGAGTTGGTTTTTTCGTATAAACTGGCGTTGATCAACGCAATGGAGGCTTGATCTGCCAAAGTTTGTAGTAGATTTATATTTTCCTCGGAAAAACGGCTTTCCTCGTGTAATTGATGGGTGTAGATGTCCAGATAGAGGACACCCAGCAGATTATCTTGCACTTCACCGGTCTGGTCTTCATCATTCGTCTTGAGCAAGCGTCGCCGTAAAGGCAAACACATGACGGACTGCAAACCAATATCAGCAATACTATCATGCATCTGAAGTTCTTTATTTTCAACTATATCCGTCACACATACCGGTTCTTTAGAGGAGATGACCTGATCGACAATCGTCCACGAAAACGGATAAATTTCACCGGTAAGATGCTGTTGCCAGCGGTCTCGTGCAACCCGGATTTCCAAATCCCCATCGGGGTTATACAACATAATAGAGCCGCTATCCGATTGGGCAAAATCAATCGCCAGATCGACAATTTTAATGAGCAGATCATCCAAAATCAGGCTACTGTTTAAAATTTGGATGATTTCCAGTAGTTTACTGTAATCATCGGTCATGCGGACTAGCATTCGGGTGGTCTTCATCAGTTCGGAAAAATAGGGGTTCCGGTCAGAGTGGTTTTGGATATTTTTAATTGCCCGGGTCATGCGGGTCCAGACGCTGAGCTTGGAGGAAACATATTTGAGTTTGGTTTCTGCTGAGGGGGCATCACTGCGCAAAAAGGCGCGTAAATCTTGCAATTCCTGTTCAAATTCGTTCAGGGTTTCGGTTTCACCCTCGGTAAAATGAGCCTGATCCGGTACATCCGCCTTTTGCCGGATCAGTTGCACCAGCACACTTCGCCGGTAGCGCTGGTTGAAGTATGTTTTCTCCGCCACACGGTCATTTAGGGACGCTCCCAAGCGTTTGATAATGGCTTTCGCTTCATTCAGGTAGTGATCCGTGGAGGTCGTATCCCCTTTTTCATTAAAATAGACGGCAAAATCCCGGAAGAGCATCCATTTTGCCTCGGCAAATTTGATGTCTGAACTAAGGGTCAGGGCTTTATCCAGCAAAATGCCTTCGGTAGCCAACTGTTTAGCTAAAATCAGGCTTTTTAGGACATAAATTTCGCAAATGACACGAGGCGGGGTGAGGTCATCGGTTTGTTGCATGGTCTCCACCAGTAACCGGTCTGCCTGATCCAATTGATCTTGTTCCAGATACAATCGAGCTAAATCAATTTTCGTCTGAATTTCTTCATCTTCATCTAAAATACTAAGTTCCGGTGAGAGGGCTTTTTGGTAAAAATCCTCTGCCAGATCGTACTTTTTTTGCAATAAGGCGAGTTTGCCCAGTCCGGCAAAGCATGTACCGGAGCCTTCCTTCTCATTTGCGGCTTGGTGGGCATCGAGCGCCTTTTGGTAGTAAAATTGGCTTTTTGCCACCTGATTGAGTATCCGGTACAAATCGCCCGCACCGGTAAAAATTTCCGTCCGTTCCCAATCGGAGGCATCCGGGCGCAGTTTGAGAGCTTTTTCCATCACGGCAACAGCCTGTGCGTAGTCCCCTTGCCACAAATGAATTCGTGCCAGTTCGTTCAGGCAAGATTCCTTACTTTCATAATTTTCGGAGTGTTCCAGATACGATAATGCCTGCTCCACATATTCCATCGCGGTGGAAAAGGCGCCTTGTGTCCGGTAAATCCCCGCGATGCTGGTCAGGCAGTCGGCGGTAGTGGGCAAATCATCAACATCTTTCCCGACTTCAAACGCTTTTTCATAGAGTTGGCGTGCGGTATCCAGTTGATTTCGCCGGTGATACATCTCTGCCATGTTAAAGTATAGCTCGCTCACACTGCGCAGATCACCCAATTTAGTGCTGATGGTCAAGCTTTTTTGATAGTATTCCACCGCTTTATCATAGTTTTTGAGCACCCGGTAAATGATCCCGACATTATTCAGGGCGGCCGCTTGGCTTTCCAGATGCCCGATCCGCTGGCTAATTTCTAAACTGCGGAAGTAATAATCCAACGCTTGCTCATACTTGCTTTGGTTCAGGTAGAGCAGTCCTATATTATTGTACAGCACACTCACGCCCCGAGCGACGCCGATCTCTTTGTAAATATCCAAACTTTTTTGGTAGTACTCCAGTGCTTTTTCTTGCTCCCCTTTGACGCGGTGGACACCTCCCAAATTATTAAAATAGCTGGCTTGACCGTACACATCGTCCATATCTTCCACAATTTTGTACCCTTTGTGATAGTATCCGAGGGCGCGGTCATAATCTTGCCAGTAAAAATAGAGTGTTCCTAATGCGCGGTAGGTTAATTCTTTTTCTTTTAGGGATTCGGAGGCTTCGGCAATTTTCAAACTGGTTTCATAAAAGGTTTGGGCGGTGGGATAATCGCCTTTTAAGCGGTAGATGGTGCCCAAATTGCGGGACATCCGGGCTTCACCGAGTTGGTCTTCCAATTCCTGAAAGATACGCAAACTTTTTTCAAAATATTCAATTGCCGACGAATAGTCCCCTTTTGTTTGGTGGATACTTCCCATTCGCTGATACAAATTAGCGATTTCCGGGCAAACCGGTTCATTTTTGACCCACTCCAGCCCTTCCTGCGTATATTTCAGCGCTCGATCGTAATCATCCTTGATCACCTCATAGGATTTTGCCAACATCTCCAGAATTTCGGCTTTTTCGATATTGGATGAGGTGGCTTCCAGCCAAACATTTAGTACGTGTAGCCGCTGGTCCACCTGTCCCGTTAAATCGTATAGATGGCTTAATTGGCGGTAGATATGGCGTTCCTGCTCCCGATTCCGAAACTCATCCCGCTTGAGAATCTCCAAAGCATTCTGGTAAAAATCAATGGCGGTGTGATTGGAGTAAATCGCGCGGTTTTTATCTCCTGCGAGGATCGAGTAGCGCAGGGCACGCCCCCAGAGTTCGCCGCGGTAACTATGGATCGCCAACTCCTCGATGAATTCGTCACCGTTGGGATGCAATTTTTCCAAAGTTTCGGCGGCGATACGGTGATAGCGGGGGCGTTCTGCCGCCGGAATTTCGGTTACCAGCAAGGACATAATCTGCTGATGTGAAATCGAATAAAAGCCATTCCCAAATTTGATCAGATTTTGGCGTTGTAAGGATTGCAGCAGTTCCGCCAGTTGTTCCCCTTTGAGATGGGGGTCAAATGCCGCCATCAGCATTTCGATTCCGCGTAGCGAAACCGGTCGTCCAATTACGGAGAAGAGGCTTAGGAAGGTGCGTTTCTCCGGCGAAAGGGTGGCTAACCGCCGTTGGAGGGCCGCGGCAACAGTCTTGGGGAGTTCCAGTTGATCCAGTTTTGCCACATCCACCTGCCATTGATCGTCCGCTTGGGTCAAAATACCCACTTCCAGCATGGACTTCATCATTTCTTCCACAAAAAAGGGATTTCCGTCGGTCTCCTTCACGATTTTTTCCAAAAACACCGCCGGTAGGTTCTTAAAGCCAAACATGGATTCCACCATTGCCGCCACCGCCTCTGCCGGCAGTCCCGGCAGGTTGATCTGCTGGCAAATGTGGGGCGACCGTTGCAACTCTGCACACAAGTGATCAAATTGGTCATCTGAAGCGCCTTCGGTACAGTAGGAGGCGCAGATCAGCAGATGTGGTGCTTTCCCTTTTTCCAATTTCAATTCCGCCGTGCGTACCAATGCCTGAACCAATTGGAGCGTGGAAGTATCCGCCCAGTGTAAATCATTGATATAAAGTACCAGCGGCTTGCGAGTCGCAATATCAAAAATAAAGGCGGTAATTTCGCGGATCAGCCGGGTCTGCTCCTCTTCCGCATTCAATTCTGGGGAGGGTTCTATCTCAATGATGGTTTTTACATCGGGAATCAGTTTAACCAGTTCTGAACCATATTTTCCAAGGGTTTCGGGGCGAGATTGGCGTACTAGGGTTTTCAAAATATCGTGGAATGGTTGGTACGCTTGTGAGCCTTCCGTGTAGCAATTGCCTTCGATTAGGGTCACACCGTTTAATTGGGTGTGGTAGCGGAACTCCCGCATCAGGTGAGATTTACCAATGCCCGCCGCGCCACTGATCAGGAAAAACTGGGTTATATTTTTGTTTTGAATTTGTTCCAAAGCGGTTTTTAAGCGATCAAATTCCGCCTCTCGCCCGACAAATTTACTACTGAGAATATAGGAGGTGCGCAGTTCGACACTGCTTTCCTCGCAGTCAATATGCGCCATATCACACAGGATACGCAGGAGCGCATTGGCGGAGGTAAAGCGATCCATGGGATGTTTTTGCAACAGGCGCATCACCAGTTGGGAAAGCTCTGGGGAGACTCCCGGCACTTTAAGGGTCAATTTGACCGGATATTCACTGACATGCTTTTTCAACACTTCCACCGAGGACGGAGCCGAAAAAGGGAGTTCATGGGCAACCACCTGATAGAGCATCACCCCGAGCGAGTACAAATCCGCACGGGGATCGACCGGATCGCCGCGAATAATCTCCGGCGCGATGTAGTTGACCGTGCCCCTAAGACGCATGTTGGAACCAACTTCTTGCTCGCGGGCAAGTCCTAAGTCCATGAGTTTGATCTTACCCTCACGAGTGACCCAGACGTTACTCGGTTTGATGTCATAATGGATAAAATTGCGGCTGTGGATATAGCTGAGCGCTTGGCAGACCTGCACAATGAGAGGGTACAGCTCAAATTCGGTGAGATGTTCTGTCGCGGTGAGGAAATCCGAACCGTCGATGTATTCCATCGTGAAATAATAGATGCCGTTTTCGACCCCATCATCGGCATCCAAAAAGGCGGACGAGCCTTCATCCCCGCGCCAAAAACCAAAATCGTAAACCTCACACAGGTTAGGATGGCACAGGTGTGCCAGCAATTGGAATTCGTTTTTTAGGTGACGGATGAGG
Source organism: Gemmatimonadota bacterium (assembly GCA_003697105.1). Taxonomy (GTDB): domain Bacteria; phylum 4572-55; class 4572-55; order J002; family J002; genus J002. The sequence goes on along the minus strand of RFFQ01000114.1, from coordinate 38,990 downwards.
TCGGTGCCGGAAATCGACGTGCGGATGGTCTTTAATGCCATTTGGCGATGGTCTTTGAGTTCATCTTCCACCAGATAAACCTTACCCATCGCCCCTTCCCCCAGAAACTTGGTAATACGGTAGCGATTATCAATGTGCGTTAGCATTCGGTTCTCTCCTCCCCAAGATGCTATTGATAAATTTATTTACACTATTTTACGCACGGAATGGGGGGAAGTCAAACACTATTTCCAAACTGTAAATAAATAAAACACTTAAAATTTTAGTAGGGTCGGCATGAAAAAACCCGCCCGAGAAAAATCATCTCGGACGGGCACTATTCGTTGAGGAGAAAGTGCTGTTTAATGCGGCGAATGTAACCCGATCCGGTTACCTTCCGTATCGATAAACATAGCGATATAACCAATCTCCTCTGTGACTTGTGTTTTAGGCATGACAATTTTCCCACCGGCATCTTCCACGCGTCCTAAAATCGGGGCGAGGTCATCACCCGCGTTGAGATACACCAATACCCCGTGGGGGGAGGGGCGCATCATCTCATGTTGGGTCAGTGCGCCGCCAACACCTTCGCCCTCCATCGGGAAAAATGCCATCTGCCCCCCACCCATTTCCATGCGGTACATGGAGTCGTACTCAAAAATAGCCTCATAAAATGCCGCCGCCCGATCCAGATCATCGACCGGAATTTCAAACCAATTGATTACATTTGCCATTGGTTTAACCCCTTTCTGCTAAGAATGGAAGGAAGAATAAAAACAGTAAGAATATAATAGCGTATTCATTTCATCAAGCCGAAAAGCCGGCTAGATAAAATGTTTACCAAACGCCTTCACCGTAAACACCGGGCACTTTGCCCGCCGGACGACCATGCCGGTGGTACTTCCTAACAGTAGATTTTCAAAACCGGATAAGCCGTGAGTGGCGATGACAATCAAATCCGAGTGATGCCGGTCTGCAAAATCCAGAATTTCGGTGCGAGGATGTCCCTCCGTAACGAAAAATTCCGCTTCTGGATTGATGCCAACCGTACCTTCCAGCATGTCCTGCATGGCTTGTGTTGCCCGTTCCGCCAGTTGTGGGGTAAATTGCAGTGCGGGTGGGTGATCCGAAGCATAGTAAAAGGTGGGTCGTATCACCTCCTGCACCACATGGAGGAGTTGGAGACGAGCATTATAATCCGCCGCAATTTTTTTGGCGTGGGTTAGCGCCAGCCGGGAATAGTTGGAAAAATCAATCGGTACTAAAATCTGGCGGATGGTTTCATGAGCGATTGTTTTCTGTTCCAGCACGGTCATCACCGGGCAGGGGGCTAACCGGACGATTTTATCGGCAATACTACCAATCACCAACTGGTTTATACCCCGGCGCCCATGCGTGCCCATCACGATTAAATCGATATCTTCTTCCTCCGCATATTTTAGGATAGTACCATCCACAGAATCACCCCGCTGTTGCACTTTTTTCAGTTCATACCGCTGATCCGGCGCTGTGTAAGCGGTGGATATTTCATCGAGTTTTTCCGCGCCCAGTTGTTTCAATTTGTTCAAGATATCGGAGCTGTTTTCCATGTGTTGCCCCGGATGAAACGGGTCATCATCATGAAAGACGATCACATTCAGCAGATGAATTTCCGCCTCATACCGTTTTGCTAGATGCACGGCATGAATGAGCGCTTGCTCCGCACTGCGGGAAAAATCCGTGGGTAACAATATTTTCTTGCGGGCACCACTGACATGCTCGCGCTCTAAGGCACTGAGCATAGTGGGGATCGTGGTTAATTTGAGGCGCGGGCGTCCCAATTTTTGCCCGTTGACAACCTCAATTTCGTTCAGCCGCAGCCAATCGGTGTAAGTAAACACATTGGGTTGCCGTTCCCGGATTAAGGCTTCGACGGCGTCCCGGTCTGGCTTTTCCGGCTGTAAAACCATCCCACTTTGCAAATCCTGCATCATCTGCTCGACGGTTTCCTTGGCATCCCCTTTGTTGGTGCCGATCACACCGGAGGGTCCCCGTTTGATCCAGCCGGTCGTATAAACACCCAAGACCGGTTGGTGGGTGTACATCCCGATAACACGTCCATTTTGATGCGGAATCGTGCCCCAACTATTGTTAAATTCTACGCCGGGCAAGGGGACACCCCGGTAACCCACCGAACGGAAAATCAGCCCGACATCTAAATCCTCAAACAGGTCAGTGGGACGGGCATGCAATGTCCCACTTTTGGTTTGGTACAGTTCATTTCTGACCAGTTGCATTCCACAAACCCGCCCCTGTTCATCCCCTAAAATTTCCACGGGAGAGATCAAAAATCGCAAAAACAGCCGGCGGGACTTACCACGCGGCGACTGTTGGGCATAGCCTTGCACAATTTCCACTTTTCGGAGTGCCTTTTTATCGTCTGCAATGGCGGCAGCGGAAGCCGGATCGAGTTCAACTTCATCTGTCCGGGCAAGCACATCACAATCAGAGAGTTCGCCCATCTCTTTAATTTCGGCATTGGTAAATGCCGCTTGTGCCACGCCGCGCCGTCCGAGTAGGTAAACTTCGCGTACGTGGCTTTGGCGTAAGGCATCTAGCGCATAATCCGCGATGTCGGTCACTTCCAATTCTTCTGGAGTCCGGCAGAGGATGCGAGCAACGTCCAGTGCCACATTGCCGACCCCAATTATAGCCACACGTTCCTGCGAGAGGTCAAAACGGCATTCCCGGTAATCGGGATGCCCGTTGTACCATGCGACAAACTCGGTCGCACCGTGACAACCTTCCAATTCTTCGCCCGGAATTCGCAACTGGCGGTCTGTCTGGGCACCGGTGGCAATCACCACTTGATGGTAGTGCTGGCGAATATCCGCCATGGAAATATCTTTACCGAATTCCACGTAGCCGTAATACCGGAAATTGGGGTTTCCGGCAATCCGGTCAAAATTTTTGGTAATGGATTTGATCTTTTGATGATCAGGAGCAACACCCGCACGCACCAGCCCATAGGGGGTTGGCAGTCGCTCAAACATATCGATTTCAACATTCAAATCCGGTTGTTTAAATAAGTGCTCCGCCGTGAAAAAACCGGCGGGTCCCGCACCAATAATGGCCACGCGCAATGGATTATCTTTCGTCCCGGGACGAGGCATAGGGTAACTCCTTCAACTAAAGATGGCACCGCCGAGCATAAAACGCGATCCGGGGGTATGGAAACACGGTGTTTATTCAAGTAGAACGTAAATAGATATTGTAAATTTTTACAGGTATTGATCTGGTTTATTTTCAACCAGTTAGCACATTTTCGCAAAAAAGGGCAGACCGTCCTATCATTTTTGACCTTGAATTTCAGCCGGGAATATGATATTTTCCCGTCACCTGCTATTAATTCATTTTATTTCAACATTTTGTCTTGGAGGATAGGATGGACGAAACCAAAGTAACGGTTGGCGCGGAAACGGCGGCAGAAGAACGTCCTTCACACACCCTTTCGGATGAGAAGATTCTGAAAGTGATGAATGATATTGTGGTGAAAGGGATTCGTGAGATTGTCGAAAACACGGAGCGCACCGGTCGCCCGTCGTCCCTGACCCTGAAAATCAACGCTAAGTGGTATGTGGATAAAACCAATGATCAGGAAGAAATCATTGTGGAAATTGTCCCGTCGGCAAATCTCCCGAAAAATGTGGATAAATTTGCGGCGTCGCTTTCCAATGGGGAACTGATAGTCAATCCGCGCTAAAGCTTGAGAGGCGTCCGTGCGAGACGCCTTTTTTAATGATTACCGCATTAAAATGTTCGTTGTACGATAACCCGCTGAAAACAAAACCCTTAGGTTCTTTTAAGACCCTAAGGGTTTCCCGTTATGTGCAATTTGCAGTGGTAGCCGGTACACCGTGGATCATTTACGGCGTAATGCCACCAGCGTAATATCATCGTACTGAATCTCACCGAGCATGAACTCCCGCAAGTCTTCCCGGACGCCTTCAATTAGTGAGTGGACATTATCGCTGGCGTGTTTCTCAATGGAGGCAATCAGCGCATCCATCCCGAACAGTTTATCGGCTTTGGAGCGGGCTTCGGTGACACCATCCGTGTACAGAACAACGGTATCGCCGGGGGCAAGTTCTAGTTCCTGATCGGTCAGGAAATCTTCCACATCATCCAGCATTCCCAACATCACGCCGCCGGGTTTGATGAGTTCGCACGTTCGGGTTGCTTCGCGATAAACGATCAACCGTTCATGCCCGGCGCCGACATAGCGCAACACCTTTTTATGGGCATCCCACACGGAAAGTAACATGGTCATAAACCGGGTGGATTCAACATCTTTATGCAAGACCCGGTTGATTTTGTTTAGGACGGTTGCCAGAGAGGGAATTTCTACCACATGACCTTCGCTATCCTTACCCATTAGGATTTGCAGGTAGCTCCGTGCCATGACCATGACCAGCCCGGCGGGGACACCCTTACCGCTCACATCGCCGATACACACCGCGAGGCTGCCTTCACCCATCTCAATGAAGTCGTAGTAATCCCCTCCGACCTCTTTTGCGGGCAGTTGAAATCCGAGCACTTCAATATCTTCTAGTTCCGGTTGTTTTTTCGGCAACAAGGAGGTCTGAATTTCCGCTGCGATCTTCAGTTCTTGTTCTAATCGCTTCTTTTCTTCCAATTCATGGTAATAAAAGACATTTTCAATGGCTTTTTCGGCATTTCGGGCGTAGGTACGGATAAAATCTTTATCCCGCTCATCGACCGAGGGTTGTCCGATCAGGAGCAAGCCGCCCCGTTTCAGGGGAAGCACCATCACCTCATCGGTTTCGTGGATTCGGTCTTCTTTGACGGCTTTTACGAGCAGTTCGACTTCGTGTTTTCTGAGTTTTGGATTTTCGACGATGGATTCGCCGATCATTTCCGCAAATCGACCGACGCCACCCCGCACAACATAATCATTTTCTGAGGAATCACTGGAGAACGCCAGAAAACCCGTCCGCACCGAGCTAAAAATAGCGACATTTTCAAAGATAGCAGCGAGCAAATCTTCCAAACTTTTGATGCTATAGATATTTTCCACGCTTTGTACCAGCTTGTGAGCGTTATCATTGGCACGAATGCGGTCCCGCTGGTTACGGGTGAGTTCAATAGCTTTATCGATTTGATATTTGAGTTCATCACTGGTAACGGGTTTTTCCAGAAAACCGCTCAGGCGACCGCCACCATCACCGATCAATTTGGATTCTGTGACTTCACCTTTGTGACCGGTTACCACAATAAAATAGACTTCTTTTGTGATTTCCGCGGCGCGTGACATATATTCGGAACCGTTCAAGCCGGGCATCCGAATATCGGTCACCACACAATCGATTTGAGCCAGATGTTCTTTGAGAACATCTAGCCCTTGAAAACCATCGTTGGCTTCCAGAATCTGATACTCACCTTGTAACGACATTCGCATCGAGCCGCGGACCAGGTCATCATCATCTACTAGCAAGACCGTACCCTTATATGCCGGTAATTTTTTATCGCTGAACCGCTGACCAAACTTTTTGGAAGTTGGCGATTCAGTTCCACGGCTTTGAGGTGCTCCACTTGGGCGGACCCGTCCGGGTCGTATTCTACGACGTCCTTCATCAGCCATTAATGTTCTGCTCCTTTTCCTCACGGGGTTCTACGTTGGTTTCAGTCGCATCATCTTTTTCTGTATTTTTAGGTCTTTCATACGGAAACCACATAATAAAGGTCGTTCCTTTTCCTTCTTCGCTTTCCACATGGATTTTACCGCCATGCGCCTTTACAATTCGATCCACGGTTGAAAGCCCTAAACCGGTGCCTTTTTCGCCCTTACCATAGGTGAAAAAGGGTTTAAAAACTTGCGTACGCACTTCAAAGGGCATCCCTTTTCCGTTATCGCTAAACAAAATCTCGATGCCATTATCTTTATGCCGGATTTCAACGGTTATCGTTGGATCGGGACGACCCACTAAGGCGTGCCCGGCATTAATTAGCATGTTGGTAAAAATTTGCCCCAATTCCCCACTGGTGGAGATAATCTTCATCTCCTCTTCTTCAAATTTTTCGATCAGTTTTACCGCCTGAAGTTCTTCGCGGTGTTTTTGCAGGCTGTAGCTTTCCCGAAAGACTTCGCATACATCCACGGTGCCATATTGGCGGCTACGACCTCCCACCAAGCCTTGCAAGTTTCTGACGGTTGTTCGCGCCCGTTTTCCGGCAGTTTCAATCAGGCGAGCCGCTTCGATCAGGCTATTCCAGTTTTGATTCCATTCTTCCAGATAGGCTTGGAGTTCGTGTCCATCTTGATCGGATTCCCAGCAGTACCATATTTTTTCCTCGTCGATGGGTTTCATATTCAGAATATGGTCGATGGGACCACTGATACCGCTTAAAGCATTATTGATTTCATGAGCAACCATCCCGGAAAGCTCACCTAACGTTGCTAAGCGTTCACTTTCGACTAATTGGGAACGTTGTTTAATGGTCTCTAATTGGGCTTGCAACAGGTCTTCGTTGGCTTTTTCAAACTGCCGGCTTTTGTGTTCAAGTTCTTTATAAGCTTTGCGGATTTGGTCTTCGGCTTCTTTGGAGCGGGTAATAGCCTCCTGAAGTTCATCGGTACGCTGGCGCCATTGGGCAAAAATATAACGCATGATGACAACCCCCGCAACAAGAAACACAATAGTCATTATGGCGACAAAGATCAAGTTTTGATTAAAGGAACGCTTCACCCGGTCCAACGTGATACCCATCTCCGCAACGGCAAAAAGCACCTCTTGCTCTTCCACATTCAGTTCGTCTTCCCACCCAAACGCATCTTCCGTTACATGGACCACCTGCCGGTTGAAAATAGGTGTATAAAAGTAGATGACATCCGAACCGGACGCATCAACGACCACATCATCCACCCGGCTTTCTAGGCGTTCCACAATCTCAGAGAAGGGAATATCCGCCCGGACGGAAGGCGACAGCAACAAGGTGCTATCAATCGCCGCGGCTAATTGTTCGCCCGTATCTACCATGAATACGGCAACAGCCACGACCGACGGCTCTTCCAGATAATCCCTAAAAGGGGTTTCCAATTTATTGGGTTCTTGCAGCAAGGTGCCGAAGGTCGCATTTTTTGCAAAGGTTTTTGCCAGAATCTTACCGCTTTCTACTTCCTGCCGGGTGAGTGTTGATTTCGTGTTGACAACATACATCATTGAAAACACGACGAACAGAACCGGTGTGATACTCAGGAGTAAAACAACTTTTTGCTCAAATGTGAGATTCATAAGAACTATTCAATGGTGTTATATTTTTCAAGAATATCAAAATTATTTGGTACTGGAACATTCAATAAATCACGAACTTTTTGATTCACCGCCAGTGCGGCTTTTGTCATCTTGGGAAAAGGGGGTGTTACCTTCCCACCCGCTAAAATGGTATTGGCGATTTGACCCACCGCACGCCCGTTTTCACGGGATTGCAGTAAAAACCCAAATAGAGCACCTTTCCGCACCATCCGGGGATTATGAATCAAGCTAATAATCGGTTTCTGAAAACCCAATAACACATCAAATGCCGAACCACCGATCATAGCATTATCGATAATCAAAAACAAATCGGCGGAGGTACTCACATTTCGGAGCGCTGGCAAGGGATTATTCCCATCCGCCACTTCCGCAATCACCTGCAAATTTCGGGTATCCGCTTCGGCTCGAAGTTCATCCACTAGGGATTGGGAGGTTTCATAATAAATGATTCCAATGGATTTCAGTTCAGGATAGGTCGATCGGATGGTTTCCATGACGATATCCGAGCTAACAAAAAAATCAACGGCATAAATCGTGTGACCCGTCGCGAGGGAATCTTGGATTAACTGCTCTGGGGATTTGACCATTGCGGCAACAATGGGGATTTGTGCGGGAGCAACCTGAAGCACGGCTAAAAATGCCTGTGTACCTATCGCACAAATTAGCTCGGGGTTTCCCTTTTGGATATAATTTAACGCCTCATCAATGGAACGTTGCTTGTATTGCCGGGTTTCCCGATTTTCTACTTCAAAGGCAAACACTTTTGTGGGCGCCGTGCATGTTTCTTCAAACCCCTGACGCGCTTCCTGATACGGTTCAAAATCATCCCGGCTTAAAATGACCGCCACCTCGGCGCTGACCGGAATCGCACCGAAAATAAAACAAATAGAAAATAGAAATACAGGAAGAATTCGGATGGGGTTAGCTGGCATTTCATATCCTTTAATAACTTTGGAGATGTCAGGCTGAAAAGTACAGTAAGTACCTATCAAAACCAGTGATAACCATACCATAAAAAGAGAGACGTGTCAACATAAAATCATGGAGAAGGCAGTAGGGTAATACCCCCATTATCCAGACAAATCTATCCAGTAAATAAGGGTATCTCCCCGGCTACCCAGATAAATTTTCAGGGAAACGAGCCTCCTACTGAAAAAATATAATTGTCTTTTAACGAAAAACATGCTAAAATATAAAATCCATTGTCGAGAGGGGATTTAGTGTTTACCGGATAGAGGGATTATGAGTAAAAAAGGACGAATTTTGATCATTGATGACTCATCACTCATTCAAGAAATGATGGCGTATTTTTTAAATGATGAGTATGAGGTGAAAACTGCCAGCACCGGAGATGAAGGCATCGCACTGGCCGGTGAATTTCAGCCGGATTTAGTCATTAGCGACATCAACATGCCCGGTCGGGATGGGATTAGTACGCTATTGGAAATCAAAAAGCAAGTACCCAATGTGCGAACAGCATTGATGACCAGCTATGAAGTCGAAAATTACATCCGGTTGGCAAAAGAACATGATATTGGAAATATCATTACCAAAACCGATCCATTTAATGTCGAAGAAGTGATCCACACCGTAGAAAACCTGATCACGGGGGAACGGGTGTTTGGGTTGGAGAACTATCTGACCGAGGGAACCCCCATTATCAAACGCCGGATTCGGACTCATCAGGATATGCTTGAAACCATCGACGCCATCGAAGCCTATCTTCAACCGGAAAAACCAATGCTGTGCCGGTTGGCACTCGATGAACTGATTTCCAATGCGATTTGGCATGCACCGGTCAATCCAGATGGCTCTCAAAAATATGAAAAGGGTAGTGATATTACGTTGGAAGATCATGAAGTGGTAGAAGTCAACTACGGCAAAGATAATGAAAAATATGGGGTTTCAGTGATTGACTCCAGCGGCTCTACCTCTAAACAACGGCTGTTAGAAGCGCTAGACCGGCAAATTAGTGGCGCGGGAATGGAAGATATTAGCGGCCGCGGCACCTTGATGATTCGCAAAATTCTCGACCGGTGCATCATTAATATTGCTGTCGGTAAAAAGACCGAGATCATCGTGTTCAATTACTATGAAAAAGTGTACTCAGGGTATAAGCCGTTATACATCAACCAACTATAACTAGAAGAAGTGAGCACAATATCTCAAACCTTCTGCTTTGATGACGTTAAGCAGAAGGTTTTTTTATAAAGAAGCCTACCATCAGGCAAAAGGACTCTAAAAGCAATACGATACAAGGAATCAACGAGTGAAATCGTCCTCTCGCCTCCAGGTGTTCATCCATAATACCCAATGGGTGTATCTGGGTAAAGCCGGTGCCCAGCTATTTGGTATGATCACTCTGGTGCTGGTGATCCGCAAATTGGATGTTGCCCTTTACGGTACATTTAATTTCATCCAAAACCTTTTTATTCTGTTTAGTATTCTGGCGGTAGGTGCCATCGTCAATGTTTTTCACCGCTACATCCCAGAACTCATCCAAAATGGAGAATACGGAAAATTAAACCGGATGTTATGGCTTGGTGCCACCGTCTCCATGAGCGGCACGTTAGTCATCCTCGGGCTACTTTACCGTTGGCACGAACCCTTTGCGGCGTTTTTTAATGTTCCGCAGTTCCACATGTACCTAACGGTCTTTTCGCTGTTTGTGTTCAGCCAACTGTTGGTGCGGCTAGCAAACGCCATCTTAACCTCATTACTGCTTCACCAAACAACATCTATCCTGCAAATAGTGGTCTCTGTTTCACGGGCGGTACTCTATCTTATCTATTTGCCCGTGATGAGTGTTTCCGCCCTACTTTATATTGAAACCGTCTTAGGATTTTTTTTCGGTATCGCCGGCTTGGCGCGCTACTATCGCTTTTACCAAACACGGAACCCATCCCCCAAGCGCACCCCTTCAACGTCAGTGACCAAAGCCCGGGTGATCCAATATGGCTTGTATTCTTCAATGAATGAATTAGGTGCGGGCATCATCAGCAAAACGTCCGATTATTACATCATTTCCGCGCTGTCCACCCAATATTTTGTGGGATTGTATGCCTTTGCCTATAAAATCTATGAAATTGTCTATAAAATTTTACCGGTAAACGAATTTCTAAGCGTTTTAAGACCGCTTTTTTTCCAAAAATTTAGTGCCGATATGGATCAAGCGGCATTCACCCGTATTTACAATTTTATGGTGAAGATCATGCTACCGGTATGTGCCTTCCCCGCCCTTTATTTCCTGATATTCGGGAAGCCGGTCATCCATTTGATTTTTGATCCAAAATATATGGATGCCTATTGGGTCACCACCATTGTCTTAACCGGTAACATCACGTTTGCCATTTTTTACCCACTCGGACTCACCGCTCAACTGTTGGAGCGCATGGATATTTTATTTTACAGTAAAACGGTGGTTGTGTTTAGCATCATCGGCGGTATTTACGCCATGAAGTTCTTTGGCATTGTGGGAGTCGCCTTGGCAACACTGACCGGCGGTCTGTTAAAAATGATATTCATCTATATCGGATTATCAAAACACATCCACATCCAGTATACCCTAAAAGACTTTAAAAATTATATTTATATTGCTATTCTGCTAATAGGGATATTCTACCCGACGGGTTTAGGGATAACAACCATCTATTCATTAGTGGGGTATTCACTGCTATTTGGTGTATGTTCAGCCGGAATGTGCATCATGTTCCATGGATTTGACGCCGAAGACCTCAACCTGCTCAACCGGATGGGCGACGCATCACCGCTCACCCAATCCATCAAACAGATCATTTTGGCGATCTACCGGTTAAACCCCGTGAGGCGAACCGGCAGACCATCGTAAACGGAACATGATATGTTCAACACTGCGATTTCAAGCTTTCAATGTGACTTTTGCCGCTCAACCCACTGCGTAGAGCAGAAACCGGCACCGAAAAACGTGCATATCCCAGCGGAAACGTTCAAAATTGTCAAATGCACGCGGTGTCACTTGGTCTCGTTATATCCCATCCCCACGCCACAAATGATTCAAGAGATATACACCCAGTATAGTGAAAAAAAAGACCGGCTTCGGGTGGAGCAGATTCGCCGGGACACCGTCTATCCCCATAAAATTAAAAAATTGAAACAATACGCCCCCGGCAATCGACTGCTCGATATCGGTGCCGGCTTGGGAACCTTTGTTGACCTCGCAAAACAAGAAGGATTTGACCCGGTCGGGATCGAACTTTCCACCGAACAATGCCACCACGCTAAAACTTTGTACGGTTTAGACCTCATCAATGAAGATGTCTTCCACATCAAGGATGAATTAGGTCAATTTGACGTCATTCATCTCCATCACGTGTTGGAGCATGTCCCCTCACCGTCCCAACTGCTGGATTTAATTACCACACGGATCCATAAACACGGAATTTTACTCATTGAAGTACCCTACCAGCTCACACGAATTCAAGACATCATTCATTATCCCGCTACCAAAAAAAAATATCCGACACCTTGTATGGATCACATCTATTTTTTTTCTCCGCAAACCTTGGCTCAGATGGTCACAGCAAAAGGATTTCACATTCTGGAGTTCAACCAGCACCGCCCGGATACCCCGCCGGAAGATTTATCCCCGGTGTGGTATTACCTGCGTCAAGCATTCCGGAAGTTCACCACCGCGTTATGGTTGCCCAGCGGAAGTTTTATTGAATTATATTGCCAGCAATGAAACCACTCACCTCCCAACGTGTGTCTCGAAAAATCTGTTTTGTACTACCGACCCACTGGAGTTACCAGATCGGGGGTGCTGAGCTTCAAGTTCAATACATTACCGATTATCTCGCGGAACACCGACCCGATTATCAATTATGGTATCTCTGCCGCTATGCCCGTACCTCACCCGGTTCGCGGGTGAATATTATCACATTAACCCACCAAAGCAAAAAAATACCATTTGTACTGGATTTTTGGGAGATGAATTGTATATTAAACCGTATTAAACCCGATGTGATCTACCAACGGGTCGGCTGTGCCTATACCGGATTTGTGGCGTGGTATGGCCGCCGAAACCGGTGCAAAACCATCTGGCATGTGGCGTCCCAGCGGGATATTACCCCCGTACCGGAGACGGTCAGCCCCCCCAAACGAGTCATAAACGCAATCGACCGGGTGATCCTGAATTATGGTATCCGGCATGCCGATCACATCATCGGGCAGGCACGTTACCAAAACCGGATATTAGCAAGCCGGTTCGGGCGCTCCTGCGACATCATCCTGCCGAATGTTCATCCCGTCCCAGAGGTGATACCACCAAAGCGTGACCCCATTCAAGTGGTCTGGATCGGGCGGATCGAGGGACCAAAACAACCCGAGTTGTTTCTCCGGCTAGCCCGCCATTTCACGGCGCAATCGGGGATAAAATTCATCATGATTGGCAACGCCGGTACGTACTGGCAACCGCGGCTTGCCCAACACATGGTGGAACATCCCCATTTTGAGTATAAAGGCGTGCTAGCGGTGGATGAGGTTAACCGGATATTGGAAACTGCCCATATTCTCGTCAATACCAGCACCTTTGAGGGCTTCCCCAACACATTCATTCAAGCTTGGCTTCGCGGTGTACCGGTGGTCAGTTTGCATGTAAACCCAGATGGTCTGCTCACTTCGCAAAAAATCGGTTTTTATGCCCAAACCTATGATCAACTCATCCAAGATGTCCGATGTTTAGTCGCGGATCCCCGCCGGCGAGAAGAGATGGGTCAACGAGCACGACAATTTGCTCAAAACACCTTTTCGGTATCCCATGTGGATCGATTAATTGAACTCATGGAACAAACGTGAGGCATCTCATGAAGTTATGGCACATTTTTGCCGGTGCGGGAATCCTATTAACATGGCTACTGGTAAGTTGTTCTGGAGACGAAGGTTCAGAGCCTCCGCGGAGCGCCATCACCGGACACATCCAACTGGAAGGCATCGCGGCTCAAAGTGACGTCGAAGTGATCTTACGCACGGCGAGCGATAGCCTTGTTGCCCAACAAACCACCCCAGCAACCGGAGAATTTGAGTTTACCGGCTTAACGAGCGGTACCTACCGGCTCGAAATCGCCTCGAACCGGGAGTCCCATGAAAACCGCCGGCTCGAAAATATCTCCGTAAATGTCGGGCAAATCACCCACGTAGGCGACCTGCTCCTGCGCCAATACACGCCCATTGACGATCATCTCATCACCCATACCACCTGGACGGCGGCAGAAAGCCCCTATCGCATTGACCGCCGGATTAAGATTGAACCCGGGGTCATTTTGACCCTCCTGCCCGGCGCAGAAATCCAATTTACCGCATTCGGTGAATTGAATATTCTCGGTACATTAACCGCCATTGGGACACGAACCCAGCCGATTGTGTTCACGTCAACGGCCTTACGCCCTGCCGCGAACGCATGGCGCGGAATTTACGCCGCCTCACCCGCCGTGAATAGCCGCCTTGAATATACCATAGTCGAATACGCCAAAAACGCCATCAACAGTGATTTTGCCGGGATCGATCTGTTCCACAGCACGCTTCGCTACTCGGATAAAGGCATCTTCTCCGAGAGTATCTCCCGACAACAGATTGTGGGAAACCGGATCGAAGCCAATCGAATTGGAGTGCAAACCGATATGGTCTCAAATATAGTCATTACCGACAACCAGTTTGATAATGCAACCAACCTGTTTCTGGAACATAGCGGCGCGCGGATCGAACATAATCAATTTCAAGGGGAGCAGGGCATCCACGTGCGGGCAATCCGCGAGGCAGCAGTGACGATAATCGCTAACCAGTTTGTGGTAAATGATAAAGCGATCTGGTGTACCGTTGATTCCTACCCGGAAGTGCATCAAAATAATTTTTTGCAAGGAACATACTGGATTTACAGCGACTTTTTCTACGGACAAACCACCCACGGCATCGATGCCTATCAAGAGGAACGGGACATCAATGCCACCAATAATTGGTGGGGTACAACCCGTCTTGCGGATATCCGCACCAAAATTTGGGATGAACACAATAACACGGGGCAATACGGCGATCAAACGTTCAGCTATGTTCAAATCGAGCCGGTATTGCTTACCGCAAACTCTGACGCGGGTCCCCGCTGAACTATGCCTTATTTACTTCTTCTGACATTTATTTCCATTTACACAACCGGCTGGCTTGCCGAGGTCATGGGGGTCATCCCGCGCCAGTTGACATGGTTCCCGGATATGGCCTCTCTCCTTGTTCTAGGTTATCTCTTGATCCAGTTCCGCAGGCAAAAATCATGGGATTTTTTGTACCTGCTGCTTCTCTTGCTGGGACTATCACTCATCCCGTTATTGCGAGGAGAGACTTCGCTCATTATCTATCTTTCCGGGTTGCGGAATTACTTTAAATTTTTGCCTTTTTTCTTTTTACCGCAGGTGTTGCCGATACAGGAATATCGCCAATTTCGGCTCTATTTTATCTACGTTGTTATAATCATCACCTTGATCCAGATACCGGTTGCCGTGTGGCAACGCTTTATCACGTTTGAAGGCGCACAAACCGGTGATGTTATCGGTGGAACGCTGGGAGCCAATGCTTCCGGCTACCTAAGCCAATTTATGTTTTTTACGATTTCCTTTTTTGTGGCACTCTATTTTACCCGTAAAATTTCGTTGCCCAAACTCGCTCTGTTTTCCTTGATATTGCTCCTTCCGACCCTGCTGAACGAAACGAAAGTAACGTTGATTCTTCTGGTGATGCTCGGTACCATGCTAATTCTCGTTCGGACGGGTATTCGATGGGAAAAAAAGGTAGCCATCGCAGGAGTTGCCTTGTTCTCCATTATCTTGTTCAATAACGTGTATGCCATACTTTACGCTGGACGGGAACTGCCGCAGCATCTGGTATTGGAATATATCCGCGATCCGGAAACCGCCATTTACGGGCGGTGGTTCACTAAAAGCGGAACACTCAACCGCATCCCACAAGTGTTGTTCGCGATGGCTTCCATCGCGGCAGACCCGTACCACCTGTTGTGGGGTGTTGGGCTTGGCAATGCCTCCCATAGCCCTTTTGCCGGCGCCATCGGGGACTACTACCGCAGATTTGTTGAATTTGATATTGATAGCAGCTATCTGGGACGGCACATCTGGGAATGGGGTATCCTCGGATTAGGGGGTTGGGCGATCATGTTTGGGAAGTTGTTCCGGTATAGCCTGAAACACCGCCAAAATCTGTTTAGCATCTGGTTTTTAGGGGTATTTAGCGTGTTTATCGTGGGCTTCGTGTATAATATCAATATTTTAAATGATGTACTGGGTTACTATTTTTGGGTACTTGCCGGAATAACTATCCGGGAAGACAAGATTGAAACCCGGCTGGCACAATTCGCTGCCAGACTTGCGACTTACCGCACCTCGAACCGTACACCGGGGTGAACCCCGCTACAAGTTATGAAAAAAGTTATTTTTATTGGGAGCGTGTCTTACAGCGGTTCTACTTTGCTGGATATGATGCTTGCCAATGATCCGCATGGCTTCTCCTGCGGAGAGGTACAGGCACTATTTCAGCCATGGCGACCGCATCATCTCCAGCCCTCCTGCGGTTGTGGGGATTCCACCTGCACGCTCTGGCAGAATGTGCGCCGTGCCGGAAAACACCGGTTATATCACACCCTGTTTTCCCACTTTCCAGAGGTCAATTTCATCGTCGATTCCAGTAAAAATTCAACGTGGATTCACGAGCAAACCGTCCGGTTGCAACATCAGAATATGGATGTTCAGCACGTGTTGATCTGGAAAACACCGCTCGACTCTGCCGCGTCATTCCAAAAACGAAACCGGTTAGCCCTGTGGGAAAAACACTGGATCAACTATCACCGGTCGTATTTCACCAGCATAGACCACTGGATTTCCATCTCATACCGGGAATTAATCCACGATTCCACCCGATTTGCCCAGCTTTGCCACCAACTTGATATTCCCTATTTTGAGGGGAAACACCGCTACTGGGAAAAAACACACCATACGCTTTTTGGTAACACGTCTGCCAAAATTCATCTGTACGCGCCCCAAACGGCGACCTATGAAACCGCAAAAGTCGAGCTAACACAACACACGCACCCCGCCCAGATGGCGCACCAACAAATTTACTACCCAGATATTCATGACCGCGCGTTGGTTGAGTTTGTCAGGCGGGCACAAAATCGAAACCCCCGGTTTTCGGACATTATCAGGGTGTTGCAACATCCCCAGCCCGTGCCGCTATCCCATCTAGCACCGCTCCGCTTCTCACGCGGGGAAATGGTGGCACGTCAGGTCAAACAGGCACTTTTCCGAACGCTTTTCCGTCTTAGGCATCCGTTATCATGACCATTTTGATGCTCGTTAAAGAGAAATTCCCCACCATTCGCCCGATGCTCATCGAGTTGTGGAATCACGAAATACAAAACCGCGATCATAAACTGATCTGGATTATGCAAACGGAACAACCGGCGTGGAAAATACGCATCCACAATTGGAACGGCAGCCGGGTTTACCTTCTGCCGGCATTTCCGTCGAAAAACAGCATAACTCAAATGGCAAATCTGGCAGTCACCCTGATCGGGAAGGGATTTTTTGCCACGTATTTGATGTTACGGGAGCGGATCGATCATGTTCACGTCCATGACGGGGTAGAGGAGGGCATCATCGCGCTGTTTTTGAAGCGGATATTTGGTCAGCCGTACACCTACGGGTACACCTTTCCAATGCACCGCCACGTCCAACAACCCCCGGATTCCACCGGCTGGCGGCACTATCTCAAACTCATCTACAACCGGTTTCGTGGATGGGGCTACCGGGTCGTGTTGCAACAGGCGGCACGGGTCTTTCCCATTAGTAAAGCACTTGGTGACTTGCTGGAACAGGAATTGAACATCCCCACCCACCGGTTATTACCCGTTGGTGAATGCGCCAGCGAAACCTTTTTAACTGTCGGGCGCAACCATGATTACAAACCCCACCGGGAGCAGGTCTCGCTCATCTACGTTGGCAGTTTGGGACCTTGGCGGAACATCCCGTTTATCATTGATTGTTTTGATCACCTCTGGTTAGAACACCCCCACGTCCAGTTGTATTTGTTGGGTTGGGGTGAATATCCAACGGATATTCCGGCGCTACAACGCTACATCTACCAAAAGCGTTCTGCAGAGTCCATCCATTTTGTGGGTAAAGTCCCTTATGAAACCGTACCGGAGATCGTCACCACCTGCGATATTGGCTTATCTCCCATCCCCCCTTCGGAACTTTTCCGTGTCGCTACCCCCACAAAGTGCATTGAATATCTGGCACTGAAACTGCCGGTAGTGGCAAATCGAGAAATTGAAGAGCAAAAAAAAATTTTGGAAGCCAGTCAGGGTGGGATTTTAACCGCGTACAACCGGACGGAATTTACCGAAGCACTTTGTCTGTTGGTTGAAGATGAACACCGCCGCATCACATGCGCCCAAAAGGGGTTTGAGTGGATTCAGACACACCGTACCTTCAAACAGATGGCGGTTACCATCGATCAGACCCTAACGCAATTGAAAACAGGCAGCTCATGAATCGCATTTTGATGACAACCCCAGAATTGACCCAAACCGGTGGCGTGGTGAGTTACTGCCGCGCATTGCAGAACCAATTCCAGCTACCGGTGGACTATTTTGAGGTCGGCAAACGGCAGGGCGAATCCGCGCTTTGGCAAACCCTTCTTCGCGTAATCCGGGACATCTTTCGCTTTCAGCGTCACCTAAAAAGCGGTGCGTATGATCTGGTTCATATCAATACCTCGTTTAATACCAAAGCGCTGCTGCGGGATGGATGCTTCGCGTGGTTTGCCCGTCGGCAAGGCATCAAAGTGTTGGTTTATTTTCACGGGTGGCAACGCTCCCTAGAACAGCAGATGAATGGCATTCGATTAGGGATGTTCAAGCGGATATTTTTCCATGCAACCGCGTTGGCGGTATTGTGTTCAGATTTTAAAACCACCCTAAGCAGATGGGGTTATTCTGGGCAAATTTATCAGGAGACCACCTTGGTCGATGATTACATTTTGGATCAATGTAATTCCGTCCCGAAATCTTCTGAAACATTTGACGTCCTCTTTCTAGCCCGGCTCGAAAAAACAAAAGGGATTTACGAAGCCATTGAAGCGGTGCGTCACGTTCAACAAACCCATCCCCACGTCCACCTAACCATTGCTGGTGGCGGTCGTGAATACGACCCCGCCCGCCACTACGTGGAGAAAAACCGGATTCCACAGGTCACGTTCACCCACGTGGTTACGGATGTGGCGGAAAAATACCGGCTGTTTCAGGCGGCGGATGTGTACCTCTTCCCCACGTACTATGGTGAGGGGATGCCGGTGACGGTGCTAGAAGCCCTGATCTGCGGTGTGCCGGTCATCACCCGCCCCGATGGCGGCGTAAAGGATTTTTTTGAGGATGGTAAGATGGGTTTTATCACGGAAAGCCGCGATCCAGAAGTGTTTGCCGCCTATATCACCCGCTTGATCAACGATGAGACCCTCCGGCGGAGAATGGGGCGCTACAACCGGCAGTATGCCCAGCGCCATTTTTTAGCCCCCACCGTCGTCCGGCGGTTGGAACGGATATATCACGATCTACGAAATCCGTCTTAAATAAGAAACGAACTCATGGATTGCCCCATTCAGAAATCTTTCCAGACCTTGCACCAGTATCTTCTCCAGAATGATTTTGCCGGCTACGAATTTGATGATATTTTAGGGTCACCACTGGTCCGGGCACTCACGAGGCACAATGTATGGCTCCAGCGGGTAGCGATCCAGGTTGGGCGGCGGTTGATCGTCAACATTCGTCCGTGGATCGGTGTCAAAAAGTTGAAAAGTTCCAAAGCATTTGCCTACATCATCAAAGGCTATTTATACCATTTTTTAGCCACCGGAGAGGAGCAATTTCTGCCGCTGGTACACGATCACCTAGAATGGCTCCAACAGCACTATTGCCGGAATTACAGCGGGATGTCGTGGGGCAACGCCTTTGATTTTGCCAGCCGGGGTGGGTTCTTCCCCCAGGGTCTGCCAACCATCGTCTGGACCGCGCATATTGCAGAAGCCTTTCATCTGGCGGCAGAAGAACTTCAGCAACCGGAGTACCATGCGGTAACCCTACAGGCGGCACAGTTTATTTACGAAAATTTAGAACGGCAACCAGACAAAAACGGTTTCTGTTTTGCCTATGCGCCCGGCATTCTGAACCGAATTCACAATGCCAACCTGTTGGGTGCCGTAACCCTTTTACGGGCATGGGCATTGACCCACAACACCCGCTATTTTGATCTCGCGGCAGAAGCCATCCGGTGGACATGCGCCCATCAAAACAAAGATGGCAGTTGGTATTACGGCGCAGACCCACACTATCACTGGATTGATAATTTTCACACCGGTTACAATTTGGACTGCCTGATTGCCGCCCACCATCTCGCCGGAGAGACCCTTATCCCCACGCCCATTATCGAAAAAACATATCAATTTTGGGTCGATCACTTTTTTCGGGAGGATGGCGCACCGAGATATTATCACAACCGGACAGCCCCCATTGATATTCAATGTGCCTCACAAGCCATTGAATCACTGGCAAAATACAGCACCCGTGACCCTTCCTCACTTGTCCTCGCCCGGAAGGTGGCGACGTGGACGATCCGCCGGATGCAAAAGAAAAACGGTGCGTTTCGCTTCCGGCGTGGTAGATGGTGGGTCAATAATCTGGAATCTATCCACTGGGGGCAGGCAACAATGCTCTCCGCACTGGGTAGCCTGCTCTATTACACCCGAAAGGCCAATCATGACACAGGAGACCATCCTACATACCATTTACCGGGCGATTGATGAATTCAATACGCTCTTACCAACCTCCCAGCATTTGGCAAAATCACCCCATACACCCCTATTTGGCGGGAGTCAGGCACACTTGGATTCGATGGGTTTGGTGAATTTTATCATATTGGTGGAACAGTACGCCGAGGATACATTCGGGCGGGCAATTTCCCTCGCGGATGAGCGAGCAATGGCACAACGCCACAATCCGTTTGAAACCACCGGCGCGCTGGCGGATTATATTGCACGCATTCTGGACGAGGAGACGGCATGAATCAGGTGATGCTCATCACCGGCACACGTAAAGGCATCGGACGGTATCTGGCAGAATATTATCTGGCGCAAAATCTCACCGTAATCGGTTGCAGCCGCTCTGCCGTTGACCAAAACCACCCGAATTACCAACATTTTGAATTGGACATCACCGATGAAATGGCGGTGAAACAGATGTTTGCCACCATTCGCCAGACCTACGGCAAATTGGATATCCTGATCAATAATGCGGGTATAGCCACCATGAATCACCTGTTGCTAACACCGGTAAAAACGGTTAATCACATCCTGAACACAAACGTCACCGGTACATTTTTGTGTTGCCGGGAAGCCGCCAAACTGATGAAACGCACTCAATATGGCCGGATTGTCAATTTTGCGACGGTTGCCACACCCTTGAAATTAGAAGGAGAAGCGATTTATGCCGCTTCCAAAGCGGCGGTCGTCTCCCTGACCGGAATCCTAGCACGGGAACTTGCCGAATTTGGAATCACGGTCAATGCTATCGGTCCCACACCGGTACAAACCGACCTGATCCGTGCCGTACCACCGGCGAAAGTTCAGGCACTTCTGGCACGACAAGCGATTCACCGGTTCGGTGAGTTTCGGGACATTTCCAATGTGATCGATTTTTTCATCCGTCCGGAAAGTGACTTTGTCACTGGGCAGATTCTCTATCTGGGAGGGGTTTGAATCGTGACGGATATCCTTGAGATACTCTTTAACCGCTTTCGGGGCGCCAGCACGGCAGAAGCGCTGATCTGGCAGGATCGTGCCTTTTTGTATCAAGACCTACTAAGCCGGCGTTCCGCCGTTCAAAACGATTTGCAAAACCGAAACATAACTGCCGGCAGTGTTGTGGCGTTGAAGGCAGACCTTTCGCCGCAGTCCGTGGCAACCCTGCTGGCACTGCTGGTTCAACAGTGCATCGTAGTCATGTTGAGTCAACCCGCTGCCGGGCAACGCGCCGAGACGTTTCGTACCGCACAAGTGGAATATGGGATTCAGATTGATGGCGCGGATCACATGCACTACCAACCGCTACCGTACCGCCCGGATCACCCACTCTACCGGCAGTTGTGGAAACGCCAACATCCGGGCGTGGTGCTGTTTTCCTCCGGCACAACAGGAGAACGCAAAGCGGTGGTGCATGATGCCACCACTTTACTGGAAAAATACCGGGCCCGCCGGTACAATCTGCGAACGTTGGCGTTTATGCCGCTAGACCATATTGGCGGGATGGATACACTGTTTTATGCCCTTTCTAACGGCAGTTGTCTGGTCACTATACCAGACCGGTCACCCCAGACCATCTGCCGGGCAATTGAGCGGCATCAGGTGGAGGTATTACCGGTTTCCCCCACCTTTTTGAACCTGTTGCTTCTCAGCCGGGCAGATGAACACCATGATTTATCATCCTTGAAGTACATCACCTATGGGGCGGAGGTCATGCCGGAAAGTACCCTAAAACGGTGTGCGGCACGGTTTCCGCACGTGACACTACTCCAAAAATACGGTACTACCGAAACCGGTACGTTGCGCTCCAAATCGGAGCGGTCAGATTCGCTCTGGGTTAAATTGGGCGGGGCAGAGTTCCAGACGCGTGTGGTGAACGGCATCTTGCAAATTAAGGCGGTGTCTTCGATGTTGGGCTATCTTAACGCACCAAGTCCCTTTACCGCAGATGGCTGGTTTATCACCGGAGACCGGGTTGAAGTACACGGAGATTACCTCAAAATTTTAGGACGAAACTCGGAGGTCATCAATGTGGGTGGGGAAAAGGTCTATCCGGCGGCGGTGGAACGTGTGATTCAGGAGATTGACGGCGTGCATGAGGTGACGGTTTACGGGGAGAAAAATCCACTACTGGGGAACGTGGTTTGTGCCGCCATCCAAGCGGCACGCCCTCTCGACCCGCCTGCGTTTATCCGGCACATCAAGCGGCACTGCCGGGAACATTTACCGCCACATCACGTTCCGGTCAAAATTAAATGGATCGATACAGAACCCGAATACCGCCATTTCAAGAAGACGAGGCACGTGTGAGAGTTACAGAAGTCGTCAAGGAAGTTTTGCCACGCGGGTGGCAACTCCGCTTAAAACAGATACGATACCGGCAATTACAACGACGGGTCAAGGCGTTGCCACCACTCAACAAAAGCCGGTTTCGGCAGATTTTACAGGATGATTTACAGGTACAACCGGGTGAAGTGCTGTTTGTTCACAGTTCCGTGGATCATCTACATCTGGATTTCCCATTTTTCCACATGTTGGTACTGTTGCGGGAAGCCGTCGGGGTAGAAGGCACGCTTGTATTCCCCACGTACCCGGAATTGGACTCCTACAAACATTTGTTGACCCAACCGGTGTTTGATGTCCGGAAAAGCCCCTCGTACAGCGGTATTTTGACTGAATTTGCCCGGCGACAACGCGGCGCAAAGCGCAGTTTGCACCCGGCAAAATCAGTTTGTGCGCTGGGACCCCTCGCGGAAGCCCTCACCGCCACCCACCATCATTCACCCTACCCGTATGATCGATGTAGTCCGTACTACCAGTTGGTAACGTATCAGGCACGGATCATTGGTGTAGGTGTTTCCACAAATCGATTGGCATTTGTCCACACGGTCGATGATGCCCTTAAAGCAGACTTTCCGGTACAACCCTACCATGAACGCCGGTTTCGGGTGAAGTGTATCGATGCGGCGGGTCAAGACCATTGGGTAGAAACCTATGCCCACAATATGCACAAAATGAATCACAACGTGCGGCGTTACATGGCATTGCATGTTCCCGATACGATTTGTCAGGATATAGAGCGGTATGGAATGGCATTTTTTCGGGCAGATGCGGCAAGGTTGTTTCATCACATGATTCAAAATGCCCAAAAAGGGATCACGATTTACACCGTGTAAAATAAGTATCCGCGCTTTTACGGATTTACCTCATTGATTTCAAAGCGTTGGCAACGTTTTGGCAAAGGTATTGGTGTAACATACGTTATTTTAGGGGAATTACCGGCGGCTAGTACTCAAGAGCCGGTACATATTCTTCATCTACATATCACCCTATCCTCGAAAAGTCCCCCCCGATGAAGCCTCTGATTCAAAAATCGTTGGAGTTATTAACCCACATGTTTGATGATCAGACATATCTGTTTGCCTCCTCAACCCGGTTGGTTGGCGACCAGTACCAACACACGGTTCAGTATCCGAAGGTATATCGCTATACCATCAATGTACTTGCCGGTTTGCAGCAGGTAGCGGCACGGGATTCACTCCCGTGGGATATATCCACATTGATCGAAGCCTATTTGGCACGGCATCTGGAACGAGATCAAAATGTGGCAAATCGAGGTTTGTTACTGCATATACTAGCAACAGCAGAACATGATCAGGCGGCAGTCCTGTTTGATTGGCTTTTCCAACGGCTCGGAAATCAAGAGCACAACTGGAAATACACCATCCAAGACCTTAGTTGGGCGGCTTGGGGGACAACAACGTATGCGGTCAAAACCGGTAAGGCGCTGGTATATCAACGTGCACGGGAACTCATCGAGATGTTGATTACCCAGTTTATGCATCCACAAACGTTCTTTCCGTTTCATCACCGGGGATTTCGGGGGGGATTTATTTCCTTTGGCGGAATTGCCTATTTTTTAGCCGCATTAGCCCATTTTGCGTGCCAATTTGATGATGATCCGGTGCGATCCGTATGTTGTCAGGCAATGCACCGGGTGATTGCCCGGCAAGGGGTTGGGGGGGAATGGGCATGGTTCTTCAATGCCTATACCGCAAAAGTCATGGATTGGTATCCGATCTACAGTGTTCATCAGGATGCGATGGCGTTGCTTTTTCTATTGCCGGCACAGGATTGGAACGTATCCGGTGCAGAAGCGGCAATTCAGAAGAGTCTTGACTGGTTTAAGGGCTACCCGATGATCCAAACCCAACCCTTTTTCATTCACCGGTCACTCCGGCGACAAGCGCGGTGGCAACGTCCGGTGCGATTGGTGCGTGCCTTGGGTCACACCATACGCGGCACGGAAGATGTGCTTGTATCACCCTCCCAACGGGTCAT
Source organism: Gemmatimonadota bacterium (assembly GCA_003697105.1). Lineage (GTDB taxonomy): Bacteria > 4572-55 > 4572-55 > J002 > J002 > J002. The sequence goes on along the minus strand of RFFQ01000114.1, from coordinate 14,475 downwards.
TCATCCAGAGTGCTGTTCGTATCATTTAGGCTGGTTATTATATGTCTGGTCGGGTCGGACTGATTTTAGCCACTTCACCGAATTGAGAGGGATACCGTGAACAAACTCCAAACGGCATTTGAGCGGCTTTTTCAATACCTAATCACGGTCGATTTTAAGGGCTGGGATTGCTATGATGGCTTAAACAGCCGGCTTTTTCAGGCGACCCCCTTTCGCCACAGCCGGATAATTCGGCTCGCTTGGATTCAACTTTTGAAGCGAAGCCCGATCAACTTAAGACCCCTTTTGGGGGTGCCAACGGGTGATAATCCTAAAGGATTAGCCCTCTTTTTATCCGGTTGTTTGAACTGCTATCAAGCCACTCAGGATGAGACCTACCGGCAACTATCACTACGATTTATCGCCGAGTTGCACCGGTGTCAAAGTATGGGGTGGTGCGGAGCCGGATGGGGCTACAATTTTGACTGGCAAGCACGGGCATTTTATCAGCCAAAATACACCCCCAATATCGTGGTGACATCCTTCGTCGGTGATGCGTTTCTGCTGGCATATAAAATTTTAGGTGAGGACTCTTATTTGACGCTGGCACGGAGAGCTTGCGAATTTATCTTACGTGATCTGAATCGAACCGGAACAGAGGATTCCTTCTGTTTTTCGTACTCACCGCGGGATCAATCGCAGGTCTTCAATGCCTCGCTGTTAGGAGTGCGGCTACTCAGCCGAGTTTATTGCCACACGCAAGACTCCGAATTGATCGAGACCGCTCAAAAAGCAGTACGATTTTGTCTGGATCATCAAAATCCGGACGGATCGTGGTTTTACAGCCCGTTAGCCTATCAACAATGGATTGATAGCTTCCATACCGGTTATAATTTGGAGTGCCTGCATGCGTATCAGAGCGCCGCACAAGATTTTTCGGGAGAAGCGGCACTTTTAAAGGGACTCCGTTATTACCGGACACATTTTTTCCTAGACGATTACACCCCAACATATTATCATAACCAACTTTATCCGATTGACGTGCATTGTCCGGCGCAGGCAGTCATGACGTTCATCACCTTGCGACAATATTGTGACTTCGACGTTGAACGCTTTTGCCGACATCTGTTGGAATGGACGGTCGATCAAATGCAAGACCCCCAGCGGGGGTATTTTTACTTTCAGAAAACCAAATGGTTTACAAATAAAATTCCTTATATTCGTTGGAGTCAGGCATGGATGTTTTATGCACTGGCATATTACTTAAACCCATTTAATACTTCCTAGAGGATGGATTTATGGCACTCTATGATAAACTTAAAGACCGGTCCGCGGTGGTGGCGGTACTCGGCTTGGGATACGTGGGCTTACCCCTAGCGGTAACAAAAGCAAAAGCAGGCTATACCGTAATCGGGATTGACCCGTGGCAGGAGCGAGTTGAAGAAATTAACCGTGGTAAAAGTTATATTAATGATGTTTCTTCCGAGGAACTTTCCCCCTTTATTGAAAACGGTATGATTTCCGCCACAACCGACTTTTCCGTGATTCGGAAATGCGATGTTATCATTATTTGTGTTCCGACACCCCTCACGGCAAACAAAACTCCGGAAATGCGTTATATCGAAAGTGCGGTGCGCGATACCACCCAACACCTAAAACCGGATCAATTGATTATCTTGGAAAGCACAACGTATCCGGGCACTACCGAAGAGTTGCTCAAGCCCGAGCTTGAAAAATCCGGACTGAAGATCGGCGAAGATATTTTTCTGGTGTTTTCACCGGAACGAGTTGACCCGGGCAATAAAACGCATAAAACCGAAAATATTCCGAAAGTCATCGGTGGCGTGACTCCCAAATGTACGGAATTAGCCGTGGTGTTTTACACAAATTCGGTACAAAATGTATTTCCGGTAACATCCCCCAAAGTAGCGGAAATGTGCAAAGTTTTTGAGAACACCTTCCGTAATGTCAATATTGCACTGGTTAATGAGTTGACTCAATTGTGCAACGAGATGAAAATCAGTGTTTGGGAAGTCATCAGCGCTGCTTCCACCAAGCCATTTGGCTATATGCCGTTTTATCCGGGTCCGGGTTTAGGCGGGCACTGTATCCCGCTGGATCCATTTTATCTTTCATGGAAAGCAAAAGAATATGGCTTATACACCCGCTTTATTGAGCTGGCGGGCGAAGTGAATGATTCTATGCCCCGCTATGTGGTGGAAAAAATTGGGCGCATTTTGAATGATCGCGCGAAGTCCATTAAAGGATCAACCATTTTGTTGTTAGGTGTTGCCTACAAAAAAGATGTGGCTGATATTCGAGAGTCACCAGCCATTCCAATCATCAAATTTTTGCAAGAATTGGGAGCAAATGTCTTGTATCATGACCCCTATTTACCCCAATTTGATGATCACGGCTTACGCATGGCACAAGTGGAATTAACCGATCCGGTGCTAGAATCCGCAGATTGTGTGGTCATCACCACCAATCATAGTTGTTTTGACTACGAGTATATCATGGAAAAGTCAACCGTTATTCTGGATACCCGTAATGCGACCCAAAAGATGATCAGTAGCGACAATGTGATACTCCTCTAAATTTTTATAGTCGAAAGTTGAACCGTATTATGAGAATTATGAACGTTGTGGGGGCACGCCCGAATTTTATGAAGGTTGCCCCGATTCAGCGGGCGATGGGACAGTATCCCCAGCTAGAGCCGGTACTCGTCCATACTGGGCAGCATTATGATGAAAAGATGTCCAAGATTTTTTTTGATGATCTCGAACTCCCCCAACCGGAGGTATATTTGGGGGTGGGTTCGGGGTCTCACGCCAAACAGACCGCCGCGATTATGGTCGCGTTTGAAGATATTTTGCTGCAATACCAACCGGATGCCGTTCTGGTCGTTGGCGATGTTAATTCAACGGTGGCTTGTGCGTTGACCGCGACAAAACTCCATGTACCGGTAATTCATGTAGAGGCGGGGCTACGCAGTGGGGATCGCCGGATGCCGGAGGAAATCAACCGGATTGTCACGGATGCACTCTCGGATATACTGTTCGTCACGGAACAAAGCGGCCTCGATCATCTAAAACAAGAAGGTATTGCAGCGGAAAAGGTCCATTTTGTGGGCAATGTGATGATCGATTCTTTACGGTTTTACCAAGAAAAAGCGCGACAATCCTCGATTTTAACCGATCTGGGGCTTTCCCCTTGGGAATATGCTCTCGTCACGCTGCACCGCCCCAGTAACGTGGATGATAAAGCGGCACTTCAAACCATCTTGAGCGCGTTTTCGGAATTAGACCCCCAGTTACCCGTAATTTTTCCGGTACATCCTCGTACCCGGCAACGGCTTATTGATTTTGGGTTTCAGAACCAAATTGAATCCCTTACCAACTTCCGCTTATTACCGCCGTTAGGTTATCTGGATTTTCTGAATGCGATGCAACACGCGATGGTGGTCATAACAGATTCCGGGGGAATTCAGGAGGAAACCACCGCGTTGAGCATCCCCTGCTTAACCTTACGGGAGAATACAGAGCGTCCGGTAACGATCACATTGGGTACGAACCAATTGATTCCGCTGGAGACGGGAGCGATTGTCGCCGCCGTACAGGAAATTTTAGCAGGGAACACCAAAACAGGTCAAATACCACCCTTGTGGGATGGACATACCGCCGAACGCATTGTGAAGGTCATTAATCACGTGTATCATGCTTAATCTTGAGTACCGCCGCCAATTTTTACACTACCCGCTAGATGATTTGACGTTAGCCGAATGGCTGGATCAAGTTGATCGATGGGTCCGGCAGAGAAAACCTACCCAAATTTCGGTACTCAATGCCAACAAAATGTATTTGATGGATCGCCTTCCCGAACTTGCGGAAGCGATTCATCATTCGGGCGGGATTATCCCGGAAAATGCGGTTTATTTTGGCTGTAAATGGTTAGGTCAGCCTTTAAAAGAAAAGGATTTAGGCGGAATTACCCTAATGGAAGCATTGCTCGCCGGTAGTCATCAACAGGACTACCGGTTTTATTTTTTAGGGAGTACACCGGCAGTACTTCAGAAGTTGCAGAAGCGTTGCCGGCAGGATTATCCGCACCTAAACGCCACTGGGTGGCATGATGGCTACTTTACAGTGGCGGAAACTCCCCGGATTATTCAAGAGATTAACGCGACACAACCGGATATCCTATTTGTTGCTCTTGGCTCCCCCAAACAAGAATTGTGGATATACCGGCATCTCAACAGATTACAGGTACCGGTTTGTCTGGGGGTTGGTGGCAGTTTTGAGGTCGTTGCTGGATTGAAAAAAGCGGCACCAAAGTGGACAAAAAATGGTCTTGAATGGCTATATCGCTCAATTCAAGACCCTAAGAAATTCAAGCGTTATGCGGTGATAAACACTTATTTCATCTACCAATTTCTAAAATACAGGTGGTGTCTGCGGGGTTAGCGGGAGGTTTGTTTGCCTCGGCTGGGGTTTGTTGGGGGAGAGGTCGTTTTTGTCTGTTGGGGCATTTCGCCGGTAAAGGGTTTGTATTCTGGGATTAACTGCTGCACTTTTTTGTAAATCGATGCCCGGTCCATCAGCCGGATGTAAAGCCGCAGGTCATTGAGGTCTGCCTGTAAGGCTTCCCACGTTTTATGTTGGGTTCCTTTTGCCCGCATGATTTTTCGATGTTCCGTCTCTTGGACACGCTCATGGGCAGTCCATAGCTCTTCCACCATCTTTTCACCGGGTCGCATACCGATATAGGTAATCGGAATATCTTTTTCAGGTTCCAGACCGGAAAGACGAATCAAATGGCGGGCAAAATCCTCGATTTTGATGGGTTCACCCATATCCAACACATAAATCTCACCATTTTCACCCATTTTCGCGGCTTCCAAAATCAATTTAACCGCTTCAGGGATGGTCATAAAAAAGCGTTTCATCTCGGGGTGGGTAATCGTTACCGGACCGCCGGCTTCAATCTGTTTTTGAAAGAGTGGTAGCGCGCTACCCATACTCCCCAAAACATTTCCAAAACGAACCGTAACAAGTTTTAGATCGGATTTCTCGGCATACGATTGAACCACCAATTCCGCTAATCGCTTGGAAGCCCCCATCATGGAGGTCGGATTGACCGCTTTATCTGTTGAAATAAGGACAAATTTTTCCGCGTGGTACCGTTCCGCCAACCGTATCATATTGATCGTACCAAAGACATTATTGCGGATGGCTTCTTCAGGATGCGCTTCCATTAGCGGGACATGCTTGTAAGCGGCAGCGTGGAACACCACATCCGGCTGGACATTCGCAAAGACATCATTTGCCTTTTCAAAGTCAAGAATATCCGCAACGCAGACTTCATAATCAACCGGTAGTTGGTATGCATCCAAATCATTTTTGAGATGGAAAAGGCTATTTTCTGTGCGGTCAAAACAGACCAATTTGGCGGGATAAAATTGCAAAATTTGCCGGGCTAACTCAGACCCGATAGAACCGGCGGCACCCGTAATGAGGATCGTCCGCCCCGTAATGAAAGCTCGAATTTGATTCAAATCGATCTCCACCGGCACCCGATCCAGGAGGTCTTCTATCTTGACGTGGCGTATTTGGCTAATCGAGACATCACCATTGACTAATTCTTTAGGTCCGGGAACGGTCTTGAACTCCAAATTAACGCGCTCACATGCTTCGACAATGCGGCGCATTTCAGCAGGTGTGGCAGACGGAGCGGCAATGATAATCTGATCCACATTTCGCCCCTGAAGAATGTGCTCCAAGTCGTCAATGGTTCCGAGAACGGGAACGCCATGAATCTGAGTATGTTGCTTTTCCGGGTCATCATCCACCAAACCGACCGGATAATATCCCAATCGAGGTTCATTCCGAATTTGCCGGATGATCATTTCTCCCGCTTTTCCGGCGCCAATAACCAGCACATAACAGGCATTCCCCCACGGCATGGAGCGCATTTCCGTGAAAATCCGGTAAGAAAAACGGACACCACCTACAAAGAGCAAACTCAGAAGCCAATAGATAACTAAAACGGAGCGTGGGTTCCCATGTAATTGAAACATATTTAACAGGAGAATAAAGGTCAACCAGCCCCATGTCACCGCTAGAAAAATAGAAATGAGGTCGCGGATACTGGCGTACTCCCAACGTCCTTTATAGACCCGGAACAAGGCAATCGCTATAGACCCGGAAATAAATACTAAGGGGATCGAGCGAAGGATCGTTTCCATCTCGGTGGGGGGAATGGAAAACTCAAAGCGGATCAAATATGCCGTAAAATAAGCAAGTAAAATTAGAAAGGCATCCGCGATAATCTTGACAAGTGTCCGGAAGCGGTATGGAATACGCTTAAAGGGTTTACGCATGGATCAGAACCTACTATCTGAAACCAATGTTCACGGGTGTCGTTATTATTTATTAGAAAGATTTATCAAGTTAATGATGGCAGTTGCAAATAAAACCACCGTGGAGATCGAACTAATGACTTGGCGAGTACGTTGCCAAGAGGTTTCTTCCAAAATTATGGTATCTCCCGGATAAAGTTCGATATCTCGATCCTTGATTTTGGTTATATCTTCCAGATTCACCGTAAATTCAACCCGCCTTACTTCTGGATTGGTTTCCACAATGCGAATAATGCGGATTTTATTCATTTTAACGCCGGGTTTTGGTCCACCGGTCAAGGAGAGTAAATCCAGCAACGTGGTATTTGTGGGGACTTCATACCGCCCGGGCGCCGCAATCGCCCCCCAAATATTGACATAGATCGTCAGATCACCGGGGCGTGCAAAAGAGTAATTCACCAGTGGGTTTTTTCCGGCGAGTCCTAAATCCGACGCCGGTTGTGCCATCACAAATGATGGAGACATAAAGGCGATAATAACCCAGATTGTAATAAAGCGTTGCCATCTGTTTGGAATACGCATGTTTCATCCTATGATTTAAGTTTAATCGATCTTTGCTTTTTCTTGTCTCGATCCGATCCATAATAGCTACTATAATAATAATATTTATAGTAATTACCGTAATAGTAGCCCCCATATGCCTTTTTCGGATCGAAATCATTGAGGACAATACCTAAAAGATTCGCTTTGACTTTAACTAACGTTTCAACAGCAAAATTCAACCCGCCAGCGGGCGTCTTTCCGGAAGCGACCACTAAGATAACGCCATCCACCAGTGTTGAAACAATGGAGGGGTCCGCTACACGCAGAATGGGAGGCGTATCAAAAATAATCAGGTCATACTGATCTCGCATCTCTTTCACAAATTCTATCATTCGGGTTGAGCTTAAGATTTCAGCCGGATTCGGTGGAATAATCCCGCTACAAATCACGTCTAGATTATCTACTGAGGTTTTGTGACAAATTTTTTCAACAGCTGCCGTATAAAAGAAAATATTCGACAACCCGGGCTCCCGATCCAAGGAAAATCGATTGTGTAACTGTGGTTTTCGCATATCACAATCGATCAATAACACTTTTTTACCCATGGTCGCAAACGCCACTGCCATATTGGAAGCCGTTGTGGTTTTTCCTTCACTCGGATTGGCACTCGAAACCATAATGGTTTTGACCGGCGTATCAGTCTTTGAAAATTGGACATAGGTACGCAATTGGCGGTAGGATTCCGCCACAGTAGATCGGGGATTGGCGAAGGTGAGAAGTTGAGGATTTTCAGCTACTGACTTTGATTTGCGCTTTTTCCGATTTGCATTATCTAAACTCATAGAAGGAATCACACTCAGCAAGGTATATCCCCGTTTTTTGATGTCTTCCGGCGTTCGAATTTGGGTATTGAAAAACTCTCGGACAAAAACAATCCCCAGCCCCAGCCCAAGTCCTAAAAACCCGCCAAGAAATACTGTTCGGAGAGGTTTTGGCGGATTAATCGGCTTTGTTGGTGTTTCTGCCGATTCAATAATTTCGACATTTCCAAATTCGGATTGTTCGGCAATGGAGGCTTCATTATAGTGTTGCTCAACAAGCAGATAGAGTTTCTCGGCACTCGACCGCTGGCGGACAAGCCGGGCATAATCAATGCTTTTCTGGGGAAGTGTTTTAATTTTCCTCTCATAATCCGCAATGGTTGAATCTAAAATTTCCTTTTTTGTCTTTAGCGTTTGCATTTCCATTTGAGCGGCAAAAATGGATGTCCGAAGCTCCAAAATATCGGATGCCGTTAAATTTTCGTCCTTCAAAATGGATTTACGATACTCTTCCGTGCGCTGTTGTAATTTGCTACGGAGCGCTTCAATCTGGGCATTGATTTCCGCCATTTTTTCGATATAGGCTTCCTGCCCGGCGAGTGCAGGGTTTTGGGTAATGGTCACATCTCGCTGAACTTCCAAATTTGCAATTTGCTCCTGCAACTGGGTAATATACGGGTCATTCTGCTCCGCGATGACATTAACGTTGCTTTTACTACCCAGTTTGTCCTCATAGGATTTAATCTTCTCGGCAAATGCCTGAATATCAATTTCCAGCGCACTCCGCGTCGCTTCCAACTGGGCGATTTTTTCAATTGTCGCCGTAGCTCCGGCATCATCTGTCATCACATTTGATGCTTCCATATATTTGCGGAGAGAATCCTCCGCTTGATATAAACGTTCCCGTTTTTGCTCAAGCTGTTTTTCCAAAAATTTCCGCGTGCCGATCAATTCTGTCCGGCTACGTTCTACATTCCATTGGTAATAGGTTTCGGCGAATAGATTGGCAATTAACTTTGCCTCTTCAGGATGAGTGCTTTTCACCGAAATTTGGATAATATCGGATTGGGGAATCGGCGAAAAGGAGGCAGAAGATTGTAACCGTCGAACAACGGACCGTTTATTCAGCGGCTCGTAATCTACATGACCGTTGGATTCCACGCGGCGATGAATAATATGCAACTTTTCATTTTTTGTTTCCGGGTCAATATAAACACGCTTCAGGAGGCTATCGGCAATCGTCTCTGCCAAGCGGCGGGATTTCAAAATCACCAGTTCATTATTGATTTTCGCAGGGTCCCGGTATACGGGGTAAGGGTTCAAGTTACCAGATTTATTTTTCAACGCAATTGTCGCCGTTGTACTATAAACCAATCGAGGTTTATTTCGAAGCACATAAATCATAGTGGCAGCCATGACAAGCGTAAACACCACTAAAATAATCCAACGACCACGGACGATAATCTGAAAATATTCATGAATCGGATTTTCAGAGTGATAAGCACCATTTGATGTTGAAATAGGTGCTTGGAGTTTCGGTGCGCTATCACTCGGCACCATTCTACCGAAATACATTAAGTCTCTCCTAAAATTATACCTTGAATAGGGTTTTGAATATCAGCATTATATCGGAAAACACCGTCGCGCGTTGCATGTATTGCAGGTCCGTTTCTATTTTTTTTGGCAAAATTTGATTAAAATAGACCTGATCCCACGCTTCGGGTGGTATCATGGCTTCTTCAGAACGGTACGCGATGCTCGCCGGACTTGTAATCCCCGGCTTAAACCGGAAGATATTCTGTTGGGATTCCGAATAATTCTCAGCGACGGTTGGGTCTTCCGGTCGTGGTCCGACAAACCGCATCTCCCCTTTGAGAATATTGATTAGTTGGGGAAGTTCATCCAACTTTGTTCTTCGCAGAAACCGCCCCACACGCGTAATTCGGTTATCCCCATTCACCGTGATTGGGGGACCCGTTTGATCCGCTTGGGGAGTCATTGTTCGGAATTTATACATCTTAAAGTGTGCTTTCCCTTGTCCAACTCTGTTGGCAAGATAAAATGCCGATCCCCTCGAGTCAAGCTTAATTGCCACAATAATCAAGAGAAACAGGGGACTTAAGGCGATCAAACCCACGAACGCGAGTACAAATTCAAGCCAACGGGGCACCATTTAACTCCTATGGGTTTCGATAATTGTTACAACAGCCTCAATGACATCATCCACATCAGAATCACTCATTTTGCTGTAGATTGGCAACGAGATAACCCGTTGGTATTCCTGATAGGCAACCGGAAAATCTTCCGGTTGGAAATGATACCGTTCCCGGTAATACGGGTGAATATGCAACGGGATAAAATGAACACTCGTTCCGATATTACGTTGTTTGAGCGCATCCACAAACCCCGCCCGATCGATGTTCAATCGGTCGAAATTTAAACGGATCAGATACAAGTGCCACGCATGTTGGCAACCACAATCGGAAGGGATGCACGAGGATTTACAAGCAGGAGCAGGTAGTTGGAGTTCTGGATAATGTTGAAAAGCGTTATTATATCGCTGTGCGATGGCTACCCGCCGGGCATGCATCTGCCTTGCCTTTTTCAATTGAGCTAAGCCCATTCCGGCGGCAATATCCGTTAAATTATATTTATAGCCGGGGGCAACAATCTCATAATACCATGACCCTTCTGCCGTGTACCGTTTCCATGCATCTTTGCTGATGCCATGCAGTGCCATGATTCGGCAGCGGTTCGCCCATTCGTCGTTATCCGTACAAATCATTCCACCCTCACCGGTGGTGATCGTTTTAGTGGCATAAAAACTAAAACACGTCATGTCACTGATCGACCCAATCATTTTCCCTTTGTACCGGGTGGGAAAGGCATGAGCCGCATCTTCAATAACCGTCAAATGATGTGTCTGAGCCAGATCAAGCAACGGGTCATAATCAACGGGTAGTCCGGCAATATCCACCGGCATGATCGCTTTGGTCTGGGAGGTAATCTGTGCCTCGATCTGGGAAATATCCATATTCAGCGTAAACGGATCGACATCGACAAAGACCGGACGGGCATCAAAATAGCGGATAACCTCAGCGGTCGCCGCAAACGTGTATGGGGTCGTGATAACTTCATCGCCACGTTGTAACCCGATGGCTTCCAATGCCAGATGCATAGCTGCCGTACAGGAGTTCACCGCCACAGCATGTTTTGCTCCAACCATTGTGGCAAACTCTACCTCAAATTGCCGGGTTTTGGGTCCGGTTGTGATCCAACCGGATTCCAAGGACTCTTTAATCTGGTCAAATTCGGTGTGGTCAAGGTCTGGTAAAGCAAAGGGCAAAAAGGTTTCTCGCATGTTCGATTATCCCCGTAAGATGTCAATGATGCGGTCCTGATCAGCGTTGCTCAGGTACGGGTGAAAGGGTACGCTAAAAATATGGTCTGCGGTTTGTTCGCTGACCGGAAAATCCCCCCGTTGGTATCCCAAATATTGATAAGCCGTTTGCAAATGCAGGGGATTCGGATAATAAATAGCCGTCGGAATACCCTGTTCGTTCAATTTTGCGATTTCTGCATCGCGATCCGTCGCCAAAAGGGAGTACTGTGCCCACGCGCTAATGATATAATCAGGAACAAAAGGTGTCGTGAATTTTTCGACCAATCCTTCCGTGTAGCGTTGTGCAATGCGTTGCCGTGCCTCGACTTCCTCATCAAAAATTTCCATTTTAGCGAGGATCACCGCCGCCTGAAGGGTGTCAAAGCGCCCATTTACACCAATGCGGGTATTATCATATTTATGCGTTCCTTGCCCATGTACTCGAATAGAGCGCAACTTTTCTGCCAACACATTGTCATTACAGAAGATCGCCCCCCCATCGCCGTAACAACCCAAGGGCTTTGCCGGAAAAAACGAGGTTGCCGCCACATCACCGAATGAGCACGCTTTCCGTCCCTGGTAGGTTGCCCCAAAACTCTGTGCAGCGTCTTCCAGCACAAACAGGTCGAATTCCTGAGCAATTTTCTCAATTTGATCATATTCAGCAGGCAAGCCAAACAGATCGACGGGGATGATCCCCTTTGGTTGGCGTTGGCAATCGGATTGGTCACAACGTAAACAGCGATTTTCCCTACAAGCAAGGATTGCTTCGCGCAGTTTAGCCGGGTCGAGGTTATACGTTTGCGGGTCAATATCGACAAAGACCGGCGTCGCTCCCAATAACGAAATTACTTCTGCCGTGGAGATAAAAGTAAAGGGGGTTGTAAAAATCACATCCCCGGGACCCACATCATACGCCATGAGTGCCATCAGTAATGCATCTGTACCGCTGGCGCAGGTCACACAATGATTCACTCCAACATATTCCGCGAGCCGGGTTTCCACCTCCCGAACTTCTGGTCCTAAAATGAAAGCAGCATGATCGAGCACCACTTCGATCCGCCGGTTGACGTCATCTTTGATACGTTGATACTGAGTTTTGAGGTCAATAAATTGCATGGTATGGATTCCTTACCGGTCGTAAGTTAAGATGGTGATCGGTTTTTTGACAAAAATGTCGAGTACATCCGCAGTATTCGACCTTACTTTTTCCTAGATGGGCTGGTCCTCCGGGTGGTCGAGGCACCGCAAAAGCTCCGGGGCCACTTCTTGGTAACGCCACCCGCTTTTGGGGCATATCATGATGCCGTGTGGGTCCGGTTCGGGGAGTCGTGCGCCATGACGGGACATCCAGCCGACGCGTCGTGCCGGCACACCTGCCATCAGAGCATAATCGGGTACATCTTTGGTTACCACCGCACCCGCGGCGATGAACGAAAATCGACCCAGCGTATTGCCGCAAACAATGGTCGCATTGGCGCCAATCGATGCGCCGTATTTGACAACGGTCTGCCGGTAAAATGCACTACCGGATTGCGGAAACTCACAGCGCGGATCGATCACGTTGGTAAAGACCATTGAGGGACCGCAAAAGACATAATCCTCCAATTCAACCCCTTCATAGACTGAGACATTATTCTGAATTTTCACATAATTGCCGATAGTAACGTTATTTCCCACATTGACATTCTGCCCCAGCACACATTTCTCACCGATTTTTGCTCCAGATTGGACATGCGAAAAATGCCAGATTTTAGTACCCGTTCCAATCTCACAACCTTCGTCCACAACTGCTAGCGGGTGCACAAAATAATCAGGCTTGGATTCAGGTTTCGGGATATCAAGATCGGGTGCTGGCTTTTCTTCTAGGCGATGTTGCGCCTGTTCTAAAATTTCCAAGACAGTAATGGCACTTTTGCCATCCGTGATAGGTGTTTTGTTGTGCTCAATACAGTCGATAAAATGTTCTAATTGAGCGGTCAGAGGCAATTTGGAATCGTGGTCAATCACCTGATACTCCCCTTCGCGCTTTTGTGGTTCGCCGTTAATCCAGTCGATCCCTTTGGGATAGAGAATGAGCTTATCCTCTTTCCGGGAATCCTCTAAGACCGCCATTGACCTATCCCCAATGGCCACCAAGCGCTGTTCCTTAAAGGGATGCAACCACGAAACATGAATATGGGCGTGGATGTTATTCGGATACGTGAGCGTGGTCAAAGTAACATCATGAATACCCGGCTGTAGGAAAACCGCACCCTTGGCGTTCACTTCAACGGGATACTCTCCGATCAGGTACTGCAAAATCGAAATATCATGCGGAGCAAATGACCACAAAATATTCTCTTCTTTTCGAACCGTACCCAAATTGAGCCGGTTACTGTAGATATATTGAAGTTTGCCCAATTGACCCTGATCGATCATCTGCTTGAGCTTCTGCACCGCCGGATGATACAGTAATACATGCCCCGCCATCAGGATTTTTTGTTGAGCGGTCGCTAACTGGTCCAGCTCTTTTGCCTGCTCCGAAAACAACGCGAGGGGTTTTTCAACCAACACGTGCTTGCCGGCTTCCAAGCAGGTTTTGGCGATAGCATAGTGGGTTTCCGCCGGAGTCGCAATAATTACAGCTTGAACCGATTCATCGGTTAAAATGGGTTGGGCTTCCGTAATAAATTCAATGGAATCGGAAATTTGATGAACCAGCGCGGCTCTTGTTTTGTCAAGGTCACATACATAAGCGAATCGATCCCCAACGAGTTGATTCAAGGTGCGAGCATGGTTTAAACCCCATTGTCCAGCACCAATCAGAGCGAATTGAATCGCTGTGGGTTCCATCATCCGAGTTAATCCCTGTTTTTGAAGAGAATATAGGTGCCAAATTCCGGTTCATAGCGGTGCCGACCCATGGGTAATGTGATGGTTGAGTTCTCCGCTATACCTTCCACAACAGGGTCACCAAAAAAATCGACCACATTCACCACCCGGTAGGTATCACCGGGCGCAAGAAGTGTATCGAGATCAACCGTTACCCGGTCTAAGTGATCCCAATTATACACGATCAGATGGATTCGATCGGGTTCATATTTATTCACGCGTTTGAATATTTGTGTTCCGGTTGGTTTACCATTTTTACCATTAATGACCTTATCCGTTTTTGAACCGGTTTTAACCCAGGGTTTCATCCAACCGAATTGTCCATTGTTGATAAACGTGTTATTCTCCCATGTGATGGAATCCATATTTGTATTTTCAATTTCCACCATTTCCCATGTGAGCGGGGGATGCCGAGAAGGGCACCAGAACGTATTGTTCCTGACAATGCCTTGGGTCAAGCCATTCAGGCGCAAGGCACGACGACCCCCCATGAAGTAGTTGTTCTGGATTGTAATTTC
>RFFQ01000013.1 GCA_003697105.1 Gemmatimonadota bacterium | reverse complement strand
GAACAACAAAAAATCGCCGATTGCCTCTCCTCGCTCGACGAGCTGATCCGGGCGCAGGGCGAGAAGATCGAGGCGCTCAAAACCCACAAGCGCGGGCTGATGCAGCAGCTTTTTCCGAATGATGAGTTGTGAGAGATAAATGATGAGCGAAAAGAAACGGACAATTCATAATTCATAATTCACCATTTACAATTCATAATTCACAATTCACCATTTACAATTCATAATTCACAATTCACAATTCACAATTCATAATTCACAATTCATAATTCACAATTCACCATTTACAATTCACAATTCATAATTCACAATTCACAATTCACCATTTCCATCTTACGGATACAGGCTAAGGAATGGCTACCCGACCGCCTTACACGCTCACCCCGGGCATCGTTTCTCTGGTGGCGGAGATTGCCGAGCGTGTGGGCCAGTTAACGCTAGCAAGTGAGGACAGGCTGCGTCTGCGCCGCGCTAATCGCATCCGGACTATTCAGGGTTCGCTGGCCATCGAGGGCAACACCCTCAGCGAGGAACAGATCACCGCCATTGTGGAGGGCAAGTTGGTGATTGCGCCCCCGCGCGAGATTCAGGAGGTACGCAATGCCCTGTCTGCCTATGAGCGGCTGGACCACTGGCGGCCCGAGCGCGAGGCCGATCTGCTGGAAGCGCACGGCATCCTGATGGCCGGGCTGCTGGAGGAGGCGGGTCGCTACCGTTCGGGCGGCGTGGGTGTGATGCAGGGCGAGCAGGTCATCCACATGGCGCCCCCTGCGAAGCGGGTGCCGGAGCTGATGGCCGATCTGCTGGACTGGCTGGCGACCTGCGAGGAACACCCGCTGATCGCCGGTGCGGTGTTTCATTATGAGTTTGAGTTTATTCACCCTTTTGCTGACGGCAATGGCCGCCTGGGCCGCTTGTGGCAGACCCTGATCCTGAGCCGCTGGCGGCCCGTGCTGGCCGATCTACCGGTAGAGAGTCTGGTCCATGCCCATCAGGCGGACTACTATCAGGCCATTGCCGAGAGCACGGAACAGACTGATAGCGCCCCATTCATCCAGTTCATGCTGGAGCACATTCTAGCGGCCTGCCAGGTTAATACCCCCCAAGTAACCCCGGAAGTAACCCCCCAAGTAGTGCGCCTGCTGGCTGTGCTCGATAAACCGATGGGGCGCGAGGCTCTGATGCAGGCGTTGGGATTGAAGGATGCCAAGCATTTCCGCCAGCATTATCTGAAGCCGGCGATGGCTGCGGGGCTGGTAGAGATGATCCAGCCGGATCGCCCCCGCAGCCCGACCCAGCAATATCGCGTGACGCCGGCAGGCCGGCGGCTCGCACAAAACCAGAAGGAGACCCCATGACCCAACAAGATCAAACACAACTGGGCAAAACCCTCTGGGCCATCGCCGACGAATTGCGCGGCGCGATGAACGCCGACGATTTTCGCGACTATATGCTCTCGTTCCTGTTCTTGCGTTACCTGTCGGACAACTACGAGGATGCCGCGAAGAGCGAGCTGGGCGCCGACTGGCCTGAACTGCCAGAGGATGACCGCCGTTCGCCGCTGGCGGTGTGGTACGAGCAGAACCCGGAGGACATTGAGGAATTCGAGACGATGATGCGCCGCAGAGTGCACTACATCATCAAGCCGGAATATCTCTGGAGCAGCATCGCAGAGCAGGCGCGCACCCAGAACGACGAGCTGCTGCACACGCTGCAAAAGGGCTTCAAGTTCATCGAAAACGAGTCTTTTGCCAGCAGCTTCCGGGGGTTGTTCTCCGAGATCAACCTCGACTCCGATAAGCTCGGCAAGAACTACACCCAGCGCAACGCGCGGCTCTGCACCATCATCCAGAAGATCGCCGAGGGGCTAGCGGAGTTCCCCAGCGGCCGCGATCTGCTGGGCGACGCCTACGAGTACCTGATTGGCCAGTTCGCGGCCGGTAGCGGCAAGAAGGCGGGCGAGTTCTACACCCCGCAGCAGATCTCCAGCATCCTCTCCGGCATCGTGATCCTGGACTGCCAGGACCCGGCTGCCGGCAAGCGGGAAAAACTCAATCGCGTTTATGACTTTGCCTGCGGCTCGGGCTCGCTGCTGCTAAACGTGCGGCGGCACATGGGCAAGCACGGCATTGGCAAGCTCTATGGGCAGGAGAAGAACATCACCACCTACAACTTGGCGCGCATGAACATGCTGCTGCACGGCGTGCGCGACACTGAGTTCGAAATCCACCACGGCGACAGCCTGGTAAACGACTGGGACATCCTGCGCGAGCAAAACCCGGCCAAGAAGATCGAGTTCGATGCCGTGGTCGCCAATCCACCCTTCAGCTACCGCTGGAAACCGGGTGAGGAACTGGCAAAGGATTTCCGCTTCAAGAACTATGGGCTCGCCCCCAAGTCCGCCGCGGACTTTGCCTTTTTGCTGCATGGCTTCCACTTTTTGGCCAAGGACGGCACCATGGCCATCATCCTGCCCCACGGGGTGCTGTTCCGTGGCGGTGCGGAGAAGAAGATCCGCACCAAGTTGCTCAAAGACGGCAACATCGACACCGTTATTGGCCTGCCGGCCAAGCTCTTCTATTCCACCGGCATTCCGGTCTGTATTCTGGTGCTGAAAAAGTGCAAGCGCACCGATGACGTGCTGTTCATCAATGCCGCCGAGCTTTATGCCCCGAGCAAGCGGCAAAATGTGCTGTTGCCGGAGCATATTGAAAAAATCGTGGACACCTATCAGCATCGCCGCGAGGTCAGGGAGGAGCTGGAGAACGGTAATATTTTCGCCTCTCGCCGGGTGATCATGGAGGAGATTGAGGAAAACGACTTCAACCTCAACATCTCGCGCTATGTGAGTACGGCAAAGCCGGAACCGGAGATCGACTTGGGGAGTGTGCATACCGAGATTACAGAGCTGACACGCCAAATAGAGGCGGCGCGATCACGGCATAACGCCTATCTCAGGGAATTGGGCTTGCCGCTACTTCCCGCCGAAAATAAACCGTGAATCATGCAACAAGGCGCCCCATTGCGGCAGGTGAGCTTTGCCGTTCCGCAGCCATTCATACAGGACATTAAAATGATGAATATTATCCCGAATATTCTTGTTCCAGCCGTGAAGGGAGATGATATGGAAATTATCACCGGTTCGGGGATAACACCCGAATCGCACCCATAAATTGGGGGAGGAGGTTGCATTGAAACGAAGGGCGCCGAGAAATAGAACGCTTACGTGCACTGTCGAAGAACTAGCTACATTTTCCCAGATGTTATTGAGGGTACACAATCGCGTCAATGTTGCCGATATTGAAGGGCGTATTATAAATAATGATTTATTTGAGGTTGCTCATAATCTTCCTGATAACTTTGTGGATCTGCTTATCCTGGATCCACCATATAACCTTTCAAAAAACTATAATGGTCATTTGTTTAAGGAGCAGGAGCACGCTGAATATCAACACTGGTTTAGGAATATGGTGTATTCCATTCGTCATATTTTGAAACCGGAGGCAACTATTTATGTTTGCTCGGATTGGAAAACATCGCTTATTGTTGCGCCCATACTAAACGAGTTATTTATCATTCAAAATAGAATTACTTGGGAACGAGAAAAGGGTCGAGGTGCTAAACGTAACTGGAAGAATAATACTGAGGATATTTGGTTTTGTACTCTCTCAAAAGAGTATTATTTTAATGTAGATGCTGTAAAACTAAAACGACGAGTCATTGCGCCATACCGAACACAGGATGGAAAACCGAAGGATTGGATAGAAAGCGATAGTGGAAATTACCGGCTGACACATCCGTCAAATATATGGACGGATATATCTGTACCTTTTTGGTCAATGCCTGAGAATACAGATCATCCAACGCAGAAGCCAGAAAAGCTCATCGCCAAATTGGTACTGGCAAGTAGTAAGGAGGGCGATTTCATTTTTGACCCGTTTTTAGGGAGTGGCACAACCTGTGTGGTTGCTAAAAAATTAAACAGAAGATTTTCTGGAGTTGAATTGAATAAAGAGTATTGCTGTTGGGCACAGAAAAGATTAGAACTCGCTGAAACCGATCAAACGATACAAGGGTATGCCGGTGGTGTTTTTTGGGAAAGGAACACCCTTAGTGACCAGCTAAAGCAAAATTTCCCCCCACAGATACGCGTAACACAGGAGATATGATGATGACTATTATCCCAAATCTTCTTGTGCCGCGAAAGGAGGAGATATGGAAATTCTCACCGGTTCGGGGATAAAACATAACTAAAACGCAAATCGCCTAATTTTTAACCTTTTCGAACTTTTTTATCATTTTTATCACTAGACTGAGGGCTTTTATATGAAATTACGAGGGTTTACTGGTTTGTTGCTGGGAGTGGTAATTCTCTTGGGTCTGCTTGCCACGGGTAAAACAACTCGTGCTGGTCAGGATGCTGATGGCTACAAAGAAAACATGCGGAAATTCAGCAAAACGCTGGCATTGATCGAGAAAAAATATGTTCAGCCCCAAAGTAGCGAAGTCCTGATACGGAGCGCAATTGATGAGATGCTCTACCGGCTCGATCCTTACACTCAATTTATGGATTTGCGATCTCATACGGAATTGATAATGGATACGCGCGGCAAATATGGCGGGATTGGGCTTTCTGTTGATATTCGGGATAACGTTTTAACGGCAATTTCCCCCATCGAAGGCACACCGGCGTTCAAAGCGGGCATCCAAGCCGGGGACCGTATTGTGGCGATTGATGGCGAACCTACCCAAGACCTGACCATTGATGAATGTGTTGACCGCTTGCGAGGCGACCCGGGCACTATCGTGGTGATGACTGTGGAACGAGAGGGGTTTGATGAGCCCATTGAGTTTCGTCTTACCCGGGCGGTGATCGAGATCAAAAGTGTACCCTATGCCGCGATGCTGGATGATCGTGTCGGATATATAAAAGTGGCTCAGTTTTCACAGAGTACCAGCCGGGAGTTGGAAACCGCGCTGGAAAAATTGGAAAAGCAAGGAATGGAGTTATTATTGCTGGATTTGCGCGGTAATCCTGGGGGCTTACTCGATCAAGCCGTGCGGGTGGTGGAAAAATTTATTGGTGCCGGTAAAGAAGTGGTCTCTACCCGGGGACGCATACCGGATTCCCGGCGCCAATGGATTGCCAAGCGGAGCGCAACTCATCCAGAATTTCCGTTGGTCATCTTGATCAATGGGGGGAGTGCGAGTGCTTCGGAGATTGTCGCGGGGGCGATTCAAGATTGGGATCGCGGTATTATCCTCGGGACAACGAGCTTCGGTAAAGGGTCTGTGCAAAATGTGATTGAGCTGAGCGATGGGGGTGCGCTTAAAATCACGATAGCTCGCTATTATACACCCAGTGGGCGGTGCATTCATAAAGCGGATAACGATTATACGCGGGAGTTCTTCCCCGAAGCCGGTGAAGCCATGAAAACGCACAATATCGTCGACCAAGGTATCGGAGAATACACGACGAAAATCAATAAACGGAAAGTCATCGGTGGTGGTGGAATTGTGCCGGATATAACAGTCAAACCGGATAGCCTCTCGCCGGTTATGCGCGAGATCGAAATTAAAGCGATACCGTTTAAATTTGCCGTGACTTATACGGCCCAACACGAGATTTCTGATCCTGATTTTATGGTCACGGATGCCATGCTAAAAGCGTTTCAGCAACTCGCACAAAAAGAAGGTGTTTTGCTGAATGAAGTGAAGCTCAATGAAAATAAAGATGATATTATTTTTTCCATTCGGCGCGAGATTGTCGCCAAATTATGGGGGTCGGATGCGCGCTATCGGGAAGTATTAAAACATGACCGGCAGATCGCGGAAGCACTTGCCCTATTGCATGATCAAGCGCAGTACGCCCGGCGGCTTACCGGCGATTATACACCCGTACCATCCAATTAACATCTGAGGAGTGCGGTAAGGTAAAGCACTCCTTTTTCCGTCGATAGTATGAGCGTTTTAAGCGTTTTATATCGTATTTACATCATCAAAACCGGAGTAGGAGGGGAAACCCATGTATGAAATTCTCAACCGGATCGATTCACCTGCCGATTTGAAGACCCTGAGTTCTAAAGAGTTAGTCCAATTGTGTCAAGAAGCGCGGAATTACATTATTGAGGTGGTACCGCAAATCGGCGGTCATTTTGCCTCCAGTTTGGGGGTTACCGAACTCACCGTCGCGCTGAACTATGTCTATAACCCGCCAGAGGATAAACTGGTATGGGATGTGGGGCATCAAGGGTATGTTCATAAAATCCTGACCGGACGGCGCGATGCCTTGAAAACCATCCGCCGCTATGGCGGTATCAGTGGTTTTTTGAAACGCTCGGAGAGTGAATACGATGTGTTTGGTGCCGGTCATGCGAGCACCTCAATTTCAGCGGGTTTGGGATTCGCTGTGGCGCGGGATATATTAGGACAACACCATCATGTGGTTTCCATTATTGGGGATGGCGCAATGACGGGTGGCTTGGCATACGAGGCACTCAACAATGCCGGGCATAAGCACCGTAACTTTCTGGTGATTCTGAATGATAATGGGATGTCAATTTCCCCGAATGTGGGCGCGATCTCCAAAACGCTATCCCACATTGTGACCAATCCGCTTTATAATCGTTTACGCGAAGATTTATGGAAAGTGGGCGGGTTGGTCTCGAAAAGTAAGGTACAATCCTGGATGAGCAATTTGGAAGAAAGCCTGAAAAATCTGATCTCTCCCGGCGTGATGTTTGAAGAACTCGGTTTCCGCTATATCGGACCCATTGACGGGCATGATGTGGTTGATCTGGTGGAAATCCTGCAAAATATCCGCGACAACATGCACGGACCCATCTTGTTACATGTCCTTACCCGCAAAGGACGCGGCTTGAAGCCGGCCGAAGATGATCCGGTAAAATATCATGCGGTCAAACCCTCTGCCCCGAAAAAGGCAGGTGCGGATGTGCCGCGTTACAGTAATGTCTTTGCCGATATTATGCTCCGATTTGCCAAAGCCGACCCCCAAATCGCAGTGATTACCGCCGCAATGACCGAGGGTACCGGTCTGGTTAAATTTCGAGAAGAACTACCCGATCAATTTTTTGACGTGGGAATTGCCGAAGGGCACGGTGTTACCTTTGCCGCCGGTTTAGCCGCCGGGGGACTCAAACCCGTTGCCGCCATCTATTCGACCTTTTTGCAACGGGCTTACGATCATGCTATTCACGATGTAGCTTTACAAAAGTTGCCAGTGATCTTTGCGATGGATCGGGGTGGTTTAGCGGGCGAAGATGGTCCCACCCATCATGGGTGTTACGACCTCTCCTATTTTAATTGTATCCCCAACATGATTATTTCCGCACCCAAAGATGGCGACGAATTGCGCGATCTGATCTGGACTGGCTTGCAGGAAGGAAAACCGTTCGCGGTGCGCTATCCCAAAGAGTCCGCCATTGCGTATCACCCCGATAACCCGCCAAAAAAAATCGCGGTCGGCTCTTGGGAGGAACTCCGTTCCGGAGATGATGCCGTGTTGTTGGCGGTGGGCTCAATGGTCTGGCGCGCCGAAGAAGCCGCCGAAAAACTCGCCCAAAATGGATACCAGGTGGGCGTTGTCAACTGCCGGTTTGTGAAGCCCATGGATATTGGTATGCTGGATCGGATTTTGACCCATCATCAGGTCATTGTGACGCTGGAAGAAGGATCATTAATCGGTGGCTTCGGTAGCGCCGTTGCCCAGCATATGACCGACTTGCAAATCCAAACCGCTGTACTTTACCAGTTGGGTCTGCCAGACCGGTATATTGAGCACGGCACCCGTCAGGAACTATTACACGATTTGGGTTTATCGCCGGAGAAAATCGCCGAATTTGTCGATCAAAAGTTGCAGAACCGGCTTAAACCTACCGGAATGATGGCATAAACCGGTGCAAGTTGTTTTTATTCGGGAATGCATTCTGCTGAAATGCCCCCGCAACGGGGGTTTTTTCATAGGGAAATCGTATGAAAGGTGGGAGTCACGGTGTAGAAATAGAGGCAGACGTGCTTTTCAATTTAAGTGAGGGGGTAAGGGAACTTAAACCAAAAAACAAACCATCTGCCTCTAACTGAAAAAGTAAGTATTGTGAAGAATTTTGTCAAGGTTAGACTCTATGAAAAAGACGGTTCTTGCGAATTTGGGTAGAAGGGATTACATTGGCGACTATTCCCGAATTATGTTGATCCCGAACATGGAGGAAGTATGCGAACGTTGATGATGATGGGGGTATGGATACTGGTGACGGTATCGGTCACGGTTGGAGCAACGGTGAGCGGGTTTGTGCGGGATGCCACCAACGGTGAAAGTCTGTATGGGGCAAATGTGTTCCTCAAAGAGACCCGTTTTGGCACTATCACCAACGAAAAAGGGTACTACGTGATTACCGGTATCCCGGCTGGGGAGTATGAGCTGGTCTGGAGTTATATCGGTTATCTGCCTCATACAATGATCGTGAGCTTACCGGATACGGCAGATCGCGTGGAGTCCGTGGAACTGACCCCGAAAGCGATTGCGATGGAGGCGGTCGAGGTGGAAGCCGATAAAGAGGCATACGAGGTTACACCCAGTAAAATTTCTCTGCGCCGCATCGACCTGAAAAATGTAACACAGGTGGTGGAGGCAGACCTCTTTCGCGCCGTACAAGCCCTTCCCGGCGTCGCCACACTCTCTGATTTCTCCGCCGGATTGTATGTCCGTGGGGGGAGTGCTGACCAGAATTTGATCTTACTGGATGACATTGATGTGTACAATCCCAACCACCTTTTTGGCTTTTTTAGTACGTTCAATGTGGATGCCGTCAAATCTGTTGAATTACAAAAGGGAGGCTTTCCGGCACGCTATGGTGGGCGGCTCTCTTCGTTGTTAAATGTTTATAACCGTGAAGGAAACCGCAAAGAGTTTCAAGGGGTTACCCGCTTGAGTGTGATCAGTTCGAGTTTGACAATGGATGGTCCCTGGGCAAAAGGCTCGTGGATGGTCTCTGGGCGGCACACCTACATTGAGCAATTGGCTAAAGCCCTGAATTTGAATCTCCCCTATAAATTTTATGATGCGCATGTGCGTCTCAACTATGATATTTCCCCGACAGACCGGGTGAGTTTTAGCTATTACGGGGGTAACGACCGGTTGAGATGGGATGAAGAAACCCTTGACCTGACCCTTGATTGGGGGAACCAAAATGGTTGTGTCCAATGGACGCACCTCTTTAATAGCCGTCTGTTTTCTCACTTTGTTCTCGGAGGTAGCCGGTTTAAATCCGACAATATTATTGGCTTGACCAACATCGAATTTAAAGCCTACAACAAAATTGATGACCTGTCCGTTAAGGGCAACTTGTCCTATACTCCATCGCCGGCGCACGTGTTGGATTTTGGGTTTGAGACAAAGATGTTGGACTTTGTATTTCTGCGTGCCGCCAGCGATGATCAGATCAAATTTAGCTATGAGGGCACTTACCATGCCGCGTATATTCAAGATAACTGGCAAGTTTCTCCCGTGTTACGGTTGCAACCGGGCGTGCGCTTGTCCGATTATTCGGAGGGTAATTATCTAACCGTTTCGCCCCGGATTTCGGCTGAATATCGCTGGACAGATAAACTTGCCACCCACCTTACGTATGGGCGTTACTGGCAATTTTTGAATCTGGTTTCGGAAGAAGAGATCGGCGGGGCGGCAGATGCGTGGTTTCCGGTGGATGAAACCCTTAAACCCGGTTTTGCTGACCACTATATTTGCGGGGTGAAGATCGGTCCCTATGCCGATTTTGATCTGGAAATTGAAGCCTACTATAAACCCTATGCCCGCTTAGTCGAATTTAGTGATGAATTTGGACGCTCCGCCATCGATAACGATAATACGGAACTCGGTGATGCCTTCCGTACCGGCGAAGGGAACGCTTACGGTATTGACTTCTATTTGCGGAACCGCTGGCAAGGTTTTGAGGGCTGGATCGGTTATGCCTGGGGCAAAACGATTCGCCAATTTGATGATTATAATCAGGGCAAGGCGTACCCTCCCCAATATGACCGGCGGCATCACGTGGTGCTGATGCAGGATTATCAACTTGGCAAGGGTTGGCGCATCAATATCAATTTCAAATATGGCTCTGGGCAACCAACCACTTTATCGAGTGGGCGCGGTCCCATTATGGACGGTACCGGACGTATTATTGACCTCGCCTATCCCGGCGAAAAGAACCGCCACCGCTTGCCGGATTACCAGCGCCTAGATATCGGACTATTTTGGACAAAGCACTTCACCACGTGGAGTATCGAACCATATCTCCAACTTATTAACATTTACAACCATGAAAATATCTATATCCGGCAGTATGATACCAGCACCGAAGAAACCACCTACGACGATGTAACTATGCTACCCCGCCTGCCCACCTTAGGTATCAATATCAATTTTTAAGAGGAGATGCTTCCATGCAAAAATGTATGATCTGTTTATTGATGGGATTTGCATGGCTGTTGCTGTGGGGGTGTGATGCCGATGATGGGTTGCAATCAGATAGCTATGTTGAACAAATTGCCATCCATGGCTATTTGTATGTTGATCAGCCCATTAGTGCGGCAAACGCGATTTTCATTAGCCGCACTTTGCCGATTTTGGAACCGTATGACATCCACGAGACCGCTATTGAGAATGCCCTCGTGACTCTCCAAGTTGACGGTTCGACCCAAATCGATACCCTCTACCACCTGTACCGGGATATTGAACGGCTTATCGATACCGACCCCACTACCTACCAAACGATCTCACTGGGTGGATTTTATGCTAATCCCAATATCACTATCGACGCCTTGACGACGTACCATCTGCGAGTGGAAACTGAAGACCATGTTCTCACTGCTACAACGACTACGCCGCACCCCATTGAGGTCGTACATGCCCCCAAAGTTCGCCCGGAAGTAATGACTTATACTGAAATGATGGAGGCGTATCCCATCTGGATCACCTGCGAAGAACCATCACAGCTCATGTTGGTGGATGTATTCTGCCGAGAAGCATGGGAGGATGCCGCCTATATCGATCCGTTTATAAATGACAACCCCGATGTGAATAGTTTTGATGAGTATGGCGGTGTCAATGGGGAACCGCGCCACATTTCGGCGTATTTCCGCTTACAGGGCATTATTCCTGATGAAAATGGGATTTACGACGTCGGGTTTTATCGTGATATGGTTGTATTTTATGGCACCTACGATGTCAACATTATGAGTATTGATGAGAATTACTATAATTACCTTTACCGTGATGACCCAGAGAGAAATGGCGGTATTCACGGTGGAGTGGGGGTCTTTGGCTCGGCTGACCGGGCGTATTTTGATATTGAAATTGTGAAGGAATAGGGTTTCCGAATGGCTACATTTATCCCCCGGGATGCCCAAAAAAAAATTCTTCAATACGAAGGCGGTTATATGGCAGTACTTGCCGTGCCCGGTAGTGGTAAAACGGCGACGATTGCCGCGCTTGCCGCCAAGATTATCACCACCGGCTTGCATGAAAACGATGCGATAGTCCCATCCCCTCCGGGTGCCGTACCGCCCGAAATCGTCCCTTTTGAGGAGAGTCAGGTATTGGTAGTAACCTACCAAAATGCCGCCGTGAACAACGTCCGCAACCGTATTCGCCACCATTTAGCGGAAGAATACGGGTTGCCGCCGTCTGGGTTTGATGTCCGCACCCTCCATAGCCTTTCAAATCTAATCATCAAGTCCAGCCCGGGGTTAGTGGGGTTGGAGACCGGTTTTAGTGTTCTCGACCAACGTTCCAGCCGTAATTTGCTCCATAAGGCGGTCAATATTTGGTATCCGCAGCATTTTCGCCTGTGGGAGGAACTCTTGCCGGAAGGGTCCGAAGGCGATAAAATCCGCCAGAAACTGCCGGATATTATCTACGAGATTGGGCGCACCGTGATCACAACGGCTAAAAATTTGCGCTTGACCCCGGTCGTTGTGGCAAACCTCATCGAACGCCATCCCACCGCTAGTAATCTTTTTCTAAAAATAGGCAGTGACTTGTACTCCCTTTTCCAACAGCAGGTGCAAACGATTGGTGCGCTGGATTTTGATGATCTGGTCTGGAAAGCGGTTGATATGCTGGAGACATACCCGGACATCCGGCGACGCTTGCGCCAGCGTTGGAAATTCGTCCTAGAAGATGAAGCTCAAGATAGCATCCCACTGCAGGAGACCCTGTTGAGCCTGTTGGTGGGAAAAAACGGCAATTGGGTACGGGTTGGTGACACCAACCAGTCCATTATGAGCACGTTTACTGCTGCGGATCCGAAGTACTTGCAAGCATTTGCGATGAATCATCCCACCGTGGAACTGCCAGAGTCCGGGCGCTGTGCCCCCCGGATTATCGATCTGGCAAATCAATTAGTCCGGTGGACAATGACAGACCATCCCTTGGAATTTATCCGCGAAAATACCTTCAACGGCTTGATGATTCAGCCCACCCAACCGGATGACCCCCAACAAAACCCGCCAGACGCCGCCAACAATATCCGCTTTACCGAGTATTATGATCGGGATGAAGAACTCACCCATATTGCTCGCCGCGCCAAGGAGATTACCAGCCGGCGCAACATGACCCTGGCAATTTTAGTCCCAACAAATTATCTCGGCTATCAGATGGCGGAAAAATTGAAATTGGTAGGGGCGAAATATGAGGAATTGCTCCAAATCACCGATCAATCGCGTGAAGTGGCGGAAACGTTGGCAAAAATTCTGGTCTTTTTGGGTGAACCCCTCAAAGGAGACCATCTGGCGGCGGTTTATGAGGTGCTCCACCGCTTCCAACCGGCATTACAGTCCGACGACCCCAAAAAATTTGCTTCGTTTTTACGGAGTTGTTTCCGCCCCGAAAAGCTGATCTTTCCCACGGAGGAAGATGACCCCACGACGGTACTGCCTCAAGGCGACCAGTTTCCTGCCTCGTTTTACGTCATAGCAACGACCCTTGCGGCGGAATTGCGACGATGGCTCGCCGCAACGCAGTTACCGGTCGATCAACTGATCATGACGATTGCGCAGGACATCTTTCTCGCGATAGATGAACCGGATGATGCGATTCATGCCAAACTGGCGACGGCACAGAAGGTCGCAACATATGTGCGCCTGTGGGCAGACCAAAACCGCCAATGGCGCTTACCGGAACTCGCCCACGAACTGGATTCGATGATTTCAGGTAAAACCCAAACAAAATTTACCGGCTTAACCGACGAAGACTACGGCTTTGAACCCAAACCGGGGATCATCACTTTAACCACCATGCACCGTGCCAAAGGGTTAGAATGGGATTTGGTCTATCTAGTCGGGTTGGATCAGGGCTGGCTTCCCACCCAATTAAGTGATTATTTTATGGGTGACTATCCATTCCTGAATGGAGACCCCAATGCGGAAGCAAAATCGAATCTGCTGAGTTTATGTGGGGAACTCGACCAACAGGAGTATTCTCCAACCGACTATTCGCATTTGGAAATCATCGCCGAGCGTTTGCGTCTGCTTTATGTAGGCATCACCCGCGCAAAGCGGTTTTTATCGCTCAGTGCCGCGACCCAAAACGGGGTAGCCGTACCTTTTCAGGCACTAGAACAATATCATCGAATGAAAGGAGGTGCCACCTGATCCGCATCTGGCTATTTTTAATCAAAAGCGGAGCGTTTTTCGCGATTTTATATGCAGGGGCATTGATGATGGGTATGGAAGCTAACATCCCCATATTGATCTTTATTTCTGCCGGATTGGGCGGGGTGTTGGTCTATTTTGAAACCCGCCCGTCCCGCTAATTCACTTGAATAGCTATTGATTTTATCGCTAAAACGTTCTATTTT
The DNA here is from genome assembly GCA_003697105.1 of Gemmatimonadota bacterium. GTDB lineage: Bacteria > 4572-55 > 4572-55 > J002 > J002 > J002. The sequence continues at coordinate 68,027 of RFFQ01000013.1, read as the reverse complement.
ATACATCACATCTAAAACGTCTCTTCCCTGATCACGTATTCAGATTTGTCTCACGTCGATTGATTTTACAGCCGATTTTGACCGTTAGGGTGCCTGTTTTGCGGTGCCAGTGGCGGAATGGCGGTAATACCTACCCTTTACTAATTTTATCCCTAAACTCTATTAAGAGGAGGATTTTTCATGAGTAACGTCCCTTTTACCATCATGGGTACCGACTACGTACAATTGATTGTCGGTAACGCCAAGCAAGCGGCGCATTACTATCAAACGCAGTTCGGTTTTGATCCGGTTGCCTATCAAGGCTTAGAAACCGGCGACCGTGAAAAAGCATCTTATGTGTTAGTTCAAAATAAAATTCGTCTGGTGTTGACCACGCCCTATCTGGCAAGCTCGGACTTAAACGAACACTTGCGATTACACGGTGATGGCGTTAAAGATGTCGCGTTTTGGGTTGACGATGCCGAAGCGGCATGGAAGTACACGACCGAACAAGGCGCAACATCCGTTCGTGAACCCTTTGTCATCTCCGATGATGATGGTGAAGTGAAACTGGCAAGTATCCATACCTATGGCGATACAATTCATACCTTTGTGCAACGGGATAATTATAAGGGATTGTTTCTACCCGGTTTTATCCCCTTTGAAACCCGCGTTCAAACCAAACCGGTTGGGTTGAATTTCATTGATCACTTTGTGGGGAACCAGCCGGAAAATCAAATGACTAAAATTGCGGAATGGTATGAGCGGGTGTTTGGGTTCACTCGCTTTTGGACCGTCGATGATAAAGATATTTCCACCGAATACTCTGCTCTGCGCTCCATCGTGGTGACCAATGATAACCAGCGGATCAAAATGCCGATCAATCGCCCGGCAGTGGGTTTGAAGAAGTCCCAAATTCAAGAATTTGTGGAATATTACTCGGGTCCCGGCGTCCAACATATTGCCTTTGATACCAATGATATTGTCCAGACGGTGACCCAGCTACGGGATAACGGGGTGGTCTTTTTGGATGTTCCGGCGGAATACTATGATGAGTTACCAAAGCGTGTCCCTGAAGTTGAAGAAAATATCGACGATTTAGGGCAATTAGGCATTCTGGTCGATAAAGATGAGTTTGGCTATATGTTGCAAATCTTTACCATGCCGGTGCAAGACCGCCCGACACTCTTCTATGAAATTATCCAGCGGAAAGGTGCCAAAGGGTTTGGTAAAGGGAATTTCAAAGCGCTATTTGAATCCATTGAACGGGCGCAAGCCAGACGCGGCAACCTGTAAGATGTAAGATCAATCTATAATTTGGAATGCATAATGGGCAATGTCCGTCCGATACGGCAGGCTCATTATGCCTTCTTCACTGAAAATAGAGGAGATTTCGGCATGCCATTTTACCAACAGCGGGGTAGTATTCCCCCTAAGCGACACATTCAGCACCGGAGTGAATCCGGTCATTTGTATTATGAGGAACATGTCAGCCGCGAGGGCTTTTCGGATGTCTATTCCAACACTTATCATATCCATATTCCTACCCGGGTGGTGCGTGTACCGGATTTTCAGGAGCTTTTTATCGAGCCTTCCGCGGATAAACGACACCGCCACCGCCACCTAGAAACGGCGAAATTTCCACCCCAAGGAGACTTTGTCTCGGGACGCCGGGCACTGCTGTATAATAACGATGCGGTGCTATACACCTGCGCCCCCCAAGAGAAATCGGTGGATTTTTTCTACCGGAATGCCCACGCCGATGAATTGATCTTCATCCAAAAAGGGGAAGGCCTGTTTGAGAGCATGTTCGGCAATATGCGCTTCGGTTACGGGGATTATATCATCATCCCCGGCGGGGTGACGTACAAAATGACATTTGATACCAGTGATAATCGCCTGCTGGTGATTGAATCCTACGGGCATATTGAAACCCCCCAACGCTACCGGAACAAACATGGGCAGTTGCTAGAACACGCGCCTTTCTGCGAACGTGACTTTCGTACCCCTGAATTTGTCGAACCCAAGGATGAACTCGGTGAATTTACAATCAAAGTCAAAATGACAACCTCCCAACATCGCGGCATTCAGGAATTCATTATGGGACACCATCCCTTTGATCTAGTCGGTTGGGATGGTTACTACTACCCCTACATCTTTAATATCAAAGATTTTATGCCCATTACCGGTAAAGTTCACATGCCGCCGCCGGTGCACCAGACGTTCACCGCGCCGGGCTTTGTGATCTGCTCCTTCTGCCCGCGTCTGTTTGACTATCATGAACTCTCAATCCCAGCGCCGTATGCCCATAGCAATGTGGATAGTGATGAAGTTCTCTTTTATGTGGAAGGCGACTTCATGAGCCGTAAAGGTGTTTCAGACCAATCGATTACCCTGCATCCGGCAGGGTTGCCCCATAGCCCGCAACCGGGTAAATATGAAGGGTCTATCGGTGCTAAAGAGACCTTAGAATACGCCGTGATGTTTGACACCTTCCGGCCGCTCAATGTCGCCAAAGATGCGGATGAAGTGGATGACCCGAAATATCCATTGAGCTGGATGGAATAGCTGAATATCGATGTTGTACGGATGACGATAACCTTCTACACGGTTTGCTCCTGTAGAAGGTTATCAGTTTATATGTAAGGCAACGATCTAAAACAAACCGGAGTGCTCCTATGCAGAGCAACAAGACGAATACTCTAGCAGAAGGTTGTTTATGTCTAAACAGAAATGGTTTCATCGGATAATGTGTGTTTTTTGTTTTTTGATATGTGTCGCTTGTGATGATGATAGTGGTGATACTGGCGATGGCTATTTGCGCAGTGACCACACTTCGTCAGAGAGTCATCGAACCGGTGAAAATTGTGCCGAATGTCACGCTGGCGGTGGCTCTGGCGGTTATGTGTTTACCGTGTCCGGGAGCGTTTACCAACTCGACCTAACCACACCTTACCCCCAAACCACCGTTGATTTGATGAGCGGTGTCAATGGATCGGGTGAACGGCTTCTCACCCTGGAAGTCGATCGCAAAGGGAATTTTTATACCACAGAACCCATTGATCTGGGAGCAGGAGTATATGCGATAGTGTATAGCCCTACCGGTACGCAATTCAAGCAACAACCGGTCTCGGTGGGGGCATGTAACAGTTGTCACGGGGTCAGTTCTGCCCGAATTTATGTCAATTGATGGGGAATGCCGGTGATGCCTCGATGTTCAGACCAGATGATAACTACGAAGGCGGGTCGTATTTTTACGCGATGGATTCAGGTCGATTCGGATCACACGCGCCCACCGTTCGTTATGCTTCATGATGGATTGGGCTCGGTGCGCCAGTGGCGCGACTTGCCGGAAGTACTAGCGCATCGTCTCTCCACAAATGTATTGGTGTATGACCGCTTGGGGCATGGGCTGTCTGATCCGCGTCCTGCTTCTCATGATCCGCACTTCCTGCAGGAGGAGGCGACCTCCATTTTGCCTGAACTTCTGGCGCAGTTCCAACTGGATTTGGTTTGGTTGTTGGGACACAGTGATGGGGGTACGATTGCCCTAATTTTTGCCGCTGAATTTCCCGATATACCGGTCAAGGTGATGACCGTTGCGGCACATGTGTTTGTGGAGACCGAAACCCGGCAGGGGATAGCTGTGTTACGGGACGCTTACCGAACCGCGTCGCTCCGGGATAAGCTCCTAAAATATCATGGTGATAAGACGGATTCGTTGTTTACCGGATGGTCAGATTGTTGGTTATCCACTGAGTTTGACACGTGGTCCATTGTGGATCGGCTTGCACAAATTGAATGCCCGGTTTTTGCCGTGCAGGGAACCCATGATGAGTACGGTACTTTGGCACAACTGCACGCTATTGCGGCATCTGTTCGTCATGCGCGGGTTTTGGAACTTCCCGATTGCGGGCACATGCCTCATCTACAACAACGGGCGCGTTTTCTTCAGGTGCTAGAGCACTTTTTTACGGGCTAGCCGGGCGGTCTCATAACCATATTTACATAATTTTATGACTATCTGCAAAAGCACCGGTAAACGTACTGGAAAGAGACAAGTTGAAAGTGGGGAATTGCGAATTTAAACCCCGAATTATTCATAAACCCCGAAAAAAAACAGATAGGGGCGGGGAGGCTCAAATTAGTGGCTATCCGCTGAGTTGGGGGAGGGGTCAATTGTGAAACGCCGGCGATGCGGACGGTGCTTTGGAGCAACGACTCCAGCCGTAGCGCACGTTTTTTTGCGGGTAAATCATAACGTTTAATAATTTAGTTTACATAATTTTTACATTATCCCCAAAATTATCAACAAATCTGCTTGAAAACGGCAGATTGAAACTGGAAAATGGCACATCTAAAAAAGGATTATGAGACAATGCTCGACCCAAAACAGATGGATACTTTAACTGAATTTTACCAATCCGCTGGACAGATCACGGTATTGACCGGCGCTGGGATTTCTGCTGAAAGTGGAATCCCGACATTTCGCGGCAAAGAGGGTTACTGGCAGATTGGTTCCAAAAATTACCAACCTCATGAAATCGCCACTTACCGGATGTTTTCCCGGCAACCCCGTGAGGTGTGGAAGTGGTATCTGTTCCGGCGAGGGGTTTGCCGGCAAGCCGAGCCGAATGCCGGGCATCTGGCATTGGTGCAAATGGAACGCCTTTTTCAAAATCGCTTTTTACTGATTACCCAAAATGTAGATGGCTTGCACCTACGGGCAGGGAATAGCCTAGACCGGACGTACCCCATTCATGGCGACATCGAATTTATGCGTTGTGCGGACGAATGCTCGTCGGCATTATATCCCATCCCGGATGCTGTGCCGGGTATCCCACGAAATGGCGATTTGACCAGTGAGCAGTGGGCGTTGCTCACGTGTCCCCGGTGTGGTGCAATGACACGGCCTCATATCCTTTGGTTTGATGAATACTATAATGAAGAATTTTATCACTTTGAAAGCTCCCTACAGGTAGCAACTAAAACGGATTTACTTCTTGTGGTAGGTACCTCCGGGGCGACGAATCTACCGAATCAGGTAGTGCAACGGGTTTATCACCGCGGGGGGATCATTATCGATGTGAACATCGAACCCAATGTGTTTAGCCGTTTGGCACTGGCAACTCCTAAGGGCTTTTTTCTCCACGCTCCGAGTAGTGAGGTATTGCCGCAGATTGTTGAATGTTTCCAGCAGGTGTGCTAACGGCTTTTTCGTTGCTTCTGGATTCATTTTGATGTATGTTGCTCATAAATCGTATGGATTTTTAATTCGGATGTACGGCTGGAGGTACTGTTGAGTCAAAAAGATTTCCGTGAAGAAGAAGTAATGGGTAAGGCGTATGATAGCCGTTTAATGAAGCGAATGCTGGCGTATGTCAAACCGTACATGGGGATGGTCGTTATTGCGCTGCTGTTTTTGGCGGCGACGGCTATTTTTGCGCTATTACGCCCGTATATCATTAAGTTGGCAATTGATAATCATATTGCGCCCGGCGTCTTGGAGGGATTCAACCGGCTGATCTTGATTTTTGCTGGGGTCTTAGTCGGTGAGTTTGTTTTCACGTATGCCCAGACCTATATTACCCGGTTGTTAGGGCAAAAGATCATGTATGATCTGCGGATGCAAATTTTTTCCCATATTCAAAGCATGTCGCTCAAATTTTTTGATCGCAATCCGGTGGGGCGCTTAATGACGCGGGTCACCTCAGATGTGGAAGCCTTGCGGGAGCTTTTTTCTGCCGGACTGGTCAGCATGTTTGGCGATATTTTCAAGCTGGTCGGCATTATCGGGATTTTACTAGCGTTCAATTGGAAGTTGGCACTGGTGACTTTTTCCGCATTACCGCTGTTGGTTTGGGCAACCCTCTGGTTTAAGACCAATGTCCGGGAGGTGTACCGTCGTAGCCGGATCGCCATTGCTAAGATTAATACTTTTTTGCAAGAGACGATTACCGGGATGAAGATCGTCCAATTGTATAACCGCGAAGACCAAAACCGGCAGGATTTTGAGGTTCGCAACCGGGAAAATCTACAAGCTCATTTGGATTCTATCTTTTATTATGCGGTCTTTTTTCCGCTGGTGGAAATTATCAATTCGCTGGCGATTGCTCTGATTATCTGGTACGGGGGTGGGTTGGTGGATCGGAATATGATTACCTTTGGTGCCCTCGTGGCGTTTATCGAATATTCTCAAATTTTCTTCCGTCCGATCCGGGATCTCTCGGAAAAATACAATCTGCTGCAAGCGGCAATGGCTTCTTCGGAACGTATTTTTAAATTGATTGATACCGAGCCAGATGTGTTGCCGCCAGACCAACCGAAATCGCTCACTCATGTTCGCGGTCGGATTGAATTTAAGGATGTCTGGTTTGCGTATGATGATGAAAACTGGATTTTAAAAGGTGTTTCGTTTGTGGTTGAACCGGGGCAGAAAGTAGCGATTGTTGGGGCTACCGGTGCGGGTAAAACAACGATCATCAGTCTCGTCTGCCGCTTTTATGACATCCAAAAAGGTGAAATCTTAATTGATGGTATTAATATCAAGGAGATAGACCCCCGCGAATTACGAAAATATATTGGTATTGTTTTGCAAGATGCGTTTTTGTTCAGCGGTAACATTCTGGAAAATATCCGGTTGTGGCATACGGAACTAACGGAAGATCAAGTTAAGGCTGCGGCGACGTTTGTCAATGCACATCTGTTTATTGATAAATTAGAAGAGCGGTATTATGCGCCGGTCAAAGAACGCGGCGATAACATCTCCACGGGGCAAAAGCAACTTTTAGCCTTTGCCCGCGCCCTGGTTTTTGACCCAACAATTTTGATTTTGGATGAAGCCACCAGTAACATTGATACGGAAACCGAGCATATCATTCAGGAGTCCTTACACCGGCTGATGGAAAACCGAACCTCAATTGTTATTGCCCACCGGTTATCCACCATTCAAGATTGTGACGCCATTTTGGTGATGCACAAAGGTCAGGTGTGCGAGCAAGGGAACCATGACCAGTTGCTCAGACAGCGGGGCATATACTACAAATTGCACCAATTGCAGTACACCCGTAAACACCATGTCGAAAATGAAATCACAGAAATTACCACGGTTTCATAATTTTTGATTAAGGAGCTAGGACGTATGGAAATTCGTATCGGACGGGCGGAAGATAACGATCTCATTATTGATGACCGTACCGTTTCTAAAAATCATGCCAAAATTACCCGCGAGGGACGCATCTTTTTTATTGAAGATTTAGGCAGTGCCAATGGCACTTGGATCAATGGCAAACGCATCCGCAAACGGACGCAAATTCACGAGAGTGATAAAATTGAACTGGGTAAGCATATCTTAACACCTGCCGAAAAGATGGACATCTTTGAGTCGGTCGATCAAACATTGATCGTCACCGGTATGCAATCCCCCCAGAATGTGACGGTGAGCCGCACCGGTAGCCCAATGATCAAAGGTAAATACATCGTGATTGGGTTTGGGCTTGCCGCCCTGATAACCCTTATTTTTGTGTTACAATACGGCTTAAAACCACATTCTCCCGCCGGAACGGTGGAAAGCATCCCACCGGCAAAAGTGTTTGAACTTCAAAAAGATGCGGTTGTTTTGGTTTTGCACCGGTATATCGGGGCAAAAGGTGGAATGTTTCTCTGTGAAAATTCGCCGGCATTGCAACAAGCGGCGGTTGAACACAATCTGGAAGTGTCCCCCGATTCACCGTATGCCCTTATTCCCAATGAAGAACTGGCGCGCCAGTACCCCTTTCAGACATGGGGCAGTGGCGTCTGTATCTCCCCCCAAGGTGAACTGCTAACACATACCGGCGTCGGAAATCCCACGTATGCCCTCGAAGAATGGAGTTTAGAATTGGGGATCCCCTTTGAAGGAGAAACGGTTGAAATGCGCGTCTGGTTCAATGGTTCTAAGCCAGACGCCGCCCTTCCGGCACACTGGTTGGAGAGCCCATCTGTCCAATTAGAACAACTCGCCCTCCTGAAGCTGGATTCTCCTCCGGCGAATCTAGCCTATGTTCCGCTGAACCGTTTGCAGGGGTTAGACCAGATTCAAATTGACAGCCCGGTAACTTTTGTGGGCTTCACTACTCCAGAACAGATCGATTCTGAGGGCAATCAAACTTCTGTGGCGGCGATTTCCCTAGCCGGAACGGTACGGCATGTCGCCCCCAGCCGGATTGAGTATGACTTTATTGTTCCCGGCATTGCGTCCCTTGGTGCACCTGTTTTTGATAACAAGGGAAATGTGATTGCCATCCATGTGACACAGTCAGACAGTGAACTGAGCTACGGTGTCAATGAATTTGTTATGGTGAGCGGGTTGTTGAACATGGAATAGGACCAATCCCATGCATGATTTTAAACAGGCAGCACATGATAACCTAACCAACACGCATCTACGGCAAACCCTTCGTAAATCGACTCGCACGTCCTTGCTCAAGCGGTCACAAGTAGTGCAGGAGTTGGGTGAGGATACGTGGCAACAGCTCCGGCGGCGTGCGCATCAGATTAAAAAAGAGACCATTGCCCATCTCGATGAGTATCTGGAACAATTGGAGGCACACCTGACGGAACAGGGCGTGCAGGTGTTCTGGGCAGAAACTGCCGCTGAGGCGAACGATTATATTATCCAATTGGCGAAGCGAGAGGGTGCGTCGTTTGTCGTCAAGTCTAAGTCCATGACGACAGAAGAGATTGATTTGAATCCGGCGTTGCAAGCGGCAGGTATTAACCCCATTGAAACCGACCTTGGGGAGTATATTGTCCAGCTTGCCGGAGAGCGTCCTTCCCATATCACCGCCCCGGCTTTGCATAAATCCCGCGAAGATATTGCCCGCCTTTTTCAGGAAAAATTGGGTATTGACTACACCGATAATCCGCAAGAACTCACCAAAATAGCTCGTCAAAAGCTTCGCCAAAAATTTTTGACCGCAAAAATTGGCGTTTCGGGTGTCAATTTTGCGATTGCCGAGAATGGCACCCTAGTGGTGATCGAAAATGAGGCAAATGCTCGCCTCTGTATGACGTTACCGGATGTCCATGTCGCGGTGATGGGGATCGAAAAGGTGATTCCAAAATTGGAACACCTACCCACCTTTTTGCGGCTTTTACCACGGAGCGCCACCGGGCAGAAATTCACCAGTTATGTTTCCCTGATTCGGGGGGCACAATCCTCCGGCAAAGCGGTGCATCTGGTCTTGTTAGATAATGGACGCTCGGAAATGCTCGCCGATCCGCGTTTTCATCAGGCATTGTACTGTATCCGGTGTGGGGCATGCCTCAACACATGCCCAGTTTACCAACGGGTCGGCGGGCATACGTATGGTTGGGTTTATCCGGGACCCATTGGCGCCATTTTAACCCCGAAATATCAAGGATTGACCCAAGGTAAAGATTTACCCTTTGCCTCTTCGTTGTGTGGGAGTTGTACCGATATTTGCCCAGTTCAAATCGACCTGCATCATTTGTTGCTATGGTTACGCCAAGCCGTTGTTTCGTCAGGGTCAGACCGCCATCTCATCGAAGCGGTTGCCATGAAATTTTGGACCATTACGATGATTTCACCCCTATTGTACCGCCTTGCTTCCCGGCTTGTTCGCTGGTTGCCGCAACGAGCGTTTCACTACATCCCCGGTTGGACGGAAACCCGTGATTTTCCTTCTCCAGCACCGAAAACATTCCGCGAGATATGGAACGAATCATTAAAATAGCTACGAGGTGAATCCACCCTCTTGACCCTGCTTCCGGTCTTATTTCAGAAAGCCCTTAGTGCTTCAAAACACTAAGGGCTTTGTGTATTTTAGGGGTTCAATTTATTTTTTAACTTGACTTTAGGTATATCTACGGATATATTTAGCTACGTCTAAAAATGAATTAAGCCTACATTTAAAATGGGAGGTTATTATGGGACTGCAACGCCAATTGGCGAAAAAAATAGAACGCATTTATTGCGAAGATGCGCTCAAATTTATCTATACTCAATCGGAAAAGCATAATTTAGCCTCGTTAAAAGGATTAAAGGGAGTGCTTGGTCTCTCCGAAGCGGAGATACTGAATATTGTTCGGATTTTAGAGCAGCTAAAATTAGTTGAACTCAAACCCGAGGGGCTTTCTTTGTCATCCCAAGGGCAGGAAGTTGCTTTACAAATTATCCGTGCCCACCGACTTTGGGAGACCTATTTAAGTTGGGAAACGGATATTTCGTTCTCGGATTTGCACAAATATGCTGAACGCAAGGAGCACGATCTGACACGCTCTGACCTGGATAAGCTGGATGCACACTTGGGTTATCCAGATGTTGACCCCCACGGTGACCCGATCCCGAACCGTGACGGGTATGTCGCAAGACAACCCGTCGTGACACTTTCTGATTTGGATGTGGGGGATATAGCAAAAATTATTCATTTGGAAGATGAACCCGAAGCGGTATTTAAAAAATTATCTGCTTACGGTTTTCGGGTTCATACCCTAATTGAGGTGAGAGACCGTCAAGATGGCAAGGTGATTGTGCACTACGAAGGGCGTGATCTTGCATTGGATACCATTGAAGCAAATCAGATTGATGTCCATCTGTTAACGGAAAAACCAGCCTTTCCAAAACAAACCCTTGCCGATTTACCGCGAGGCAAACAAGCACGGGTACTTGATCTATCGGAACAACTACAAGGATTAACTCGCCGTCGTTTGCTGGATTTGGGCATTACTCCGGGTGCAAAAATTCGGAATGAGATGCCCAGTTCTTTTGGAGGAGACCCCACCATGTATGTCATTCGCGGTACAAAAGTCGCCTTGCGCAAGGATCAGGCAAAGTTGATTTATATTACACCACTAAATGAACCGGGAGGGGTAATGTATGGCAACCACAACTGAAGTTCACCAGCCTAAGTCAAGTGTATTTGGCAGTGCCTGTGATACCTGCCAGTTGAATTTGTCTCGCTTGGGGATTGATGTCCAAAAATGGGATTACGTGGTCGCACTGGCAGGGAATCCCAACACTGGAAAGAGTACGGTCTTCAACAAATTAACCGGTCTGAAACAACATACTGGCAATTGGCCGGGTAAGACGGTTTCCCGTGCCGAAGGCGGTTTTTCGCAAGCCGGTAAAACTTATAAATTGATCGATCTTCCGGGTACCTATTCATTACTTTCGGCATCGGTTGATGAAGAAATCGCCCGGGACTTCTTGCTGTTCGGACAACCGGATTGTACGATTGTCGTAGTGGATGCCACGGTGTTGGAACGCAATCTCAATCTCGTGTTGCAGATTTTGGAGATTACCGGTAAAGTGGTTGTTTGCCTCAATCTGATGGATGAGGCAAAACGGCGGGGAATCGAGGTGGATCATCGTAAATTAGCGAAGGAGTTGGGTGTGCCGGTCGTTCCTACGGTCGCTCAGACCGGAGATGGGCTGCATTTGTTGGTGCAAGCTGTGTCTGAAGTGGTCAATGGGCGTATCCGTACAAATCCACGCCGTGCAACGGTTAACCCGCAGTTGCAAGCGGCACTCGACCAATTAACACCACTCATTGAAGCCCAATTTCCAGAGTTACCGAACGCCCGTTGGGTGGCAATGCGATTATTGGACGGAGATATCCGCGTGCAACAAGCCATTGAACGGAATGAGTGGCAGATTTTCCTTGAAGAGAATGGAAACGAAAACGGGCGCGAAGAGGGTACTTCCGTCAGTAAGAATGACCCTTCCGGATCGGGGCGGTCGTTATTACAAACGGCGAGTCAAATTCGATCCCGGTTGAGCCGCAACTTTCGAGATATGGTCGTGATCGACCTGTACAATAATGCGGAAATGATTGCGGATCGGGTTATTCGCACGGATTCTCATAAAAAGTACGATTTGGATCAAAAGATTGATCGCTGGGTCACTTCACCAGTTTGGGGATTACCGCTTATGTTTCTGTTACTGGCGGGTATTTTTTGGTTGACCATTGCTGGCGCTAATGTCCCCTCATCAATGCTGGCGTCCGGTCTGTTTTGGGTTGAGGATCAGTTAGCCGGATTGATGAACATACTGGGTTCGCCGTGGTGGTTGACTGGGTTTGTGGCACATGGTGTGTTCCGGGGGTTAGCGTGGGTTGTTTCCGTGATGTTGCCCCCGATGGCGATATTTTTCCCGCTATTTACCATTTTGGAGGATTTAGGCTATTTGCCCCGGGTCGCATTCAATCTGGATTGGCTCTTCAAAAAAGCTGGAGCGCACGGCAAGCAAGCCTTGACCATGAGCATGGGGTTTGGCTGTAATGCCGCGGGGGTCATCTCCACCCGAATTATTGAATCCCCACGCGAACGGCTTCTTGCCATTGTAACCAACAATTTTGTGCCGTGTAATGGGCGGTTCCCCACCTTGATTATGCTGGCCGTGATTTTTATGGCGGCGTCTTTCCCGCCAGTAGTTGCTTCCCTGATCGCCGCCGGTACGGTCACAGGTGTCGTCCTGATCGGGATTGCGTTTACCTTTGGGGTTTCTTGGATGCTTTCCCGCACACTGTTGAAAGGGGAAGCCAGTAGCTTCACGCTGGAACTGCCACCTTACCGCAAACCGAATGTGGGTCAGATTCTCTATACCTCACTGATTGACCGCACGATATTTGTGCTCTGGCGGGCGATTATCATGGCGGCGCCGGCGGGGGGGATCATTTGGTTGTTAGGCAACATCACGGTTGGTGGTGTCTCTTTGACTCAACATATCGCTGGATTTTTGCAACCGCTGGGTCATCTGATGGGTTTGGATGGGATCATTTTGCTATCCTATATTGTCGCGATTCCGGCAAATGAGATTGTCGTCCCGACCATTTTGATGGGCTATGCGAACGCCGGAATGATGTTTCAATTGGAAGAAATGAGCCAGTTACGCGCGTTGCTGGTTGATCACGCTGGATGGACGATCCTGACGGCGGTGAATTTGATGTTGTTTGCCTTGTTACACAATCCGTGTTCTACCACCATTTTGACCATTTGGAAGGAAACAAAAAGTGCGAAGTGGACGGCTATCGGTGCCCTGTTGCCACTCGGCATCGGAGTTGTGGTGACCGTATTGGTGGCGACACTGGTACGCTTGTTTTCGTAAGGTTCGGGAGGGAGAAGAAAACCCCCTGACTACCATTGGGGGGATGTTCCTGTTGTTGAGTCTGGTTTAAACGCAATTTTTTAAACCAGACTCTTTCATTTTTTCGGGATAGATCGTATCTTCACTGATGAAAATGTCAGAGTTGCTTGTTTTGTCACCTTTCAATTAATGGAGATTATTTATAATGCCACCAAATATTGTTACGTGGATGGGTTGGTTGCCCGGTATTATTATTCCGACGGCTACGGTTATTCAACTGATTAAAATTTTTCGTTCCCACCATGTGGAGGGAGTGAGTTGGTTTTCGTGGTTTTTGTTTGGTATTGCCAATTTAGGTTTATATGTTTACACCGAAAAGTATCTGGAAATTCAATCGTTAGTGGGTTTGTTAGGTAGCGCTGTGTTGGATTTTGTGATTGTGTGGTTAGTTCTCCGCAAAACTCGACTTCTTGCCCGCACTTCCCTTGATTAACACATTTTCTTTTAAATACCTCAAATAATGCACAGGAGCGGCGCGCTTTCACACGGCGCCGCCCCTGTTACCGCTCACACCCGGAACTCACCCGTATTCTTCTCTTTTTTATTAAAAGATGAAAATATCTCTTGACGGATAGTCAATAAAGTATTAAAATGGACTAAACTATCGACTATTAAATATATCCGATAATAAATAGCATTAATGACTTTCATTAATGCTGGACTTATAGCTAACCCTCATATAGTAAGGAGCAGACGCATGGCAAAAGTATCCAAGCTTAAAGAGAAGCCAAAGCCTTTTCTGTTTCCAGAGTATTGCAAGGGGTGCGGGCGCTGTATCGAAGCATGTACGAAAGATTGCATAACGATGGGCACCGAAATTAACCCTTTAACGGGGCTTATCCCGGTAAATCTCGATCTGGAAAAATGTAATGGTTGTGGCTTATGTGTCAGCGCTTGTCCAGAACCTTTTGGCTTAAGTTTGCGCTATCTGGGTACAGATGGGGCAGGGTTCGCCAAAGAAAAGCTGGAAGGCTTAATTAACTTTGATGATGTTAAAGAATATATTCAATCTGACTATGAACTAGAAGACCCTTCAGCATTGTTTGGTCCGCGCCACACTTCGGCACCAACGCCCCAACCCATACCGGACGAGATGGTACCACTATCGCATAAAGAACCTTTGGTCCTAAAAGGAACATACGCGGCGGCAGTCGGGGCAGTTTTAGCCGGTTGTCGTCATTTTTATGGCTACCCGATTACTCCTTCCACCGAAGGTGCGGAGTTAATGGCAAAGTTGCAACCGCTACTGGATGGTGTCTTTTTTCAAGCGGTGAGTGAAGTGGCTACGGTAAATATGATGTATGGTACCGGCGGTGCAGGGTTAGCTTCCATGACCTTTACTTCTTCACCCGGCTTTAGCTTAATGTTGGAAGGTATCTCATATATGATCGGTGCGGAAGTGCCGGGCGTTTTCATCAATGTGATGCGGGGGGGTCCCGGTCTCGGCAATATTGCCCCAGAGCAAGCCGATATTAAACTTGCTTGTCGCGGTTTGGGTCATGGAAATACCCATGCTGTGGTGCTGACTCCTTCTACCCCGCAGGAAATGCTCGATTTGACCATGCTGGCGTTTGAACTTAGTTTCAAATATCGCAATCCGGTGGTGATTTTAGCCGATGGGTATCTGGGTCAGATGACGGGTAAAGTGATGTTACCGCAAACCATGCGCAAACCCGGTATCCCCGAATGGGCAGTTTATGGCGACCGGAATCATCGCGGTAATTTGATTTGCTCAATTCAACTTTCCGAAACAGACCTAGAAGAGCATAATGCACATCTGAATCAAAAATATGAGGAAATGATAGCGAACGAACAACGAGCCGATGTGTTCTACTGTGATGATGCTGAGGTGATCATCATGGCATGTAACACACCTTCCCGGATGGCAAAAGGCGCCGTACAGGAGTTGCGGGATAAGGGCATCAAAGCGGGTCTGTTCCGTCCAATTACCGTTTGGCCCTTTCCCATTGATCTGCTGAAACCGGTGCTGAAAAACGCCAACCGGATCGTCATGGCAGAAGCTAGTAACGGTCAGTTGGAAGATGAATTGCGGCTGGCACTGAGTAAAGCCGGTCTCCAGAATCATCCTCCGATTGAGGCGATCCGGCATTTCGGCGGAATTTTACCGCAACAACACGAAATTGTCGAAAAAGTTCTTTCGCTAAAGGAGGTGTCCGCATGAGTGTCAGTGCATTTTATGATAAATTTGATCGACATGCTCACGGAAAAGGTTTAAAAGGTCACGCGACTCACTACTGTCCGGGTTGCGGACACGGCTTGGCTCATAAGTATATGGCAGAAGCGATTGATGAATTGGGGATTCAAGATCGTACCGTGGCGATTTCTCCGGTTGGGTGTAGTGTCTTTTTGTACTATTATATGGATGTGGGGAATTCCCAAGCGGCACATGGCCGGGCACCGGTTGTAGCACTGGGACATAAACTGGCAAACCCTGAATCCATTGTGATCAGTTATCAAGGGGATGGTGATTTAGCCTCGATTGGGTTGGCAGAGATTGTCCACAGTGCGCAGATTGGGCTACCGATTACCGTTATTTTCATCAACAATGCCATTTATGGGATGACCGGTGGCCAGATGGCGCCAACCACGTTAATGAGCCAAAAAACATCTACTTCACCCTACGGACGGAATAATTTTATGGGGCAACCTTTCCGGGTAGCAGAACTTATCGCCGGATTGGATGGTCCCGTCTATGTGGAACGGGTTGCGCTATTTAACAATAAGCAACGCAATCGGGCGAAAAAAGCAATCAAAAAGGGCATTCAATATCAGGTTGAAAACAAAGGATTTACCTTTATCGAGGTGTTGGCGGAATGCCCCACTCATCTTAAACTTTCCACTTTAGAGACCGAAAAATGGGTCGAAGAGAACATGGTGCCGATCTTTCCCCTCGGCGTGAAAAAGGACATCATTGAAGAGATCGCCCCAGAGCGCGAATTCAAACCGTTTTATCCGATCCATGATCCGGAAAAAGTGACCGATATTATCACCGGTGGTGCACGAGAAGCCGCCCCCCGTTTTGCCAGCAAATTCCCGGAACATCTGCACCCGTATGATATTTCCTTTAAACTGGCGGGTGCCGGTGGTGATGGTGCACAAACCGCCGCCTTGTTATTGACCCAAATGGCGATTAACGAAGGTTTTGATGCGACTCACATCCCAAGCTATGGTCCCGAATCGCGAGGGGGCACCTCGTATGCGGATGTTCACATTGCCAAGGATGAAGTGCTATCACCGGCATCACCAAAGCCGAACGTATTGATTGCGTTCAATATGCCGAGTTTGGTCAAATTTGGTCCCGATGTCGCCCCGGGCGGCGTGATCCTCTATAACAGCTCCGTCATTAGTGACCCGCCATCATTCAACCACAACACGCAGATGTACGGTGTGCCGTTCACGGAAATTGCCGTTGATTTGGGTCGAGCCGTCGTGAAAAATATTGTGGCGTTGGGTGCCTTACAGGCGGTGACGAATCTTTTCCCAGAAGAGACTTTTTTGACTGCCATCCGGCAAGCGTTGGCGCACAAATGTGCGATGATTCCGATGAATGAAGAAGCCTTCAAATGGGGAGTTAAAGCCATTAAGGAAGGTTTATAAGTTTTCCTCCTCAAAACCTCCTCCTAACAGGTTTTGTGAAGGGTGGGTGAGCCCGGTCTTACGGCAGTGAGACCGGGTTTTTATATAAAAAGAGGCGAAGAAGCTACCCTCTCCGCCTTGGATAAAACAACCTCTGATAAGGATTATTCCGGTGTTGCCGTGCTGTCTTCCGCCGGGGTACTCTGCTTCTCTCCAATTAAACCGGCTTCCTTAAATGCCCGCTCACTGCCCGGATGGAGATCAATGGGGATGGCTTCCAGTAAATTTGCCGGTTCCAACGAAGCCAGCGCGCCATGAGCCGCCTTAAATGCCTCAAAATTATCCAACACTGTTTTAACGATGGTATAGGCTGTTTCTTCACTGATGCGGGTTGTGGTGGAAAATAACGCTTTGACTCCCACAGTTGGCACGGGTTCATCTACCGAGTTATAAATACCTGGCGGAATGACCGATTTGGCATAATACGGATTTTCCCGAATGAGCGTCTCGGCGGCGTCATCCATAATCGGAATAAGCACCACGTCCGTTGTGGTGCAAATATCCTGCACGGCGGCATTGCCGACGCCGGCGGGATAGAAAAAGGCGTCAATTCGACCGTCCCGCAGGAAATCGGGCGCTTCAGAGGCTTTCAAAAATTCGGCTTTACCCAAATCGTCTTCAGACATACCATATGCCGCTAAAATTGCGTTCGCGAAGTTCAAGGTGCCGGAGCCCGGATTACCCAGATTGACTTTTTTTCCGGCAAGGTCTGTAACGCGGGTAATATTGGCATCCCGGCGAGCAATGAGGTGCATCGGTTCCGGGTGTAAGCTAAACAGTACCCGTAACGATTCAATGGCTTTACCTTCAAATTCGCCTTCGCCATGATATGCTTGATAGGCGACATCCGATTGGGTCATTCCCAAATCCAACTGACCATTTCCCATTGAAATGGCATTGAAGACCGAGCCACCGGTTGATTCGACCGTAATGTTGATACCGGTATTGGCGCTGTTAATTAGTTTCGCAATGGCGCCACCGACCGGAAAATAAACCCCCGTTACACCCCCGGTACCAATCGTGAGATATTGCGTTTTGGTGGGGGTTGAGGGCTGGTGTTCTGAGGTTGCTTGACCGGAGGGCTTCTGCTGGCAACCGGTCAGGTAAATCATCGCCAGCATAATGGCTATCGTTGTTGAAATATATCGCATAAAGCTCTATCCTCTTGGTTAAATTTGTACATTGACTTTCGATCCTATTTCTCCTAGATTAGGGCGGTCACGCATTTTAAAACGGACACGTGAGAAAAATATGATCAAAATCGTTGATTTACATAAAAGTTTTGGTACCAAGCACGTTTTGCGTGGTATCAGCATGGACATTTATGACGGTGAAACCTTCGTCGTGCTGGGTCGATCCGGTTGTGGGAAAAGTGTGATGCTTAAACACATCGTCGGGTTGCTCACGCCGGATCGCGGGGCGGTTTATGTTGATGGGGAAGAAATCGCTAAGATGACCAAAAAACGGCTCTACGAAGTCCGGATTCGGTTTGGCTTTTTGTTTCAGAGTGGCGCGTTGTTTGACTCGCTGACGGTAGCGGAAAACGTGGGGTTGCCGTTGCGCGAACATACCAATATGACTCCTCAAGAGATCCAGAAAAAAGTGAGCCATTGCTTGGATTTAGTCGGATTACATAACATTGAACATTTGAACCCGTCGGAATTAAGCGGAGGGATGCGCAAACGGGTTGGATTGGCTCGGGCAATCATTATGGACCCGGATTACGTTCTCTATGATGAACCCACCACCGGTCTGGACCCGATTATGTCAGATGTGATCAACGAGTTGATCATTCGTTTACGGGAAAATCTCTCTATCACCTCGATTGTCATCACACATGATATGAAGAGCGCGTTCAAAGTTGCAGACCGGATGGTGATGTTCCACGAGGGCAAAATCGCTTATCGGGGTACGCCGGAGGATGCGCGTACCACCGATAATCGTCTGTTACAGCAGTTTGTAGAAGGTCGCGCCGATAGCCATGATTTAGAACCCACGGAGGAAGAAATCACCCAGATTTTGGAAGCCGTTCGTCGGGATGACCCACCAACTCAATTTGATTGATTACGCAAATGCGGAGAACTCTTTAAAGGTCTCGTAACGTGCCTCAATCTCTTCCATCGTCAGGGTACGGTATCGTTCCAAACTGAAATCTTCCACGCAGAATGAGGCGATGGTGCTCCCATAAACCACGGCTCGCCGCAGGGTGCGGTCTTCCAAATTTCCGGCTTTGGCAATATACCCCATAAACCCTCCAGCAAAACTGTCGCCGGCGCCGGTTGGGTCTTTGACCTCTTCTACCGGGGATGCGGGCAAGACAAAGTAAGAATCTTCCCCAAACATCGCCACACCGTGTTCTCCTTTTTTGATGATCACGACTTTCGGACCCATCTCGCGCACGGCTTTTGCCGCTTTGATCAGGTTTGCTTCCCCGGAAAGTTGGCGGGCTTCTCCATCGTTCAACATGGCAATATCGACTTTGCCGAGGACGGTCAACAGTTCATTCCGTGTTTCGGAAATCCACAAATTCATGGAATCCACGGCGATCAGTTTGGGAGATTCGACTTGCTCCAGGACGCTGAGTTGCAACGCCGGGTGAATGTTTGCCAAAAAGAGATAATCACTATTACGGTAGGATTCCGGTAATTGGGGGTTGAAGGTCTCAAACACATTTAATTGGGTATCTAAGGTCTGAGCTTCATTCAGATTATAGCCGTAATACCCTTTCCAATGAAAGGTTTTACCGCCTTTGATGACTTCCAAACCCTCCATATTGACACCGCGTTCGCGCAAAAATTCAATATCCTCTTGCGGAAAATCATCCCCGACCACGGCGACAATATTGACCGGTGAAAAATAGCTTGCCGCCGCACTAAAATACGTCGCCGAACCCCCTAAGGCGTTTTCGGCTTTACCAAACGGAGTTTCCACACTATCTAGCGCGACGGATCCAACCACTACAATGCTCATAACATCCTCGTAAATTTAAGATTAAGAAATAAAATAGATGAACAACCGCTGTGAAAATACACGATTGGTCGAACGCTGTCAACCCTTTCAGGATTTTCTGTTAGCAGGTTATCGGTTTATCGTGATGTCGCAAGATGGATTCACCCTGTTTTCATCCTATCCGTAGGAGGTTTTGATGGAACGTTTCATTCTCGCTCTGGATCAGGGCACAACCAGTTCTCGCGCGATGATATTTGACTCGCGTGGGGAGATTCAATCGATTGCACAGAAGGAATTCACCCAATATTACCCGCAACCGGGCTGGGTCGAGCACGATCCGCACGAAATTTGGGCGTCTCAAGCGGCTGTCGCGGCAGAAGCTATTGCTCGAATGGGACTCCACGGGGATCAGATTGCGGGGATCGGGATCACCAACCAACGGGAGACCACCCTGATTTGGGACCGCCAAACGGGAGAACCCATTTTTAATGCCATTGTCTGGCAAGACCGGCGCACCGCCCCGTTATGTGATGCGCTTCGTGAGCAAGGTCATGCGGGGCTGATTCAGCAGAAAACGGGACTGCTTGTGGATGCCTATTTTTCTGCAACCAAAATCAAATGGATTTTGGATAATGTCGGTGGCGCACGGGAGAAGGCGAAAGCGGGTCATCTTGCCTTTGGGACGGTGGATAGTTGGTTGGTCTGGAAGTTGAGCGGGGGGAAATTGCATCTGACCGATGTCAGCAACGCCAGCCGGACTCTGTTGTTCAACATCCATACCCTTGATTGGGATGATGACCTGCTAGAATTGCTCGATATTCCCCGGGCATTACTGCCAGAAGTTCGCTCCTCCAGCGAGATATACGGGATGACGGATAATTCCATTTTCGCCGTTCCGGCGCTCATTGCTGGGATGGCTGGTGACCAGCAAGCGGCGTTGTTTGGGCAGGTCTGCACCCAACCGGGGATGTCTAAAAATACGTACGGAACGGGTTGTTTTATGATGCTCAACACCGGCGAAACGGCGATCACCTCCCACAACAATTTGCTTTCAACGGTGGCGTGGCAAATCGGGGGCAAAACCGAGTACGCATTGGAAGGTAGTATCTTCATCGCGGGCGCTGTGGTGCAATGGTTGCGGGATGGGTTGGGTATTATTCGCTCCTCAGCGGAGGTGGAAACGCTTGCGACAAATGTGAATGATAACGGTGGGGTTTATCTGGTACCAGCGTTTGCGGGATTAGGCGCTCCGCACTGGGATTCCTACGCGCGCGGCACCATTTGTGGCTTGACACGGGGTACCACTGCGGCACATCTGGCGCGGGCGGCATTGGAAAGTATTGCCTTTCAAGTACGGGATGTGCTGGCGGCAATGGAAGCGGATTCCGGCATTACCATCCGCGAGTTGCGGGTAGATGGCGGTGCAACCGTTAATAATCTGCTGATGCAATTCCAAGCGGATATTCTGGGGGTGCCGCTCATTCGCCCTCGTGTGTCGGAGACAACCGCACTCGGCGCGGCATATCTCGCCGGATTGGCGACCGGTTATTGGGAGAATTTGGATGACATCGCCAAACAGTATCAGGTGGATCAGCGATTTACGCCCCAGATGGATCACGCTAACGTGGCAACATTGATTGCCGGGTGGAAAAACGCCCTAGAGCGCGCAAAAGGATGGGTATCCGTGAATTAAAAACAGGACACGAGGTGACGCGGCAAATGATGCTATTGAGGTGATTCAAGGCAAAATAATGCCAAATACTCTATATTTCCGTCCCCACCGGCGATGGGGGATTCGGTTTGTTGTAAGCAGTGCCATCCGTGACTTTCAGCATGGTGTACTACCGTTTGAAGTACCCGTTGGCGGTCTTCTGTCCGGCGGACAATTCCTCGTTTATTAAGATGACCTTTGCCCACCTCAAATTGGGGTTTAATCAAACTGATGATCCGGCTTTTGTCATGAGAAAATCGAGCCAAATGCGGGAAGATCAAGCTGAGCGAAATAAAACTAACATCGATCACTATCAAATCCACCGGTTCCGGTAGGGTGGGTAATGTGCGCAGATCGGTTTTTTCCATGGAAATCACACGTGGATTTGGTCTAAGTGTTTGGTGAAGTTGATTACTTCCTACATCAACCGCATAAACCCGATTTGCACCGTGTTGTAGCAAGCAGTCTGTAAATCCACCGGTGGAGGCGCCAATATCGAGGCAAATGAACCCAGCGACATCTACCTTAAACTGCCGGAGCGCATGTTCTAATTTGTAACCCGCCCGGCTGACATAGGATAAGGACTGGAGCACCTCGATAATGGCTCCTTCCGCAATTGGAGCACTGTTTTTGGTAATAATCTCCCCGTTGACCCGAATCGCACCTTTTTGAATCAATTGTTGGGCGCGGTGGCGGGATTCGGTGAGTTGCAAAGTTACCAGTAGCCGGTCAAGCCGGTCACCGTGAGGTGTAATGCGCTTCATATTGTCCATAAATGGTAAAACCGCCACTATTCATCTGAGCAGTGGCGGTTTCCAATCAATAGAGTGAACCATGCCAAATCGCTCGGATTTAGGCATGGAGGAGACGAATCGTTACTTCAACAAGACCATGGTTTTGCTGAGGATTTCAGCGTTGCTTTCCAAGCGGTAGATGTATGTTCCGCTGGCTACCGGTACGCCTTGCTCATTGGTACCATTCCAAGTAACGGTGTAATCCCCTGCCGAAAGAACACCATTTTGCAATGTTTTTACCAACTGTCCATTCAGGGCATAAATGGCGACATTAATATGTTGGGTTTGGGGCAAGGCAAAATGGATTTTCGTATTGGGGTTGAACGGGTTGGGGACATTTTGGCTCAGTGTCAGGGCTTGTGGAATGGCAATACCCGTCATTTGTGGCTCATCTACCGCCGTTTCCACATCCGTTTGGAGATCAAAATAGTCAATGCAAACCCCTAAGTAATTCCGGTTGTTGTTGGTACTACCGAAACGGAATCGGAATTGAACCACTTCGCCGAGATAGTCGGTCAGATCATAATGTACCATCTCCCATACGTTGCTATCACTGGAGAAGCCAGGTTGTCCCGATAATCCGATCACACTGCCGGGATAGCCTCCTTCCGGTTCGATCCGGACCCAGTCATCGCCGCCGTTAGTGCTGATGGAAAGATTATAGCCGTCCCATCCCTCGTTGGTATCGAGCCAGTGGGCATAGAATAAATCGGCGGCGTTGGCTTGGGTCAGGCTATATTCGGGTGTCACCAGATCGGCACGTTGATTACTGGGATATGCACCGTCGATATTGGTTGACCAGTACTTCATCCCCAAATAGGCCGTTTCAGCGCCACCACCTGCGTTGGCATCGCCCCACTCCCACAGGCGGTTGGGATCAAAGCCACCATCGGTTGCTTCAAAACTTTGAACAAAGCGCATCGGGAAGTTGTGCTCTACCACTTCATTTTCAGGTACGGTAACGCTTTCTACAACCGGTTCGCGATCATCTGCATAGACCGAAACCTCGTAGGTGTAACCACCCGGAACACTGAACGTATAGACCCCGTTTTCATCCGTTACGGTGGAATTAATTGGTACACCGAGCAGTTCAATGGGTGCATTTGGAATTGGATTACCATTTTCCCGCTGTGAAACCGTTCCGGTTAACGTGGATTGCCCGAACGCATTCAGACAGACATCTACGGGCAGTAGATCATCTTCGGCTAAGGTGACTTCTTGGGTGTGTGTGACATACCCGAACCGCTCAAAAACGACCGTGTGCGTGCCCGGTTCGGCATTGAGATGGTAAAATCCATTTTCATCGGTGATGGTGGCATATCCCGTGCCTTCCACATAGACATTCGTCACATCCAAGCCTTCCTCATTGGCACAGTCGGTGACATATCCTTCAATAGCGGCGGCTGGGACGAGTTCCATTAGGGGTACCCAAGCGGCCTGATGTACTTCTCTGGAATTTGTTGCTACATCTTGAACCCAGCACACGACGTTTGTATTTTCAGGAATTCCGGTCTCATTTACACCCGGTACGGGTGATAGCGAGAAGGATCGGGTAAACACGACCGATTCACCATCGGCAATATCAAAACTTTCGCCGTTGGCATTTGGCACCATGTCGCGCATCACCTGATGGTGTACCGGATCCCCGTTTGTACCAGTGTACACACAATTATCTTCCGTAATAACGAAGAAAAAGCGGAGGTCATTGTAATTGAAGTCTTCCAGCGCGGAGACAGTAATAGTTGCCTCACCAACGTTATTATCAACGTCATAGCTGCCGGCAACCATAATATCCACTGGCGGGTCTACCGCGCGACGTTGAGCAACCTGAGAAATGGGAGGGAAACTGGCGTCCAAAAGTCCATCTGCAAAGATGTCGGGCACCCCATTTACCCCGTAATAATTGGTGCGGGCTTGGGCTTCTGCCGTGTTTGCCAGATAGAACGGGTCATTGCCCGGTGAGGGCCACCAAACATGGTAGCGAATCAATGCCGAAATATCATCGTTGTCAGGATACCACGTATTCATCGCCGCATTGGCGGATACACACGGTGGGCAGGTGGTACTGGTAAACATCTCCAACAGTACGATTCGTTCCGCGTGTACATTGGGTACGAAAAGCGTAACCATTAGTATTAATATTAAAACCATAAATAGTGTTTTACGCATCGTAAAACCTCCTTAAAACATAGGTTGGGAAAATAGACGAAGCCTCCTTCCTTGAGGTTTCGCCAGTGAGATTAATGGAGTAGAACCATCTGACGGGTGAGCCGGTGTTCCCCAGCCGATAGTTCATACAGATAAATTCCGCTGGCTACGGCAGCTCCAAACTGGTTGGTACCATCCCATATCACACGATAGTGTCCGGCACTTTGCGGACGATGTACAAGCGTTTTGATGAATTGTCCTGTCACGGAATAGATATTCAACTGAACTGTTGCAGGTACCGGCACCGCATATTCAATTTGAGTTTGAGGATTGAATGGATTCGGTACATTTTGAAATAATTGATAGGCAGTTACACGTGCCACATCACTTTTTTGTGGCTCAATTGCTGTTTCTTCCCCTTGTAACCAGAGAACCGAATTTTCGATGAGCTGGGCGAGGGCATCGGCTTCATTGACGCCTTCCAAGCTGATCGAATAGTACACCGTGCGGTAGGTTTCGGTCTCGTGCCGTAGTGCCGCATACAGCGGAATATCGCCATATTGAAAAACCGGTGACACGCCATCCACTCCGGGACGGGGGAGGACGACATCTGGGGAATCCTGCTCAAATGTGAAGGAGATACCATCCCCGATGGGGTCGCCTTCAATCCCATTCACCTCATAGGTGCTGAAGTTGTTGAACCGGAAATGGGCACCGAGATATTCAGTATAAAAATCTGTTGTGCCAATCGCAACGCCCAAATTTCGCCCCGAGAGCATCAGTTGCCCGCCGTTATCGAGGTAACCGGTCAACATCTCGATTTCATCGGGTTCTAAAGCGGTCTCTTCTTCACCGCCGGTAAACCAGATGAGGGTCGTAATCTGTTCTAGATCCTCTGGATTTAGAGCGCCTCCCACCGCGACATCCCAGGCGCCAAAGACAAAATCGGTTGTTTCCAGTGCGGCGCGATACGGTTCAATATTACCATCATTGGCATCGTCAATCACGAGCACATCTACATCATTGGTAATGAGTTGGAAGGTCAGAGATTTTACCACCCGTGGTTCGGATTGGGAGGTGAGGGTGACCGTGGCAAAACCTTCACCGGCGGTGCTATTGGGGCTGATATTCACGGTTAAGGGCACTTCTTCACCGGCATCGAGGGGGAGTTCTGCCCCATCCTCGTAGGTGACTCCTTCCAGCGTAAAATTGATCGACCACGCCTCGGGTGCAGAGGTTGTCAATTCAACATCAAATACATCTGCTTGGTTGTCTTGATTTTCGATGAGGGCGTAAAACGGATACTCACCATCGGACGCACCCAGTGCCGTATTGCCGCTTGTTTCAAAGCGGAGGCGGATAGGAAACAGTTCATCAAGCGACATATGCATTGCTTGAAAGACTTCACGGCTCGTATTATCCTGCACAAAAACAACAATCTCACATTCATTCGCATCCCAGCTTTCATCAATGACGAAATTCCGGTTGAATAGGAGGGTTTCTCCATTTGTAATCTCAAAACTTTCGCCCGAAGCTGTTGGTACCATATCGTGCATCACCTGATGGTGGGGTGTATGTCCGTTTGGACCGGTGTATGCTACATTATTTTCAATAATCACGTATTGCATCCGCAATGAATTATAAGAGAAGTCTTCTGTTGCTGTGATTTCCACCGTAGTGGTGCCTTCATTGGTAGTCCAATCAAATGTTCCATCCACATTGATTTCCAACGGGCTAGGTATCTCCAACCGTTGGTTGACGGCGGTACTGTAGGGTATGCCTGGATTTAAAACGCCATCCACAAACATGTCCGGTATGCCGTTGACGCCGTAAACCCCTCGCCGGGCGTTGTTTTCTAGCGGGTTGGCGTGATAAAAGGGGTCATTCCCGGGGGCGGGCCAATTCATGTGGTAACGGATAATTGCCACGTCATCGTAATTGCTAGGATACCAGTTATCAAGCCACTGCTCCGCAGTGGGACAAACCGGTCAGGTGGTGCTGGTAAACATTTCCATTAAGACCACCCGTTCCGTTGCAAATGCGGAGACGGCAATAAATGACCAAACCACACTTGTCCATAAAATTTGCCTCATCGGTAATCTCCTCATGAATGGGCTTTTGGTATGGAGTGTTCTGTTGGGATTGAACCCTTAGCACCTTTGTAGATGCTAAGGGTTTCACCCGATTATGCCCGCTTGGTTACCGGAGTAATACCATTGATTTAATGTGTGTTTCTTTGTCTGTCACGAGTTTATACAGATAAATCCCACTGGCGACTTCGTGATGTTCACTATCTGTACCGTCCCACTGGACGTGATATGTGCCGGCATTCTGCGTCTTATTGACCAGAGTTCGTATCAATTGACCGGAAGAGTTGTAAATATGGATACTGACACGACTTTGTTCCGGCAACGCATAGGCAATTGTGGTTCGGGGGTTAAATGGGTTCGGTACATTCTGTGCCAGTTGGTAATGTGAGACGGTGGCAATTGATGTTTGCTCCACCGGGTCGATGTTCGTGGATTCGCCTCTCAACCAGCGCAAGGAGCGCAATAGGGCACTTTCCCGGCTGTCTGGATCGGATACTTGATCCAGACTCACAGAAAAATAGACCGTCCGGTACGTATCTGCCGCATGTGCGAGTGCCGCGTAGAGGTTGGGCACTGCTCCATATTGGAAGACCGGTTCCAGACCATCCACATCGTCCTGCATCATGACCACATCTGGGGAATCGTGTTCAATTTCGAGGACTAACCCATCGCCAATCGGGTTGCCTTCGATCCCGTTCAGGGTGGTTTGTCCGAAGTTATTGAAACGATAACGGGCGCCCAGAAAATCGGTGTAAAATTCAGTTGCGGCAATATCGCCCCCGATATTGTGACCGGTTAGGAGCAATGATCCGCCGTTTTCCAGATAGGTGATCAATTCCATTTGATCGTCTTCGGTGATGGTTTCACGATCGTCGCTACCGGTTATCCATAACACGGTGGGGATATTCGCAATTTCATCACTATCAATGTTGCCTCCCCGGAGGACTTCCCACGTGCCCCATATCGTTTCATCTTCGGTTAGCACCGTTTCATACAGGGTGGCATCGGTATTGAGGGCGTCATCCACAATCAGGACTTCCACATCGGAGATCAGCCGAAAACTCATTGATTTTTGCAGGCGCGGTTCGGCGTGGGAGACTAATTCTAAATAAACATCGCCCTGACCGGGTACGTTATTCGGATTATAATTGATAGTGAGAAGTACCTGTTCCCCTGACGCCAGATCAATTTCGGCTTCGGATTCGTACACGTCTTCGCCGATGGTAAACGTGGCGTTCCACCCTTCGGGTAATTCATCGGTATTCATTGTAATGGTGTAAGTATCGTCATTCGGACCGACATTCTCCACCAAGGCATAAAAATCATAGGGTTGGTCTGCTTCTGAAATCGCAACGGTGCCGCTGGACGTAAAGCTCACCAGATATTCAGAATCTGAAGCGTCAAAATAAGCGGCTTGAAGGACTTCGTGGGTGTTATCATTTTGGACAAATACAACCACGCCCATATTTTCGTAATTCCAACCCTCTTCTACGGGGAAGGTGCGATCCAACGTAACCGTTTCGCCTTGCTGGCTGATGCTGAGCGTTTCTTCTGCCAGTAAGTCTCGTAATACCCCATTATAGTGGCGATTTAGGATAATATCATTTTCTATAACGGCAAAGCGGACGGTCATACCGGCGGGAATGTCCCCTTCTAATGTAACATTTGCCGAGATATATCCTTCCGTATCCACAATTCCCCCGATGAGTTCGAGGCGAATCGGGCTACTGTTTGCCCAGCGGGATTGCAATTCAGCAAGATAAGCGTCATAACAGCCTTCCCAACCGCCTAACACATTTTGGAGCCCGTCAAAGTACATATTAGGCGTACCTTCATTGCCATAATAGGATGCCCAGCGTGCACTTCCTTCGGCGATTTCCAGTTCGTCAGTATAGTGATAGGCAATATAAACGACGTTATCGGTACCGTATTCCTCGATCAACTGATCGATGGCTGCTTCAGCCCAAGGACAGTACACTCACCACGTTGCTGTTTGTAATTCTGCCAGTACGGTGCGTTCTACCGCCATACCGCGTACCGGCATCAAAAAAGCCAGAGCTAACAATACTAAAAACAATTTACGCATTGGTACAATCTCCTTCCAACCGAAGGTGGATAAAAATAAGCCCGATACGGATACCCGTACCGGGCTGGGGATTTATTTCAACAACATCATTTTTTGAGTCTGCGTCGCCGTTTCAGTTTCCAATTGATAAACATAGATGCCGCTATTCACGACGTGACCGGCATCATCATGACCATTCCATTGGACATCATAAATGCCACTTTCTTGGGGTTGGTTGACCAACGTGCGCACCAACCGTCCGGTGACATCATAAATGGTAAGCTTCACGGTGCTACTTTGCGGTAATTCGTACCGAATACGTGTTGTGGGATTGAATGGATTCGGCACATTTTGGTGGAGAGTTACGGCTGGTGGCGTTTGGGTGATGCCTGTGGTCACCGGTCCCGCACCAACCGCCAAATTAAAGTAATTCAAAATACGTGCGATGGTCCAGTCACGCTGATCGTCACTATCAATTTGTGCCGGATCGAACCCTAGATAGACCATCGCTCCCGTGTACAATCCGGCAACTTCACTTTCGCCATATTGGTATAGGTCAAAGGTGTTATCATCGACGGGTTCCACCACATCCGGCGAGGTTTGATCGACCAGATTAAATGCCAGACCTTCCGCAAACCCAACACCCGTTACTGCCATGCTGGATGCATTATCATTGATGAAATTGGCATGAAGCACACCACTATAGAATTCCGGATCGCGATTACGGCTGGCGGCATTGGTTAAATCCCAACCAATATTTTGCCCACTGATCAGGATCGAGCCGAGGTTATCCATATACTCTTGGATGGCGGCTCGGTCAGATTCCAGCAATGTGGGTAATGCCCGACCGGTATTCCAGATGACCACCGGGAAATTCGCCATTTCGGCACCGGTGATGGGTGTGGATGCTTTCCAGATGCCATAGGTAACTTCTGCGCGCTCCAAAGCGCTGGCAATGCCCTGTTCACTATCCAGACCACCATCCGCATCGACGATTAGCACATCAATACCATCGGTGATGACCCGGAAATGAAGTGATTGCTGTACCGAAGGGTAGGTTACGGAGCGTGCCGTAAAGATGACATCGCCGACGCCGGGTGTGTTCATCGGTGTGATGGTTACATACATGTGTCGTCCATCATCTTCGGGTTGTCCCTCGGATTGTCCCGCCTCAAACGCAATACGTGCGGAATCCGGTAAGCAAATGGGTCCCACACAAAAAGACGCCACCCAACCTTCCGGCATATCTGTTTCCAGCAAAAAGTCAAACTGGTCATCTTGGTCCATCATATTGATGAAGCGCATATAGTGATTTTCCAAAAAAGTATTCACGGGTAAAATTCGGACACGTTGTTCGGACACCAGCCGGATATGGTGTGGGGAGGGTGTTGCCTCAACCAGTTCTGTGGTGACCGCTTGCAAAATACCTTGCGTTGCTGGGTCTTGGACAAAAACGATCACTTCTAATTGATCGGTATCCCAGCCGGCGTCGATTTGCAGCGATTGCGAGAACTCATAATAAGCGTCGTCTCCCCCAGAGGCGATGTAAAAATCAGTACCCGCGCCATCTGGTAAAAGTTTACGCATCACATTATAATATGTCATGCCTCCTTCTGTCACTTCTTTTTCGATGACGGCGATTTGTAAATTATATGTGCCATCTATCTCGCCGGCGGCAACTACCGAGCCTTCTACCGAGAGCGTTGATCCCTCAATTTCATGGAATACACTCATATAAAGTGGGGTATCTGTTTCTAACACTTTATCCATTTTGACGTTTATATCGTATGGATCGGTGGCTTGCACCATGCTATTGCCTGAGGTAGCAACCATTGGCAGATATTCAACGCCGTAATATTCTGCCCGGGCGTCGTTATCCGTGTGGTTTGCTTGGTAAAATGGGTCATTATCTCCCACGTGATATTGAATCACCACGGCGTTTTTGACCCCGTAATGTTCCTTCAATTGTTGAACGTACAGATTGGACTCTTCGCACAACTCATTTCCCACTGTGGTGAACTGCTCAATAACGCCGAGTTTTGGAATATCCGCCCATCCGGAAACTGCTATTCCGAATATCAAAACCGTTAATAATATCCTTTTTTTCATTAGTACCTCCCTGATTAAAACACGCTAATTAATTGACATTCGAAGCCTTCAAATGCCGGTTCGGGGACACAAATTGCTCCGTTGCAGTTCAGACCCGCTCGACGTGCACCGTAGAATAACCGTACTAGATGATTATCTGAAACTTTATAATCCATCGCTAAGGAAAACCAATTATCTTTCCCATCCTGATCGGCTTCACTACTAAGCTCATACGCGGCGGAGAGGGTCCACGACCGTTTCAGAAGCGCCCGCCAAAACGAGTCGTTCTCATGTGTATCTTTGGACTGCGAAAAACTGAAAACATAATATTGACCGACTTCATCTGCCACGTTTTTGACCGTACCATCCATGTATTCTGTCGTGAGGGCAATCGATTGTTTATCATTTAATTGGTACGTGGTTTTCAGCCAACCGCCTGTGCGGTCTGCCTTTTCCCCCACGTCACCTTGCTCGATCATGCCCATGAACGAAAGGTTATCATCCCAAATAGAATGCTCAAATTCAAGGTAATATTCCTGAAAATAGAGGTCTCCTTCACGACTTTCTGCGCGGGTATAATCGACTAAAATCTGGGTGGAATAGGTGGGTGTCCACTCTAATTCCACACGATACCCGCGTTCGTTATTGAGGATGATCGGCTGGTACATATCCCGACCGAGTAACCGGCTGGTATGCTCTGTGACAACGGGCGGTGGATTGTTGTACGGTTTTGCAGGAGATTGTAGCTGTCCAATCGGTTTGGAGTAATTACCGGAGGCATCAAAAAAGCCCAGCCCTTGATAATCCTTAAATTCGCCAAAAAGCGAAAAATCACCCCAAAAGGCGTTGATAACGCCGTATATTCCTTGGATGGTATCGTATTCGGCAATGGTGAACTTTGCTTTTCCATCGGGATACAGTTCGTTTTCAATGCGCTTACCGGTGACGTATTCGCCGTAAATATCAAAAAAATCACCGCTATAGAAGAGACTCCCTCCCGTCATTGTACGGCGGTCTTCGTAACGCCGCGTTTCTTGGGGGAACGGATAGGCTTCGATGGAGCGAAACCGGACATATTGCACCCCCAGTTCTAAAGGTTGTAAGGGAGAATCCGTATTGGTAAATGGACGAAACGTAGATGCCGCACCTCGAAAGAGATGTTGCCGGGTATCATCTACTTCATAACTGACATCATTTGTGGAAACGGGTCCGACAAATTTTTCCACATACCCGCTGAATGCCGTTGCCTGAACATAATCATTCCGGTAGCCAAGTTTGATGCCTTCCGGTTCGGTATCCTGACGCAATGCATCATCTCGAAATAGGTTGATCGATAATCCACGTCCAAATAAGACCGGAAAATCTCCGGCACGGAGCGAAAACCCATCTTTTTCTAATTCAAAAAACAGTTTTCGCACGTTGACGGGACCAAAGCCTTGTTCCGCATCTCCTACTTTAGGTAAAGGTTGACGCGCTTCCAGCAACATGCCGGTACGCAACAACCCTATTTGAAGATTGACTTCCGCGCGTTCTACAAGACTGTCGCGCTCCGACGCTTCAAATAACGAATATTGCACATTATTGTAAAATGAATAATTAAGATCAATACTTCCGGCGGTGGGAATCTTAACCAACAACATCAATCCCATCGCGACGAGACTGATTGCTATTTGCGGTTTCAATTTGATTCCTCCGTACTGGTTTCAAGCCCCAATAGTTTAACGATCTTCTTTTCTAACGCATCCTCATCGCCTTTTTGAAATCCGATGGTTTTTTCAATAATATTTCCGTTACCGTCGATGAGCAAGCCGTAGGGTAACTCTGTAGGCATCCCTAACTTTTTACCCACTTCTGCTGTTGGGTCTAACAAAATTGGGTATGATAGCTTTTTCTGATTAACGGCTTTTTTGACCTTGGCGGTTTTCTTGGCGGTATCTTCATTCATACCAATGATTTGCAATCCTTGCTCTTGATATTTCTCGTACAGCTCTTGCAAGTGAGGCAATTCTGCCATGCACGGTTTGCACCACGTTGCCCAAAACGTGATGTAAGTGGCTTTTTCACCTTTGACATCATCAAAACTGACGAGTTTACCACTTAAATCTTTGGTACTAAATGCCGGTAGTTTTTGGTATTCGCGCGTTTCGGCACTCATCGCCGTTCCGGCAACAAATGTTATTGCCAACACAATACAGGCACTTAACTTAAAAATTGATTTCATCAGTACTTCCTCCATCGATAAAAGTTGAGATTATTCCCATATAGCTTGACCCTGTAAAATAACTTTGGTGTTATCATCTTGAACAAACACCACGAGTTGAATTTCATCCATATTCCAACTGTCATCTAACACGAAAGAACGACTTACTTCCGTTTGATCACCTTCATTGGGTAAGGTGATCGAGGCGGGGGGCAACATATCTCGCACAACATAGTTAAAATGAATCGGGGGGCTGGGGTGAGTTAAGTCACTCTCCGTAATCACAAATTGAACGGTTAGACCGGGATTGGCGAGTTGTTCAAATGCTTTGATCTTTGCCGTTATTTCTCCGGCGCCCAACGTGCCGGTCAACAGAATACCGACGGGTGGCTCATCTGCCAATTGGGTATTGATTTGTTGCCGGTAAACGTCTTCTGTACTGGGGTCTCCGCCGGTAATAACGACACTGCCATCAAAGACCGCATGGGGTAGGCTGTTGTTCAAGGCATAGTAGTTCAGCCGTGCCACACCTTCCGCGATTTCAAAATCATCAAACAAACCTGCCCGGATATGGTAATGTACCGAGAGCAATTGGGTGGGTCCAAATTCTTCTGCCAGCGCATCTGCCGCCGGATCGGCATAAAGCAGACAGTTTTGGCACCATGCGCCGGTAAATTGTTCCTGAACAACCACCCGCTGCCGGCTAAATTGCTCCACACAGCGCACACAGACGGTCACCGGTTCGGATTGTGCCACATTGCCCTGCTCATCTTCAGCTTCGATGAAAAGGGTACAGGTGGTACTATCGGGATAGCTGGTGGTATCCCAGATGAATTCCCACGGCGCTTGGTTGCGCTCTGCCACCGGGCTATCATTCACTATCAAAGTGACCCGCTCAATGGCTCGCCCAATGTTACTGGTTACCGTTCCAGAAACGGAAATCTGATTGGCTTCAATTTGTTCACCCGCCTGAGGGGAAATGATTGCCAAACTCAAGGGTGGGATTTCACACCCCACGCAGATGGTCACGACATTCGATTGGGCTGTGTTTCCATCGGCATCTTCAATTGTCACCTGAAGATGGTACTCCTGATTGAGGGGGTAGCCTGCCGTATCCCAAGTAAACTCCCAAGGTGCTTGGGTTTTTGTGACCACCGCCGCACCATCAACCGTTAAGATGGCTTCAACAATATCAGCGGCAATCGTTTTAATCGTAACCGTTACCGGTATCTGGTTGCTGTTGATAATCTGCCCATCTTGCGGTGAGGTAATTTGAACTCTTAATTGTCGGTGGAGTTGAACCTGGATTTGACTGCTTTTGGTGTTACCGCGGTTATCATAGACTTTTGCTTCTAATTCGTAAGTGGCGTTGGGCAAATTGGAGACGTCCCACTCCAGGGTGACGATGGCAGGATTGGTCTGGACTTCCGTTGTGGTTGCAACCTGCTGATTTCCCGCAAATAGTTCGACCTTATCGATACGGGCATCTGCATGGTTGGCTGAAGCGTTAATCTGAACTTCAATCCTATCTTCCCGAAGAACGGCATCATTTGCCGGAGAAAGGAATTGAATCGAAAGGGGTTCGGGCATATTGTCGCTATCATCGCAACTTCCTAAACATAATAGGGTAGTCGCCATCAGAATTGCCGAAAACAGAACCCTCGGTATATAAATAAGCATTTTGGAAACCTCCAAAAGGGAATATGTCCACTAAATAGAAAATGGGGTAATTGTATCTGGTGTATAATAAGTGTAAGAGATAGACATAGGGGTTTTCTAGGGGAGTGTGCCGATTATATAGGAAACATATGGATATGTCAATATCTTTTTAACCCGCTATGTTTCGCGGGGAGAATCTTATATTGGGTAAACATAGCGGGTACATATCACAAAATTATCACGAGGTATTGTGGGCTATACACGCTCAAAACGTGCAGTAAAATGGCGTAAAAACGGGGCTTCGTACACAAATTTATAACCACGGATGGTCTTTTTTCGTTCGTTGATCCGTACAAATGCATCGGCGACATAATCAATGTGGCTTTGGGTGTACACCCGGCGCGGTACGGCTAAACGTACCAATTCCAACGCCGCCGGAATTTCGGTACCGGTTTCGGGGTCTTTTTTACCAAACATCACGCTCCCAATCTCGACACCGCGAATCCCTGCTTCCAGATAAAGTTCTACTGTTAGTGCTTGTCCCGGAAATTGATTTACTGGAATATGGGGCAAAAAGGATTTGGCATCCACGTAAATAGCATGTCCGCCGGGTGGTTGCATGATCGGCACCCCCATTTTCGTTAATTGGTCACCTAGATAGGCGACTTGCCCAATCCGGAACCGGAGATAATCTTCTTCCAAGACCTCATCCAATCCTTGAGCAATGGCTTCCAGATCGCGCCCGGCAAGGCCGCCGTAGGTTGGGAATCCTTCGGTAAGAATTAGCAAATTGCGGCAATCCTGTGCCAGCACATCATCATTAATCCCCAAAAATCCGCCGATATTTGCCAAACCGTCCTTTTTGGCGCTCATGGTACAACCATCACTGTACGAGAACATTTCATGGGCGATCTCACGAATTGTTTTATCGGCGTATCCTTTTTCTCGTTGTTTGATGAAGTACGCATTTTCGGCAAAACGGCAGGCATCCAAAAAGAACGGGATACCATAGGAATGCGCCATGTCCCGAACCGCACGCAGATTTTCCATCGAAACTGGTTGCCCACCACCGGAATTGTTGGTGACCGTCATCATCACAACCGGTACGTTTTCTGGACCCGCTTTTTCGATGCAGGCTTTGAGTTTTTTTAAGTCCATATTCCCTTTGAAAGGATAGGTTGACGCGGGATCATGCCCCTCATCAATGACCAAATCTTCTGCGGTTGTGCCGGTATATTCGACGTTTGCCCGGGTGGTATCAAAATGGGTGTTGTTAGGGATTACTCCCCCCGCTTTTTTGACAATTGAGGAAAACAAGATTTTTTCGGCGGCACGTCCCTGATGGGTGGGGATAATGTGACGGTATCCCGTTAGGTCTTTAACTACCTGTTCAAAGCGCTCAAAACTGCGGCTACCGGCGTAAGCTTCATCACCGCCCATGATGCCTGCCCATTGGGCGTCGCTCATGGCGGACGTGCCGCTATCCGTAAGCATATCGATCATAATATCGTTGGAATGGAGAAAAAATAAATTATAATACGCTTTTTTGATCAATCGCTCCCGTTGGGCACGGGTTGTCATTTTGATCGGTTCGACCACTTTGATTTTGAAGGGTTCAATTAATGGATTCATTATAACATCCTATAAAATTAACGAGTTGAAAGAAATCGGGTTATTTATCATTTATGAAGACGATCCGGCTTGTAATATGACTTGAACAGATGTTCCATTATCGGGTTCACTAGTGATCACACATTTACCATCTGAAAGTTGTGTGAGTAACTTGACGATACTGAGTCCTAAACCGGAGCCTTGTTGCTCCCGTTCGACGCGTTCAAACTGCATATATGCCCCAATGTTGGCAATTTCTTCGTTGGTCATCCCAATGCCTTGATCGGTGACGGTTATCACGACCGTTTTGTCATCGGAGTCCACTGTAATCTGTACCGGTGTCCCCTTTGGAGAAAACTTGCAGGCATTATTGGTCAATTCCTCGACGATTTTTATCCAAGCGGTTTCTGAGATTTGGGCATTACAGGGTGTCACCCGGAGGTTTAAATCAGCTTCCCGGTTATACATTTGCGCTTGTTTTAATGCAAATGACCGAAGAATCCCCTCATTGATATAAGTTGACGATCCTTTCCATAATTTGGCGTCTTCCGGACGTTCTATAGAGACCACCAGTTCGGCATAAAGCAAGTAATTTTCAATGAGTTTATGAAGCCGCATCGCACTATCGTGGATGTTTTGTGCCATTTCATGCACTTGTGCCATTGACGAGACCAATTCCGGCGTACGGAGAAAATCTGCCATGCCAATAATGGACGTCAACGGTGTTCGTAATTCATGGGGTAGGGTGCGGCTCAAGTTTTCCCGTAATTTCTTGATCTGTTCAACTTCCCGTGCCCGTTTCTCCAACCGGGCACGAACTGTGCGAATTAGACTGTTAATCTCAAAGGGTTTGACGAGATAATCATCGGCGCCCAAATCCATACCATGACGGAAATCCTCACGAGCGGCTTTTGCCGTTAAAAAAAGAAATGGCGTGCCGGCAGTTAGCGGGTTTTGCCGGATTTCTTTCAAAACGCCATATCCATCAAGATTTGGCATCAAGACGTCACATAAAATTAACTCTGGTAAATGCTCTTTTGCTTGTCGAATCCCAACTTGACCATCTTCAGCCGTGAATACGTCATGCCCTTCACTTTCCAAAATGTCAACCAAATTCATCCGAATGTAACTGTCATCTTCAATAATTAAAATTTTACCCATGAAGCTGTAAAAATCCCTTTATTTTGGAGTCCTTTTCCTAACCCACCGGTGTTTGAGCCGGAGTTGAAGTATCTGGAAGCCAATGTAACCGAATGGAATCGACCTGTCAATCTGAAATCGGGTGTTTGATGCTTAAAAATATGCGTTCAAACTGGTGGAAAAAATAACCCGGCGAACAAATTGCCGGGATGGGTTTAGTACATCTCGGAGTCGCCCAAGGTGTAGTACCACGTCTTTTGTAGCGTGTCTGTTGCCACTCTATCTGGGTTGAAAACATGTACCATCAACGTTGCGGGTGCCGGCGCCGGTTGGTACCCGTGTGCCCGGAACAATCGATCCGGTACAGAACCTTCTGGAAAACAGACCTCCAAAAATTGAGCGCCGCCGAGCCGGGTTGAATGCTCGACGTTGCGCCGCAAAATTTCGGCAATACCCGTTTCCGCATTGGGCACAAGCCAATCCACCAAACATGCCGTCTGGGGATGAATCCCATCCAAACGTAACACCGCCCACCCGTTTAATTCTGCTCCAGATGGACTGAAGACCCCGATTTTAAGATAACTGACATCTGGACAATCCACGTAACGCCAGTTCAGATAACGAGCATCCCGCACAATTGCCAGACCGAAGTCCGATTTGCACCGCTCCCACAAGCGATCCGCTCTCTCATCAAATTGATCGATTTGCTGGACTGGGTAGCGCCATTTATCGAACCGGTGGCGCACTTTTTGGGAGAGCGAGCGGCGGGTGGGTTTTATCTCTTTTTTGAGTCGATTGATGGGTGTTACCGGTTGGTCGGTGTAGTTGACTAACTTCACTTTATCCCATCGTTCGTTGCGTCGCTTAAAATAGCCCAGTTCGGGGCGCTGGTATGGGATATTGATCCGGTATGCGATATCGTATCGGGACTGAAAGCCATCCAGCGGCGGTATTTCACCCGGGAAAACCACATCCATTTTATAATCAATCGCATGAATGCCTTTGAGTTCTTTACCCTGAAACGAAAAGCGCACCGGTAGCATCACCTGGGCTCCGACGACGTTCTGCCGGTTGGAGATGGCGACGGGGTTTTTTCTGCGCCTTCTGGGTTCCGGCGGAACCACTCCCACCGGTTTATCCCATGATCCCGCTGAAAGGTCTGATTATATAAATCCATTATGTCATACCGTTCTTCCTCGGTGGCATAGCGGACATTGACCAAGGTTTCATTGGATTGGGCGGCGATGTCGAGCCAGTCATAACCTTGTTGTTCACGTTGCAGTGCCATAAAATCTTCCATGCACTGCTGGAATTCCTCGCGGGTGATGTGGGTCAATTTGATGCCCGGTCGCAGGGAAATATAAGATGACGTGTAGCCGGGCAACAGCAAGTCATTCTCTTTACAGATATTATACAAAATGGTTCCGGGGTAGGGTTGGTAAATAAACCATTGCAGGTAATCTGCTTGTAACCGCCGGTTGAGTTGGATGGTCTCTTGAATCAGATCGTATGTCTCAAACGGCATACCGATGATGTTGAAGGAGAGGGCTTTCATGCCCAGTTCGTGGGTGCGATCAAATGCTTCCTCAATTTTTCGATTCGACATGCGGCGGGTCAGATATTTCTTACGATATTCCTCACTACCGCACTCAACCCCAAATGCAATGCTGTTACAGCCGGCTTTTGCCAGAAGTTCCATATTTTTGGTTCGGGCTAACTCCTCGCGGTATGAAATGTTAAAAGGAAGCCCAATTTCACGTTTGTATTTATCGGCAAATTCTTCTAGCCAATCCAGATGTGCCACAAACAGCTCTTCCTGAAATTCAAACAGGTCGGGATTGTACCGTGCTTTTAGCATCTTCATTTCTTTGATAATATGATCGACGGAACGGGTACGAACGAATGTTTTCCCGCCGTACATCGCTTTCAGTGGCTCATTGCTACAATAGGTGCAGTCATAGTAGCATCCCCGGCTTGCGGCAAGGGTGACCGTCCGTTCCGGGCGGTCTAAATCAGAGAGTGATGTTGGCATGGCATCATACCACGAACCATAGTTGAATAAGTCCCGATCCCAGAAGGGTAACTCATCCATGTTTGCGATCAGCGGACGAATATCATTTTTATATAAATTTCCATCTTTTTTGACCCATAGATTTGGAATTCGGGTATAATCTTCTCCGCGTTCTAGGGCATTCAGAAAGGCAAGTAGGGCTTCCTCGCCTTCTCCCCGGCAAATGACGTCCATCGCCGGATGAGAAATACACTCTTCAGGGGCAAACGTCGGATGGTATCCTCCCACAATCGTCTTAGCAGAACTCATTTGCTTTGCCCGCGTTGCTAATGCCCGTACATTGGGCCAGTATATGGTCATGGCGGTAAAGGCGATTACATCGGGCTGGATGATCTCCACCTGATGCTGAAATTTGAGAGGGCGCGGATGGCCAATCATATCGATCAGAGCGACCTCATGCTCACTATGGTGCTTGATATATGCAGAAAGGGCGGCAATACCGTTGTGAAAGGTAAACATACTGCCGCCGATATTCACAAATGCAATCTTCATGAATGCCTCCGGATTGAATGCGGAAAGAATTAATGCCGTGGGGGTTGAAGTGAGCTTATCATAACCGATATGCCGGTCTAAAATCAAGGATTTCGTGGGGGATTACAATAGATGCAAAAAATTCAGTTGCGGGTCACTGGTGTCGTGATGAAATTTGGAAATTCCGATGCCCAATAACCGGATTTTTTTACCCGGAAATTCCACCTGACAAACATAGTGTAACTTCCGTCGAGCGGCATGAAAGATGCCCTCCGCCGAGACAAAATTATGTTTTTCGGTCGTGGCGCGGGTAATCTGTTGAAAATCATGAAATTTGACCTTAAGGGTCACGGTTCGCCCTGAAAGTTCCCGCCGGTTCATGCGGCGATACAAGGTCTGGCTGAGCTGTTGTAGTTCGGCTAACAGCTTGTCTCCGTAGCTCAAATCCACCGGAAAGGTGTTTTCCACACTAATGGACTTGCGTTCCCGGTGGGTGACTACTGGACGGTGGTCATTCCCCCGG
This sequence comes from Gemmatimonadota bacterium, assembly GCA_003697105.1. GTDB lineage: Bacteria > 4572-55 > 4572-55 > J002 > J002 > J002. The sequence continues at coordinate 27,724 of RFFQ01000013.1, read as the reverse complement.
ATGATCTGGTAGAGGTGACTGCCCACTTTGCCGAAATGTTGCACTAAAAAGGCTTCCGATTTTTCCCGCAGTTGGTAGCCAATTTCAATGCCCAATTCCTTGAGTTTGGCTTGCATGACGTTGCCCACTCCGGGAATTTTTCGTACCGGTAGAGTCTCCAAAAAGGCTGGCGCATCTTCTGGGGTAATTACAGAAAGTCCGTTTGGCTTCCGTTCGTCGGAGGCAACTTTGGCTAAGAATTTGTTGAAAGAGACACCCGCGGAGCAGGTCAGACCGGTTTCTTCCCGCACTTGGGTTTTGATTCGCTGGGCGATCCGGGTCGCCGATGGGATTTCTTGATAATTGTGGGTCACATCCAGATAGGCTTCATCAATGGAGAGGGGTTCAATGAGGGGGGTGTACTGTTCAAAAATCGCACGGATTTGCTGGGAGACTTCGCGGTAGCGGTTCATGCGTGGAGGGATAAATATTGCGTGGGGGCACAATCGCTTGGCAGTTGCCGCCGGCATGGCTGAATGTACCCCAAATTTCCGTGCCTCGTAGTTGGCTGAGGCAACCACCCCCCGGTGTTCGGGGCGTCCTCCCACAATAACCGGTTTGCCGGTAAGTTCCGGATGGTCTAAGATTTCTACCGAGGGGTAAAAGGCATCCATATCGATGTGGATGATTTTGCGGAGCGTTGTCATTCGGTTGTTGGGGAGAGGTAAACTGAAATGGCTCTGATGTGGGTTTGGTTCAACCGGTGGTAGGATGCAAGAGTCGTTCCTGTAGAAAAACACCCGATCTACATCCGGTGTAGATCGGGTGTGCCAGAATTCGTAAAGGGGTGTGCTATTTGGAGACAATTACTTTGGCATGGCGGATGATTTTATCGTTCAGGTAATATCCCTTTTGAAAGATTTGCACCAGATGATCCGGTTCGTATTCACTTTCCTGTTGCATCATGGCGTCATGCTTTTCGGGATCAAAGGGGTCGCCGGGCTGGTCTTCCATCGGTTTGAGACCGTATTTTTCCAGCTTTTGCATGAATTGGCGGTGCAGATTATCGACGCCATCTAAAATCGGCTTTGTTTGTTCTGTTTCTTCTACGCTGTCAAATGCGCGATCCATGCTATCGATCACTTCCAGCAAATCCAGAATCAAATCTTTATTGGCATTTTTTGCAAATTCGTCTTTTTCGCGTTCCCGGCGCTTGTTGGCATTCTCAAACTCGTTCATTTTTTCCAGAAATTTATCTTGAGCCTGTTTGAGCAAGTATTGCTGCTCTGCCACTTTTTTCTGCAGCGCTTGGATTTGAGCCATTTTTTCCTCAAGTTCTGCTTGATGCGCTTGTTGCAATCGTCTCAAGGCGCTTTTACTACTCTGTTGGGCTTTACGCTGTTTGTAGCGTGTTTTACGGCGGATGCGCCGTTGTTTTGCTGTTTTACGCAATTTCATTGCTTTTCGTGACATGTCTGTTCTCCTTGTTTTCAATCGTCCGTACATAAAACCCTCATGGTTGTGTTAATAGGTGGCGAGCATTTCATCGATAATACTAGCGGTAAACTGAACCATCGGGATCAAGCGGGCATAGGGCATCCGTTTTGGCCCGATGATACCTACGGTGCCGTAGGTACTCCCGATACGATACGCCGAAGAGACCACACTGTAATTAGACATGGCTTCGGTCTGATGCTCTGTACCGATAGAGATGTGCCAGTCATTCATTTCAGGGGGGGTTGTATTGAGTAATCCTGCCAACTGGTGGCGTCGATTCATCAGGCAGAACAGATCGGCGATATGGTCCCGGTCCATAAATTCCGGTTTGTTGATGAGGCGGGTCGGGTCGCCTACAAATATGCGCACCTCATGCTCCATCTGGAACACATGATCGGCATTCTGGACAATCTGGACGAGGAGCGGAAAGTCTGGACGGACTTTATCCCGCAACCGGTCATTGATCGAGTGGCGGATTTCGCGTAAGGTCAATCCGTGCAATCGCTCGTTCAGAAGACGGGAGGTTTGCGCCAGGATACTCGGCGGCAAGTCGAGCCGTAGCTCCATACTGATGGTGCGTACTAAGCCGGATTTGAGGGTTAATACGACCAATAGGTGATGCTCGGCTAAGCGGATCAATTCCAGTGCGTTAAAAATACCATCGTCAAAATGGGGGGATAGCGCAATTCCCAGTTGCTCACAAATGAGGCTCAACACTTGTGAAGCACGATCCAGTACGTCTTCCACACTGGTGGCAATATCAATTGTTTCCCGAATCTGTGCTTGAGTCGCTGTTGCCACATCTTTCAGGTGGACCAGCTCTTCCACATACAGCCGGTATGCCCGGTCTGTGGGAATCCGTCCGGCGGAGGTATGGGGCTGGTCCAAATAACCCAAATCCTCCAGTTCGCTCATTGTGTTGCGGACCGTGGCAGAACTCACATTCAATGTGGTTGTTCGTGCCAACATCCGGGAACTCACCGGTTCTGCAGACTCAATATAGCGATCGATAAGGGCGCTTAATACCGCCCGTTGGCGCTCGGTTAGTGCCATATAAACTCACTGAAACATAAGGGCATAAGGGGGAGTTAATCGGGGCAAACATTAACAAATCCCTAGGGTGATGTCAACGCTTTTTCCGCCTTCTATCCGGCGAAAATCCGCTTGACTTTTAGTATTGCAATTAGTAAGATGTTCTCTCTAAAGGCATAAATAAATCCGTTTGTCATTCTTTTATTATCTATTTCATAAGAGAGGTGTTTATGACTGATTTTACACTTGAGCAATATGGGATCAAGGGACCGGAAATCATTCGGAATGCCGTTCCTACAGTGTTATATGAGTATGCTCTGAAATACGAACGTGGGTCATATCTAACCAGTTCTGGGGCGCTGACGGTTCGGTCTGGGGCTAAAACCGGTCGCAGCCCTAAGGATAAACGTATCGTTGACCATCCCGATAGTACGAATGACATCTGGTGGGGCAGTATCAACATGAAAATTGATGAACATACGTTTGATATTAATCGCGAACGGGCAATTGACTACTTAAATACACGAGACCGGGTTTACGTGTTTGATGGTTATGGCGGATGGGACCCCCAATATCAAATTAAAGTGCGGGTGATTACGACCCGGGCGTACCACGCTTTTTTTATGTATAATATGTTAGTCCGTCCGACCCCGGAACAACTCGCCGAATTTGGCGAGCCGGATTATGTGATCTTCAATTCCGGTGAATTTCCAGCAAACCGGTATACAACGTATATGTCCTCCAAAACCAGTGTTGACCTCAGCTTTGAGCGCGGGGAATTCGTCATTTTGGGTACAGAATATGCCGGTGAAATGAAGAAAGGAATTTTCACCATTATGAACTATCTTATGCCCAAGCAAGGTGTGCTCTCCATGCACTGCTCCGCCAATGAAGGCGATGATGGGGATGTCGCCCTCTTTTTTGGTCTCTCCGGTACTGGAAAAACGACGTTGTCAGCCGACCTCAATCGTAAATTGATCGGGGATGATGAACATTGTTGGACGGCGGACGGAATTTTTAATATTGAAGGGGGTTGCTACGCCAAATGTATTGACCTCAGTCCCGAAAAAGAGCCGGTGATTTACAGCGCCATTCGCTACGGTTCGATTCTGGAAAATGTGGTGTTCGATCCGCACACACGAGAAGTTGATTACGCCGATGTTTCGATCACCCAGAATACCCGCGCCTCTTACCCGATTGAATTCGTCCCCAATGCCAAAATTCCGTGTATGGCAGGACATCCTCGCAATATTATCTTCCTGACTTGCGACGCCTTTGGGGTTTTGCCTCCGGTTAGCAAGTTGACTCCCGAACAAGCCATGTATCACTTTATTAGTGGTTATACGGCGAAAGTTGCCGGTACAGAAGTTGGCATCACGGAGCCGGAAGCCACCTTTTCGGCATGCTTTGGCGCGGCATTTTTAGTCTGGCATCCCAGCAAATATGCGGAACTGCTCGCCCAAAAGATGCGCGAACACAACACCAATGCGTGGTTGGTCAATACCGGTTGGACGGGTGGCGGTTACGGTACCGGCAGCCGGATGAGTCTAAAGCACACCCGCGCCATCATTGATGCGATTCATTCGGGAGAATTGGCACAGGTGAACACGCAAGAAGACCCAGTGTTTGGATTGCATATCCCCACGGAATGCCCGCATGTGCCGGCGGAAATTCTAAACCCGAAAAACACGTGGGAAGATAAAGCGGCGTACGATGCGGCAGCAAAACGACTGGCGAACTTATTCAATGAAAATTTTGAAACATATAAAGCTGGCTCCAGCGAAGCCATTATTAACGCCGGACCAAAAGTGTGAGACCCACTCCCACACATGAACGGCTGTAAAAAAGAGCAGGTCACTTAAGACCTGCTCTTTTTGATTGAAAGGGTTTCAAGATTCAGGCAACCTCAAAGGCATCCGGGTGCTGGAGGTAGATTGCATAAAGGGCTTCAAAGGCGGCTTCTTCCAATTCAGAGGCTTTAAACGGGTGACGCAACCGTTCGTGTCTTCGGATTTTTGCAAGGGCTTGGATCGCATTCAAATTTCCGTGCCGCCCAAGCAACGCAACGGCATTTTGGCGAGCAAACGCCGAGGCGTTGGATTCGGCAATCTGGATCAACTGCTCAATGTGTTCTGGCTTAAGTTGCTCCACTGCTCGCTGGAGCAACCGTACTGGCTGGGGGTCATCATTTGCTTTCATCGCTTGAATCAGATATTCCAAGTTGTGAGGCGCTAGTTTAGCGGTATGCATTTGCAACAAATTGAATAGATCACGCAGATAACTGGCATCAACGGCTTCCACATACATGCGGAACAGTACCTGCACATGGGATTCATCCAATTGTGTCGAACAGCGGCGCAACAACCGGATGACATCTTTGACCAACGCCCCCACAAATAACCCACCTTGCCACGCTTTAATAATCTTATGTAACTGACCGGCTTCCAGCGCACTAAACCGGATGTGCAAAATGGTGAGCACCGTTCGTTGGCGTTGGGGATCGCCTTCAAACTCAATCCGGTTTAATAAGCGATTTAAATGATCCGGGCGGAGGGCGCGCGCATAAATTTGGAGCACATCGAGTACGACCCGCTGAATGGCGGCAACAGGGCGATGCTCTAAGGTGTGCATTAAAAATTCGATTTTTTCTGGAGGGGGATCGCCTCGAAGTGCCCGCAACACGGCGATCATCCGGCGTGAGACCTCCCGATTTTGGGGGTCCTCCAGTAGGATGCTGAGAATTCGGCTCAGATCATCCGGACGCAACCGGGACTGTAACCCTTGCAAAATCAGAATGATTCGCTGAAATCGCCACTCTTCGGTTGCTGTTATTGCTTGCGTTATTAATCCGGTTTGAAGGGCATCATTGACTTCCGTCAGGTATCGTTCCAGCAAGATCACCACTTGCTCTCGCCGTTCGCGGGTATCCTGAAAGGGGGCATCGACAAGCAGGGGGCATAGTTCGGTAAGTGGTAGCGGGTGAGGTGTGGTTTGCAAAATTGCAAAGATGTGGGAAGGATTGGTGTCATGTTGTAATTGCCGGGCAATGATGCGAGTCTGTTCTGGGTTCAATTGCGAAGCGTGTGCCCGCAGTGCTTCCAGCAATATCTGTCGACTCTCTTCCAACGGGTCGCTGAGCAAAAAGAGCAGGCGGTAGATGTGTTCCCGGTTCAGTTGGGATGTGGCGTGGGTGAAAACCCGGTAAATTCCTTGTTGGATGGATGGTTCCGTTGCTGTTTCCGCCAAATAAATGAGCTTCTCAATTTGCGACGCGGTTAATCGTCGGGCATTTTTTTGCAACAACTGGGTAAATCGGGGGTAGTAAGGCACGACTTCGATCAGGTGATCTATCAGAGCGTCATTGCATTTATGGCTGATCTTGTTAAACAGATGAAAGATTTCATCCAACCCATCGGCATAAATTTGTCCTTTTGCCACCTGTTTCAATAGCCGGTGAAGATGCGAATCTGCCATCTTATTGATTTGCTGGGCAAGTGCATGCAATGCCGACCACTGGGTGACGGTATCCTGTGTGACTTCCGCGACGATCACGTGGCGTTCCACATCGGGAATCCAATGTAAAATCAGGTTAAATGCATGGTCCACTTGTGGATCCAATGGCGGCAGATTGCTGTTGGTAATCCGCTCATAGTACCACCGGGCAATTGCATGATACTGATAATCCTCCAGAAAGGCATCACCCAGCAATAACCCCAACACGAGTAGTACGCTTGGATGGGATTCATGCGACAGATGCTGGATCAATTGATCCTGTTGATCCGGAGTCAACCGTTGGGCGACAATTAAACGTCCGGCAATCTGCCGGACACGCCAACTGGAATCCTGCCGCACGAAATCCACCCATTGTTGGGTGTACGCTTGCAAAACATCCGGTTCAAAACTGAGTTCAATGATGCGCAGGGCATTTGCCCGCAATCGCGCGTCGGGGTCCATGCGAGCAATGGTGAGCAATCCATCGAGTAATTGCTGGATTTGGTTACTGTTGAGCTTTAGCTCCGTAATAAACTGCTGTTGCAGGCGCTCCACCTGCACCATTGAGATGTTTTTGCGCAACATCTCTCGCAATTGATCGATATACTTCATGCCTGACCTCCATTTAGCGGAGTAGTACCAGTGGTTTTACGGCGGTAATCGCTCCTGCTTGCCAGTGGCAGAAGTAGAGTCCTGAAGGAAGTTCAGTCTGCATTTGGTTGCATCCATCCCATTGCACGTGATAAACTCCGGCATTTTGTAGCCCATTGACCAATTGCCGCACGTGTTTTCCACTAAAGTCATAAATATCGATCCGCACGGCGGCAGCTTTGGCCAGTTCATACCGGATGGTTGTAACCGGATTGAAGGGGTTGGGCACTGCCGGTAATAGCTGGCTCTGTGCCGGAATGGTGAGTCCATCCATGACCGCGCCAACGGTGCTGGGGTAAATGAAGGGTCCAAGCTCCAAAAAGGTACTGAGCACGCCACCTTCACAGACCGTTTGGAATCGAAACCAGTTCGGGCTTTCCGGTACCAGAGACAGTTCCACGTGCAATGAATCTTGCATGGGTAGGGAATAGCGCAACTCCCAATCACTTTCTCCGTAGCGTTGCCACACTCGCACCAATACGGGTGTATAGCCACTCTCTGGTGGGAAAAGATCGATATTAATGGTTGCCTGTGCCTGCGTTAAGTGCACGACCGGTTGCAAACAGACCGGTGTTACCGTCACTTGAACATCCAGTCCGTAGAAATTGCCCGCTTGGTCCCGGAATTCAATCTGCCCCCAATGCTCGCCATCGCTTAGCCCTCGTGTATTGACCGTTACGGAAAGTGGTTCGCTGGCATCCTGCTGTATTTCAAAGGTGGCTGGGCTGATGGCTAACCACTCCTCACCGGGTGTGGCATGGATGATACATTCGGCATCTCCGATATTGAGTACGAAAAAGTCCAGTGTCGTGTCGGCTTCTTGAGGAAGTTGGGTTTGCAATAGCCCGTTATGGGGTAGGATCAGTTGGCAACCGGGATGATTAATCAAGCGCATGATTACCGGAATTGGGATGTCAGGATTCTGCGGGTCATTGGTAGTAAGATTGAGCATGGCATAATAGAGACCGGGTGGTAAGGCGGTGGTTTCCACCTGAAGCCGTATTACCTCCGAATCCGCTGGGGCAAGGTAAAGGGTGTCCGGTTGTAGGAACAGCCAATCTGTAGAATCCCGGTAGGTGATGGATGTTCCGACCGTCAAGGGTTCTGTGCCCCGGTTGTAGATCGCTAAAGTCGTATCAAATTCGGTCAAGGTTTGTACCCGAAGATCAAAAAAAGACGGCGACCACTCCATTACCGGTTGCGTGTATCCCGCCGGTGAGAGACTGCTTAGAATAAACACTAGCCACATTGAATACATCCGCATGAGACACCTATTTTTTGCGAGTTACGTAACCAAACCAACGCAAGTCCGAAGGGTTTTTACGCCATTTGTGGCGGGGTTTCACTCGCAAATCCAGATAAATTTTTTGCTCATAAATTTCTTCTAGCCGTTGGCGGGCGCGTTGCCCGATTCGTTTCAACATCGAACCGTTTTTGCCCAATACGATGGGTTTGTGCGATTCCCGTTCTACATATATTTTTCCCTGAATGTAGAGCATTCCGTTTTCACGGGTTTTGAAGGTATCGATAATCACGGCCATGCCGTGGGGTACTTCATGGTGGAGCAGTTCCAACGAGACTTCCCGAATAATTTCCGCCACAAATTTCCGGTCATTTTGGTCACTGATAATGTCCACCGGGTAATAGCGAGGTCCGTACGGTAGTTTTTCGATGATCCACTCCAGGAGTTCGTCTTGATGGGCACCGGTTGTGGCAGAGAGGGGCAGAAATGTTGCGTCTGGTAAGAGCGTAGCGAGTTCGGTCTGGATAGTTGCCACTTGAGCTGGGTCGGTCTGTTGGTCTATTTTATTGAGTCCGACGAGTACCGGTTTGTTTTCACGCTTCTTTTCGATCAGCCGGGCAATCTCACGATCTGCCTCGATCAGCGGGTTCGCAACATCCACTAGGAAGAGGATCACATCGGCATCGGGTAGGGCATAATTTGCCACTTTAACCATGTATTCATCGAGCATATTCTTGGGCTGGTGGATGCCCGGTGTATCCAAAAAGATAATTTGTGCCTCTTCTAATGATAAAATCCCTTGAATCCGATCTCGCGTGGTTTGGGGCTTGGGAGAAACGATAGAGACTTTCTCTCCGAGTAAGGCATTGATCAGGGTGGATTTACCCACATTGGGACGTCCTAACACTGCGATATATCCGGATTTATGGTATTCTGGTACGTCGGTTACGGGCTGTTCTGCTGTCATGCGTTTCACCTCATTGGGGTCTATTTAGTATTGACTTTTACTGGTAAAATTGATATGAATCGATACCGTAATCGGTTATCGGGTTATCTGAAAATGTAGCGTTTGTATTCAGATAGTGGTAATCTACTCTTTTCAACCTCAATAATCAAGGAGTGTGTTATGATTCCTGCCGATCTCAAATATTCCGAGTCCCATGAGTGGGTGCGGGTGGAGGGTGATACTGCTACCATTGGTATTACCGACCATGCCCAGACGGAATTGGGTGATATTGTGTTTATTGAAGCGCCGGAAATTGGTGATACGGTTGAAGCGCATGAACCGTGCGGCTCGATTGAATCCGTCAAAGCCGCCGAAGACCTGAAATCTCCGGTGAGCGGGGAAGTTCTGGAAATCAATGAAGAACTGAACGATGCCCCGGAACTGGTTAATGAAGACCCTTACGGGAAAGGCTGGATTTTCAAAGTGAAATTGGCGGATCCGAGTGGTCTGGATACCCTTCTGGATGCCAATGGATACGCGGAAATCGCCGCCAGCTAGACCGGGATAGATGTTGCAAAAAATATCCGGTATTTTCATCTAAAATTTGTCTCCAAAAAAAGAAACACCATCTGTATAACCCTTTTATTGTCAACTTATTAGGGTTATCAGGTGGTGTTGGTTTTTTATTGTGGCATACATTTTTCTATTCCATCCGATTTACATCAGTGTAAACAGACGACTCAATGGATGATCGGAGGATATACATGAGACGAATTATCGGTAGTATCATCGGTCTGGTTGTGCTTATCGTGCTGTTTGGCGCAACGTATGCCAATTCGCAACATTCCGTAAAAGCGATCCAATTAGACGCCCGAGATTCTCTTCAGCCGGGTCAAACATCTGCAGATGCTACGTGGAACAGTATCAAATCATTGTACCTTAATTGATACGATTTTATTCTTCTTCCTCCAGATTGTGTTGATCCACTGTGGGCAAGTTGCCACCTTGAATCAGATAATCTTTATAACCAACCCAATCTGGGTCCCACGGTTCGCCGGGTATATTGGAACCGGCAACAATGTAAGACCCCGTACCGTCAACATCCATTAAAACCAGATACTTACCGGTAGAATAGTAGCGCCAAATTTCATAAGCGGGTACTTCAAACGTCATGGGATAGCGTGAAATTTCTTCGGGCGGTCCGTAAGTGATGTAAACCCGCCCCATTTCCGTTTTCCATCCCTCACGGAAGCCAAAATGCTCCGAATAGGACGTATTGGCAACTTCAACCCGACGATAATGTTCTTTTTGGGCTTCCGGTCCGCGTTCTTTCCAAAATTCCAGCAAAAATTCTCGTTTTTCCGCATCTGTACCCTCTTTCCGTAATTGATCAATCCGCCGTTTTTCCGCATTGGTCGCCAGATAATCCAATCCCATAAACAAATTATCCAGTTGTTCCGTATTAAAATCGGCAAGTGGTATTTTTTCGGGGTAAGGTGGAAGTTTCGGTTTGATGGATTGAACGGTAAATGGTTTCTCTTGGGTACACTGCTGATCCCCTTGTGAGACCTGTACCCGCGCGGTATAGGCTCCATCGGGGAGACTGCCGACTAATATCCGCTGTACTCGCACACGGGTTTCCGTTGTGACCTCCACGGTGGCTGGTTCAATGCTTTTGACTGTATTTCCGTTATCATCCAATATATCAATGGCTTCCTCAAAGAAGGCGTTTTCACCCGGTTTCAGATTATACACTTCATAATACAGATACAGATTGGGAAATTGGTTCCCGAACGTCTGTGCCGGATTCGGCGTTATTTCAAGCCCGTTTTTGGCAAATTTCGGATTACCATAATCCGGTTGGTACTGCTGGATGTATGTCGAGAGCTGGATATCGCTCAGGGATAATTGATCCGGTGGGAAGGATTCCGCAACGACCGGTAATAGCAAAAAGCCCTTTCTATGGCTATTTTCATCTTGCATTTGGATGAGGAGTTTGTATTCTCCGGGTTGCATGACCAGCGCCCGTTGATCCAATGCAAACAGTTGATCCGAGTAGGTATCTTCCTGAGTTTGGGAGAGGACTGTTTGCCGCCGGACATCGGCGACAATCGTATCTCCTTTCAAACTAAATAATTGAATTGTTACTTCAAACGCGGCGGCAAATTCATGGGTTTCTTTTGCTGTTTCGGGTATATCCGGGTAATTCTCAATCGGTTGGAAGGTCAGTTGATCGTTGTTCATGCGGTAGTAAATTTCCACGTATGTATTATGCTCCGCACCCCGAAAACAGGAAATATCCGCACAAAAACGGAGTCCGTTTTCACTGGAACTGCATGCGCTCTGTGCCGGTTGAAGCGAGCCGAGGAGCAACAGGGTGGTGGCAATAACAAGGTAAATTCCGTTTTGTCTCATGGGTGGGTCTCCTTTTTCTTAGCGGTCTTCCTCGGAGAGGTTGTAAAGTTTATAAAAGCCATGTCCCGTATCATCAACAAACAAAAATTGGCGTCCTCCGGGCCGTCCCTCGACATGATCATAAGACCAAATAATATAGGGACGGCGGTCTAACTCAATCGGGCGATCTATAATTTGGTCGGGAGGACCGTATTTGATGAAAATCCGTCCCCGGTCAGTTTCCCATCCTTCCCGAGTGGCAAAGCTGAATTGCTCGTTGGCGTATTTAACTCGTTGGTAAAACAGGCTTAGCGCTTCATTCGTCGGGGTGTTTGGCGTCGGATCGCGCCGTTTCCAAAATTCGAGTAACCCGCGGACACGCTGTTCGGGAGGTAATGATTTCAACCAATTATATTCTTCCATGGTGGCAATGTAGGATAATTGGGCAAGGGTGACTTCATAATCTTGGGTAAACAGCGAGCGGCGGATGGAAAATTTTGCTCTTTTTTGGGCGGAGATGGTACCATTCGGGTTTAGCACCATCACCTCCAATATATACTCGCCTTGGGGGTGTTGGAGCAAGTCCAATTTACCGTACTGACCGGTGCTATGCGCATCAATGGGGATGACTTTTTGCAGAGTGGTATCCCCATGATCGTTGTAAATTTGGCAGAGGGTCTGGTAATTTGTCAAATCTTGGGGAGTGTAAAGCTCATAATAAAAGAACAGATCAGAATAGAACTCACCGTAGGCACGGGTGGGGTTGGGAGTCACCCGTAAATCCCCGCGGATAAACTCTGTTGAGCCTTCATTGACCGGTTCAATCATAGAGGCAAACAAAATATCACTAATCTCGATCTCTGAGGTGTCCAGCGGCGAAAGGGGTTGGGTGACAGAAACCTTGCGATTTGACTGATGGTCTTCAAGGGTGAACATGAATGCGGTTGCTTGTGGAGGAATGGTTAAGGATACTTGCCCCAGATAGTAGCGGCTCAATAATCGTGTCTCTTCGATGGTATCCACCGAGAACTGTTGTTGCCAGACATCACCGATCAGTTGGTATTGATCGGCATCATAAACCGCCACCGCGACATCGAATTTTGCCTGATAGCGCCCTGCTTTTTCACGGAACTGAAATTGGTTATGGGGGACTTGATAGTAAACCTCCAAATATCGCTCACCCGTCCCCTGACGGAATTGGGCATAATCCAGAAACAGACCAATCGCCTGATCGACGATCACCGCTGTGCGGGGAGATTCCTTTGCATTTGCCCTCAAAGCGGTTAGGATGACTAATACGAGAAGAATCCACCGATTTGGTCGCATGTGCCTATCCCCGTCTGGGTGGTAAATGAACATAGTCTGTGTAAATGTCTCTTACAAAATATATTGGCTTAAATCTTCATCTTCGATAATATTATCCAAGCGTTCCCGTACAAATTTACCGGTGATTTTCGTGCTACCAGTTTTTATATCGGGTACATCAAACAGCAGGTCTTCCAATAGCGTCGTTAGAACAGTGTGCAAGCGGCGGGCACCGATATTTTCCATTTTTTCATTGATCTGGTATGCCATTTCGGCGATTGCCTCAATCGCATCTTTGGTGAAGGTCAATTCCACACCTTCGGTTTTCATGAGAGCGGCATATTGGCGGGTCAAGGCGTTTTTCGGTTCGGTTAAAATCCGGATGAAATCATCTTTTGTTAGGCTATCCAGTTCGACCCGGATGGGGAATCGACCTTGTAATTCCGGGATTAAATCTGAGGGTTTGGCAACGTGGAATGCTCCTGCGGCGATAAAAAGGATATGATCCGTTTTGACCATGCCGTACTTCGTTGCCACGGTTGACCCCTCCACAATAGGGAGTAAATCCCGCTGGACACCCTCGCGGCTGACATCGGGACCTGATTTGCGATCTTCGGCGGCGACTTTATCCAATTCATCAATAAAAATAATACCGGATTCTTCCACCCGAGCCAAGGCTTGCTTGACCACTTCATCCATATCGATGAGCTTTTGAGCTTCTTCTTGGACTAATATGTTCCGGGCTTCGGGGATGGGCATCTTTCGACGTTTCTTCTTTTGGGGTAATAGATTGCCAAAAACTTCGGAAAAATTGATGTCCATTTCTTCAATGCCGGCATTGGAGAAAATCTCTATCATCGGGGATTGGCGGCTGGCGGTTTCGATTTCTATCGTGCGATGATCGAGCTTCCCATCCCGCAGTTGTTGGCGGAGTTTCTCCCGGGTGCGGTGGTATTTACTCTCGATTTCTTCAAGGCGTCCCGCATCAAGCCCCATCATGTCCTCTTCATCCAAACTGGAGGCTTTGGGGGGTGAGGGAAGGAGTAAATCTAAGATGCGCTCTTCTGCCATCTGCTCGGCTTTCTCTTCCACGCGCTGGGTTTGCTCTTCACGTACCATCCCGATTGCCAGATCGACCAGATCGCGCACCATGGATTCCACATCGCGGCCCACATAGCCGACTTCCGTAAATTTAGAGGCTTCTACTTTGATGAACGGGGCGCCTGCCAGACGTGCCAGACGGCGGGCAATCTCTGTTTTACCCACACCGGTTGGTCCTATCATGATGATATTGTTGGGCATGATTTCGTCCCGAATCTCTTCGGCGGCACGTTGCCGTCGCCAACGGTTTCGTAGGGCGATAGCCACACTGCGTTTGGCTTTGGCTTGCCCTACAATATACTTGTCCAGTTCAGCCACAATCTGCCGGGGCGTGTATTCCGCCATCAAATCCTCCTTAATCGTATTTTTCTGCTGGTATAGTTGTTATGGGGTTTTCCAGTTTAGAACCCCGAATTTAGGTAATAAAACTGGGAAGATGTTGGTTACAGATCGCTTAATCTATGATCGGAGGGATCAAAAGTCAAACCAAAAGTTATCTGGTCAGGTTGGGGATGGGGAGGTTTCTGCACTGTCAGCGCCGGTAAAACTGGAACCCGATCAGGCTCGAAACGGCGATGCCGCAAATACCCAACGGTAAAAAGCTAAATTGATCGACCGCATATCCCAATAGCGGCGCTAATAGGATGGTTGCTAAGGACTTGGATTGGGATTCGATAGACAGAATCGTGGCACTTTCTTCTGCTGGGGCATGATCATCAAACCGGCTGACTAAAATTGGACGCCACATATTTTGGGCAATGGCCATACCGGTAAAACATAGGATGGCAACCCACAGCATATTCCGGCTGAAACTGAAGGTGAGGATTAAAAACAGTAACCCGTAGAGTTGCCAGAGCCATTTCGCGGCGTTCTCTTCGCTTCCCAGACGATCCCGCAAACGATACGCCCGGCGCGAGGCAATTCCAGAAAGCACATGAAGCACAAAATAGACTCCCCCAACCATTAAGGCCGTGCGCCGGGTGTCTTCTACCCCCACCAATAGTGGTAACGTTACCGCCAAATGCTGGATCACCGGTTGGAGGTAATCTTTGACCGATTTATACAGCCCCTCAAACCCCATGGATTCTACGATCAAGCGCCGGATGTTGGAATCCTGCCACGACCGGTGGAGTGCTTGCTTAAAATGAGACCATACCGCATGCCCGGAAAAGGATCGCCGGCGTGCGCCATCCAAATACGCCGGATAGCCGAAAAAGTTGATAATCCCCAGTACATAGGGTGGGATGGAAAACCAAAAAATATGGCTGTACTGCCCGGAATAAAAGACCATGCCGGCGGCAATCACCACGGAAAGCGCCGACCCCATCTTTGACCACGAACGGGTGAAGCCGTACACTTTTGTCTTCTCCGTGAGGCGGCCCTCGTGTGCCAGCCAGTCAAAAATCATCGCTTTATGAGTCCCGCTACGGAAGGCATCCCCCATGGCAAAGCAGAACATCGCCCCCATCAATGCCCAGAAAGAATGACTCAGGGCAAATACCACAAACGAGATCACATATCCCACAAAGGCCGCGATCATCGTCCGCCGGCGCCCGTACAAATCTGCCAACGCCCCGCTGGGAATTTCCATTAGATTCAGACACAACTCCCGAAAACCGATCAATACTCCAATAGCAAAATAGGACAACCCCTTTTCAAGGAAAATCAGAAATAAAAACGGCTCAAAATACCGTTGATTTTTCAGAAAACCATACAGTGAAAATCGTACCAACATTGGAGGATTTAGGGATTGGATTACTGGACTCATTTTTTCTCTTTCCAAATGCGGGTCGGCAAATGGGTGAATGTGGTGGGCTGGTAGATAGGGCTAGACCAAAACAGAGTATTCCCGGTAAAAATCTCCACCCGAAACGGTCTTTCCGGTCGAGGTATTTGCAGATGAAATTTACCTTCCCGATTGGTGTGAGTTTCATAGGTATGACCTGCAACATAGATGCGGACCGGATGATCGATGACATTAACGAGGGTACTTTTTAGGTCGATGTCCTTCGGAACGGGGGGTTCGGTCACCGGTTCGGGCTTCTCGTCACTGATCTGTTTCGGCGGAGAGGCTAAATCGATCCGTAAGGCGTGCATGGCAGAAGGGCGAATTTCTACGGTTGTATCGATTTCACTGTATTGCAGGCGAAGATGATAGGTCTCCAAGTGGTTGGCAGTTGTGAATTTTAGGGAAAAACTGCCTTCGTTCGTTTGAGTATCGGTGCCGGTCTCGATTAAGCGGACGCGTACCCCGCTGGCCGGTTTTCCATCCACAAAAATCAAGCCACTGATTTTCATTGAGGGTAATTCTACAGGAACTTCGGGTTGGAGTTGATCCATGCCAAACCAGATCATCCAGCCGGCGAGTGCCGCCGCGCCGCCAAATTCGACCCATTTGGTTGTGAACAGACCTGTACTTTCCAAAAAGCCGAAAAGCACTATTGCCGCTACAAGACTGACGATTACCAATACCACAAAGACTAATGTCTGGGTGTAATTCGGGGCGAACTGCTCAAAAATCGGGATACCGACCAATAAGACCAGAATATAGCCCAGAAGGATGCCGGTCAACCAGAATCCCCATTTTAGAATGTCGGATTTGGGTGTTGTTGTTGGCTGTTGGGATGGCGCGGGCTTATCGATTGCCGGTGTGGGTTCCGTTATGGGGGGGGTTGTTGATGGCGACGAAGAGGGTACACTTGAGGATGATTTTAACCGGGTGAGTTCGGCTTCAATCTCGTTAATTTGGTGTTCCAACTTAAATTTTACACTGGGGTCTGTCTCTAAAATGTGTGCTTTTTGTAACCGTTGGAGCTTTTTGCGTAATAGCTCATACGGGTTTTGTGGGTGCTGGTGATGGTTGGGCATTGGGCATCTCCTCCTTGAAAACTCGTAGGTGAAGCGTTCATGTGGGAGATTTTACGATATTTTGTAGGGAGATGCAATAAAAAAACCGTTTAGATTTAGGTTGGGGGGAGACCCCGCCAATTGAATCCCAATTGGCGGGGTTTGGGAGGCACCGGTTGAATGTTACTTGAGCAAAATCATCCGGTGGGTTTGTTGCTGTGTTCCCGCGCTCAACCGGTAGAAATAGGTGCCACTAGGCCGGTCTCCGGCATCCCAGACGACTTCATAGTTACCGGCTTCTAGGCGCTGATCCACGACGGTATCCACTTTTCGCCCGCTGAGATCGTAAATCGTGAGGTTGACTTGTTCGAGGGCGGGGATAGAAAAGGCAATGGTGGTGCGGGGATTAAATGGATTGGGGTAATTTTGCGCTAGGTAAAACGATTGGGGTATATCGATTCGGGTTTGTTCGGGCGCAACCCCGACATATTCCTGAATTTCCAGATTGTCAATTGCCCATCCCCAACTGCGTACTGCCGCATCGGCATATAACCGGAACCGGATCAAGATGGTTTCCCCGGGTTCAAAGGTTTCGTTCAGGTTGATCCGCCGGAAGCGATAGAGAGATTCATCGACGGTACCACCGTTGTACGCATCCAGCCACGCTGGGTCAACGCGGGAGTCGTAGCCATCTAGGAGGGGTAGCCAATCAATCCCGTTGCGGGTACCTTCGACAATCACATAATCCCAGAAATTAAAATCACCGAAGACGCTCCCCGGTTCCCCCGGTTCCACAATGACCACTTCTTGGAATTGCAGAAAGGCATAATTCCCCGACCCCACAATAATTGGTACCCGCAACATGGAAATCAAGCTGGTTTGGTTGGGGTACGGGTGGAGCGAATGGAGGGCGGGTTCTGAAAAACCGGAAACCGTTTGAATGGAAAACCCGTCTCCGATAAAATCTTCGGAAGGTTCATCGAACAGATTCAAATAACTTACTTGTGGCTCCACGAGGGGGTACGCGGTTTGAGTAATTATCGGCGACCGGTATTCCCGACCGTCCCGAAAGGCAATCACGCTGGCGTTTACCTCCATTTCTTCGGCAACGGTGTATTCGATCACGGTATCTTGTGGGGTTTCATTTGCCGGAAGATGGATTACCTCATCATTGATCCACACCTGCGTGGAATCGTAGGGGGAGCGCAGGGCGATATCAACGGTCAAATAGGGTTGGGGTCCCTGATACATTCGTAAGCGGGGTGATCGCGTGACGACCGGTGGTGGCGGCAGTTCGGGGATAGTGACCGACCAGATGCCACGCCCGTGCGTTGCCATCACAACCTGATCATCCGTGATATTCATCTCCCAGATCGAGACTGCCGGGAAGCCATTATCTGCATACGCCCAACTTTCGCCATTATCTGTGGATTCAAATAGCCCGATCTCCGTCCCAACCCAGATCACGTCTGGATCGTGCGGCATCACCAACAAGGAATAAACTGCCACATCCGGGAAGCCGTTATCACTCTCTCCGTTGTTGCCAAAGCCGGAAATGTCTTCCCACGTTTGTCCAAAATCGGTTGTCCGTAGCACTTTTGGTGCTCCACTGAATGAAAACAGTGCATAAGCGGTACCCTCGTCGATGGGGTGGGTCGCCAATCCGGTTACTAAACCGAGATCGTAATCCGGTCTTTCGCAAGGGGTGAAGGTTAAGCCACCATCTTGCGAGACATGCAACGTCGCGCGGGAATTTGCCGGGTCTGCCAAGCGTGCCCCTGCCCAGACCACTTGTGGGTTCGCTTGGGAAATCTGGACATGGGTTTGGTTGCTCATTCGCCATTCCCGGTCGGGGATGGGGGTTAAAATCCATGTTTCGCCAAAATCATCGGATCGCCATACCCCAGAGGCACTAACGGCAAATACTAGATCGGGATCACTGTTGGATTTGGCAATTTTGGTGACAAATGGGGCATTTCCGGCGCCGCTTTCAATTTGGCCACTGATGTCAACCCAAGTTTCACCGCCGTTGGTGCTGCGATTGATACCATTAAACTGATAGCCGCCTAATATCCAGTCTGGATTTTCATAATGCCATGCCGTTTCGTATCCGTCGCCCCCGATGCGATACAGCCAACTGGTGGTGCTATCCGCACTGACGCCCGGTGGAGATTGCCACGTACCGTTATCTTGCATCCCGCCAATATATTCATCGGCGCCGGGTTTTTTATCAACGCCGTAAAATTGGGTGGTATTGTAGCCGTTCAGGGTGTTTTCCCACGTTAAGCCGCCATCATCGGAATAAAAGACCCCGCCATCATTCCCGTTCAGAATGCGAAAAGTGCCTTCTTCCGGATTAATTGGAATCAGTGTTAAATTATGGTGATCCGCATGAGTGCCGCTGTCCGTAAATGGGTTGTACCCATATGAAATTTGGTGGATTCCGAACACCGGATCGTCAATTTCACCATAAATAATCGCTAAGTTGGATTCCGGTAGGCTGTCCGGTTCCCACGTGGCGCCCGGCGCTAGTCCCGACCAAATCGTGTAGATATTTTTGTAAAATAGCCCATCCCCCCGTCCGGAAATCGTCGGATCGGGCGTTTCGGCATAGAGTACGCTGTTGATCATGATGATGTCATTTGTGGGGTTGTTCGGATCCAGGATGGGGGTGAGTTCAAAAGCATCGTTCCCGTCAAAATCGAGGAAGGAAGCCATCAATTGGCGATCATTCTCGGTATCCCAAACTTCAAAGGGCACCTCCTCATAATCTTCGTAAAGGGTTTGAAAGCCGTCAAAACCAAACCGGTGGATCCGCTGGTGAATACCGGGACCAAAGCGAACTTCAACGGAAACATAATCTTCATCTTCCAAGCCAAATGGGGGTGGCGCCCCGACACTGGCAAACTGTACCCCGGTCCCGACACCGCCGCCTTCAAAACCACCCCACGGGATCAACATCATAAATTCATCGGTGCCATTTTCTTGCACATCAATAATGCCTTCACTGAGGAGTGTCGATTTCCAGAGATGGATACCCCCCAGATATAGCTCGGATGTATCATAGGGGCTGAACGCCAAACAGTTATCGTACCACCCTTGTGATCCGAGCCAGTTGGGGATATTCGCCCCTTGCGCCGCTAGGTTTGTCCACGTTTCGCCCATATCTGTTGATTGAAAAAGGAGTGCTCCACTACCAAATGATCCTTCTATCCCGGCATACATGTAACGAGGGTTAGAGGGCGAAATGGCGAGTTCCGTCCGTCGTCCATTGTAATTGGCGACATTGAGCTTCTGTGTCCAGGTCTCCCCGGCATCGGTGGATTTGAAGATGCCATCCCATTGCACGGTGGCAAATTGAATATGAAAACTATCCGGATTGGCGATGATCTGTTCGACCGGATAGCCGTTGGAGTTCTCATAAGTTATCGTCCAGGTAGTGCCACCATCGGTAGATTTATAGATACGACCAAACGGTTCAACCACACCGCCGCCTACTTGTCCAGACGCATATCGATTGGCTTCTGCCGCTGCCAGCACAATATTTTCATCTGTAGGATCAACGATAATGCGATTGATACTCGAAAATTCAAGGGTGGTTTCCAACTGCACCCATGTTTCACCACGATCCGTTGTTTTAAATATACCATCCCCACGAACTTGCCCCAGACCGCCTAGCCCTTCTCCGGTACCCGCATACATCACATTCGGGTTAGAAGCCGCCATCGCTAACGTACCGATGGCGAGATTGACCATATTCGGTGGGGTTAAATCGATCCAACTTTCACCGGCATTTGTGGTTTTCCACAAACCGCCGCTGGTCGCACCGACGTACCATATATTCAGTGGGTCATCTGGGTCTACCACAATGGCGCGGGTTCGGCCGCTCACGTTGGCGGGTCCGCGTTCAATCCAATCCAGGTTTTCTCGTAAGCCGCGTTGATGGCTACGGCGCAGAGCTTTTTCCAGTTCGATCTGTTTATAATTCGGGGGATAGGATGGTGCGATTTCCCCGCCTCGCGTTCGTAGGGCTTGGTGCAACTCAAAAAATTTATCAGGATGACCAAAGCTCATATCTTTCTTTGCCTTCCGAATCCCTAACCGCTGTTGGAGACGTTTATCCCGTAATTGGGCGGAACTGAACCCGTTTGTTTCGGGTGGATAGACCGCTAGACTCCGTTTGTAGGTTGATTGGGCATCATGATGATATAATTCCGGTCGTTTCGTCTCTTCGGGCAGATCGTCCCTCCCGGCAAAACTGGTGAGTGCGAACCCAATGATCACGCTCAAACTCACAATATAAGTAATCCATAATCGATGCGACATTTCACATCCTCCTTAAATTGAACAAATTACAGTAAAGTGCCCATTATCGGACTGAAGTTGTCCGAAAATGGGCGGTAAATTATTGTGATAACACCGTTTTTTGTTGTGTTTGCACGTCATAAAGGTAGCCGTATGGTTCGTTTTCAATGCCTTGCATGGTTTCCGGGAATAACGTAACTTTAATCTGATGGGGGGTGACCCAAGTCACCTTCCCATTTGCTTGTTGATCTTCATAAACGATTCGCTGTTCCGCCAGATCAAAGATAAAAAACTCGAGTGGCTGGGCATATTTGGGTGTAAATGGGCGTGTTTTACCGCGCCGGATGACCATTACATGGGTTTTTGTCGGATTGAACCGGTATTCTGCCTGTCCCAGAAAACGCCGTTGGGCAATCTCCTGATAAAGTAGGGGGTTATCACGGGTAATATGGGGTGACGGGGGACGAGGCGGAGGAGTACAACTGGTAATCAGTAGAAGAAGGGTTATTCCGCTCCAAGACCAAATGTTCATGAGTTCTCCATTCTCATATTTGAGGGTTTATTAATGCCGCCGCTAGCTGGGCGGTGTTTCGCGATTCCGTTCCAACGGATCAAGCCGAATCTGGGCTATCGGTATGTTGGAAAATATTGAACTGGTGTGCCTTTTTCATCATAAAATAACTGGCGTAAACGGCTTATTTACTATAAATTGGGGGCTCTTGTGTTCACGAACATAAATTTTAAGCACCTTACTTTTAGGATTAACAACTTGTGCCAATCCAAACTCCAGTTCCCGCTCCAACCTCCTCATTTTCCATTGATTTTGATAAAATTTTTCGGAGGTTGTTAATTTTTATTTTAATGGGTGTTGCTGGAAATCTAATTTTTTCCTTTTTGACCACGGATGATGATATTTTCACTTCGGTGATTTCATTTTCGTTGCCATACTTTTTCTTGGCGCTCCTATTGACATGGATCCCGTGGTTTTTGAATACGTTTCGGGTGTTGATTTGGACTCGATTCTTAGGTTATAACATCCCGTTTTTGCGCGTGATGAAAATCGTCATTGGTACGGAGATGGGGGCGGCAGTCAGCCCCACTTCCGTAGGTGGCTCCCCGGTCAAAGCCGGAATGCTGATTCAGGAAGGCTTGAGTCCGGGCGAAGCGGCATCATTAGCAACCTTTGGGGCTGTTGAAGATTTCGGTTTTTACCTATTTTTCCTGCTGGTCATTTTTCCGGTGGGTCTCGCTCGATATTCCATGTGGGATTTTGGCTTATGGGACGCCGCAAAAGCAAAAATAGTATCGCCGCTGTCATTATATGTTCTTTTAGGGGTGTTGGTCATCGTTTTTGTCTTGACGGTCTTCAAGCGAAAGGTTATCAATCCCAAACTTAAGACGCAGCGAACATCTGTTCTTGCTCGATTTGCTCGTAAAGCGGCGATTGCATGGGATGAATTTAAATATGTTTACCGTTTGGTGGCGCGGCGCGGCAAACTGTGGTATGTTTTAACGACGTTTATCACAGGCATTCAATGGATTTGCCGTTATTCCGTTATTACCGCGTTGGTGCTGAGTCTCGGGTTACCGGCAGACCCGTTGCGCTTTTTAATCTTGCAGTGGTTTGTCTTTTTGTCAATGAATTTTGTGCCGTTACCGGGTGCCTCTGGGGGCGCAGAAGCCATCTTCTTTATTATTTATAAGCCGTTTTTACCGGCAGAAGCCATCGGTTTGATAACCGCTGGGTGGCGATTTTTGACCTTTTATTTCCTATTGATTTTAGATATTTTTGTGTTTGCCGGCTTGTTGCATCTCACTTCAAAACCGGTATCTTCTGAACCTACTAGCTAGATATTTTTTTAATAATGGGCACAGATAAAATTTTATTTATTGGTGGTTCGATGAACCAGACCACCATGATGCACCAGATCGCACAACATCTGATGGATGAATACGATTGTTATTTTACTACCTATTACAGCGACGGGTTTTTGGGATTACTGGCAAAAGCACGTTTGTTGGAATTCACCGTCATGGGGGAAAAACGGGCGCGCCAATCTCGTGAATACTTTGAAGCGCATCATTTGAAGACCGATTACGGTGGAACGGCAGGTGATTATGATTTAGTTGTTTCCTCTTCTGATCTGGTGATCCAGCGTAATATTGCGGATAAAAAAATTGTGCTGGTGCAGGAGGGCATGACCGACCCCGAAAAGTGGACGTACCATCTGGTAAAAACGCTGAAATTGCCACGCTACCTTGCCGGAACGTCAACCACGGGCTTATCCGATGCGTATGAAAAGTTCTGTGTAGCATCAGAAGGTTACCGGGATTTATTCATCCGTAAAGGGGTCAAACCGGAAAAAATTGTGGTGACGGGCATCCCCAATTTTGATAATGTAAAACGCTTTTTAGATAACGACTTTCCGCACAAACATTACGTGTTGGTCGCCACTTCGGATGCGCGCGAAACGCTGAAAATTCATAATCGGAAGAAATTTATCCAATATGCGCTGGATATTGCCGGTGACCGGCAAGTAATCTTCAAATTGCATCCCAATGAGAAAAAAGAACGAGCGGTACGTGAAATTAAAGCGTTGGCGCCCCATGCCTTGATTTATACCGAGGGCAATACGGATGAGATGATCGCCAATTGTGATGTGCTCATCACCCAATATTCCACCGTGAATTATGTTGGCTTAGCCCTAGGCAAAGAAGTCCATTCTTACGATTTGGATGTGGCAGAGCTACGCAAATTGACACCGTGGCAGAACGGCGGAAAATCCAGCGAGTATATCGCTGAGGTCTGCCGGAACGTTATCAAAGGTACATCGACATGAATACAGAACAGCCTATTTTGATTGCCGGTTTAGGTTCTATCGGTCGTCGTCACCTACAAAATTTGCTGGCATTAGGGTATGATAATCTATTGCTCTACCGTACCGGTAAAAGCACGCTCCCAGAAAACCCTTTTGAACACATCCCCACCGAATATGACCTAGCAGCGGCATTAGCAAAAAAGCCGTTGGCAACCATCATTGCTAATCCGACCGCACTTCATTTACCCGTTGCCATCGAAGCCGCGAAAGCGGGAAGTCACCTTCTGTTAGAAAAACCGATTTCCCACTCGCTGGATGGAATTGCGGAATTGCAACGGATTGTGACCCAAAACCACCTTAAAGTGATGATGGGATTTCAATACCGGTTTCATCCCGCATTGCAACAGGTCAAAACATGGTTGGATCAAGCGAAAATTGGGCAGATTGTCACGGCAGAAGCGCATTATGGGGAATATCTGCCGGGGTGGCATCCGTGGGAAGATTACCGGAAAAGTTATAGTGCCCAAGCCGCTTTGGGTGGGGGAGTTTTGTTGACATTGTGCCACCCATTTGATATGCTCCGCTGGCTGGTGGGAGAAATCACCGCAGTCTCGGCGGTAACAGGTATTATCGGCGGCTTGGAGGTGGATTCCGAAGATACCGCCTTGACCTTACTCCAATTTGACTCTGGAGCGTTTGGCTCGGTTCATCTCAATTATGTAGAGCGTCCGACCGCGCGGTGGGTACATCTGGTGGGACAATGCGGAACCATTCATTGGGATGACATCAGCGGTAAAGCAATACTCTACGAAGCAGAAACCGAAGAAACCACCGTTTTCAACCCGCCGGCACACTATGAACGGAACGTCATGTTTCTCCATGAAATGGGTGAATTTTTGAATTTAATTTTTGATGAGCCGGTTAAATCGTTGTCCACCTTCGCGGACGGGATTCGGATTCAACACATAATAGAAGCTATCAAACTTGCAGCAGCAGAAAGGACATGGCAGAATGTATAAAGAAAAGTTTGACATGACCGGACGGGTGGTGATTGTCACTGGAGGGGGCGGTCTGGTGGGACGGGAATATGTGGCGGCACTTTCGGAAGCCGGTGCTCACGCCGTGGTTGCCGACTTAAACCTCGATGCCGCACAAGCCGCCGCGGAAAATGTCCCCGGTGAAAAAGCGTTGCCCCTCCGGTTAGACCTCACCGACCTGAATTCCATCCAACAGATGATCGATCAAGTTATGAATGCCTATGGTCGTATCGATGGTTTGGTCAATAACGCCGCGATTGACCCCAAATTTGATCGCGACCACCAACAGTTTCATACCAATTCATTTGAAACCTTCCCCTTGGAATTGTGGCAACAAAGTCTCGATGTAAATTTGACGGGTATGTTTTTGTGCACCCAAGCCGTTGCGCCGATCATGATCCAACAGAAGAAAGGGGTTGTAGTCAATATTTCATCTACTTACGGTATGAATGGGCCGGATCAGCGGCTTTATCAAAAAGATGACCCCAATGAACCGCCAACTTACAAACCGGTTAATTACACGGTCACCAAAAGCGCCGTTTTTGGGTTTACCAAATATTTAGCCGCGTATTGGGCGGATAACGGGCTTCGGGTCAACACGCTGACTTTGGGCGGTGTGTTCAACAACCATGACGAGGAATTTGTGCGTCGTTACAGTGCTCGCACCACGCTGAATCGCATGGCAAACAAGGACGAATATTGCGGTGCGCTTATTTTTCTATTATCAGATGCCTCATCCTATATGACAGGGGCAAATTTAGTGATTGATGGAGGCTGGTCTGCATGGTAAATCCGAAAAATGTATTGGCAATTATTCCGGCTCGGGGAGGATCAAAGTCAATTCCACGCAAAAATATCAAGTTATTGGCAGGGCATCCGTTGTTGGCATATAGCATTGCGGCAGGACGGCAAGCCGCGTCCGTGGGTCGGGTGATTGTCTCAACCGATGATAGTTTGATTGCGGAAGTTGCCCAGCGCTACGGCGCAGAAGTCCCTTTTATTCGTCCATCACAACTGGCTCAGGATGATACCACAGATTTTCCGGTAATGGTGCATGCCTTGAAATGGTTAGAGGAGAACGAAGCTTACAAACCGGAAATAATAGTCCAACTACGACCGACGTCGCCCTTTCGCCCTCCCACCAGCGTGGATGAATCTGTGCAATTGCTCGTGGCGGATCCCCAAGCGGACTCCGTACGATCTATCACACGTTCCGGCGAAAATCCATATAAAATGTGGCGACGCGAGGCGAAATACCTAACGCCGCTCTTAGAATCTGAATTTGATGAGCCGTACAACTTGCCGCGCCAAAAATTGCCGCCTACGTTTTGGCAGACGGGGCATATTGATACGATCCGTTACCGCACGATTATGGAAAAACAGTCTTTGACCGGTGACCATATTTTACCGTTAATGATTGACCCCTACTATGCGGTGGACATCGACACTCCGGATCAATGGGTCTTTGCAGAATGGCTTATTGCAAAAGATGACCGGGAGATGGTACACCCGAATCACCTGCTGATTCAACTATTTGAAGGCATAAAATTAATTGTGTTTGACTTTGATGGTGTTTTTACCGATAATACCGTGATCGTTTTTGAAGATAAACGGGAAGCCGTTATCTGTAATCGGGGCGATGGAATGGGACTCAATTTATTGCGCCAGCGTGATATTCAAGTTGTGGTACTTTCTACAGAAGTCAATCCGGTGGTTTCTGCGCGTTGTGAAAAATTAAATTTACCGTGCTATCAAGGGATTCGCGATAAATCCCGTATGCTTGACCACATTTTGCAAGAGCGGAATCTTACTTTGGAGCAAGTGGCTTATGTGGGGAATGATGTGAATGATCTGGAATGTTTAAAACGGGTGAAATTAGGTATTGCCGTGGCAGATGCCCATCCGAGTATTCTGCGGCATGTTGATTGGATATTGAGTAAGCCCGGTGGTAAGGGCGCGGTGCGAGAATTATGTGACCTAATTCTATCAGCGACACATTCATAACCAAAAGAAAGAGGTAGTCCATTATGTTAACCCCAGAGCAACATCAACAATTTAAGGAAAAAGGTTATATCGTTGTTCGACAATTACTTTCGGAAGAGAAAGTGCAGGAATATTTAGCCAAATTGGAAGAACGTTCGGGTATTCGTCGGGAAGATTTCACCTCCGGAAAATTGAAAACATACAAAACGAAAAAAACGCTTTACAAAGCGTGGACGTTACCGGATGGTGTGGCGCAAACACCGGACTTTTGGGAGCATATTTTCAATGAGAAACTATTGGGATATGCGCGTGCCCTTTTAGGTGATGATATCCGGTTTTTGCAACATAATGATTTGCACGTAGGCTTTTCGGCAGTGACGTGGCACCGGGATAGCGTGACCCGTAAATTTGGTGAAGGGGATGATTGGGATGAAAGCGAAGCGCCTTACAAACTGCTCCGGTGCGGGGTGTATCTGCAAAAACATGCGGAAAGTGATTTCAAACTGGGCTTGATCCCGGGTAGTCACCGGTATGACCCGGTCAACATCGATGCGGAACGCAAAAAAATTGAAAAAGGGACCGGTTTCGTCCGTAATGTGATGTCCGTCATCACCGGAAATGACCCGATTGCGGATAAAGCGGATTGGATTGCCACGGAACCGGGGGATTGCATCATTTTCGATCCGCGAGTCATTCACTCGGGAAGTTACATCAAGGGACCGAAGTATTCCATATTTGTGGGGTATGGTGTGGAAAATAAACATTTTTATAATCACTGGAACTACTACCTTAACATTCGCAAAGAACTGAATTATAAACCTTTTGATCCGAAATTGGTGGAACAGTTAAAAGCCCATAATCTATATCCGAACGAAATGCCAAATCCAGATCAGGTGGCGAAAGCATGGGTACCTTCAAACATGTTCAAATTTGTGGCGAGTAAGATCAAGTAGGTCTTCCTCTACTCACCGGATAAAAAAACCTCACAGATGCCTATCATCTGTGAGGTTTTGTTGTTTTAGCCGGTGTTTTATCAAGAGGATGTCAATTATCCGACATCGTAGCAACCAATGGAGCGCGAAATCACCAGACG
>RFFQ01000113.1 GCA_003697105.1 Gemmatimonadota bacterium | reverse complement strand
AGGACTAAACGTCAGCACACCATTACTAACCGGCGTAAAATCACCGGAGGTCGCCGTCCCGTAAGTGGTGTTGTAATTAACAGTTACCCCACCAGCAACCGCCGCACTAAGCGTCACCCGAAAACTTAGCGTACCAGAATCCTCAACGGCGCTACTATCCGCAATGGAAAGTGACGCTGATGATACTGCCTGAACCTGTGAAAAGCCAAATAGCCCCAGCAACAGAGCGACTACGAATATAAATGAAAACCTAGAAGTTGACATACCTGCCTCCTTATATTGGAAGAAAGATAAATAGAAGAGGAACGATTTGAAAAAACATATTGGATTTTTAGATTTATACGAGGGGGGGGTGAGCAGTGCAGAATGCAAAAATCGCGGATTGATAGCAATCATAATAACACAGAGATCAAAAAAAATCAAGACCAACTTTTACCGGGGTTTCAAAAAAATAAGATAAGATAAGTCACGAGTTTGAATCCGGTTGGATACGCCATATAATAGACGGAATGATTTCATCACCAAGCCCGGGACAAGTCCACCAGCCATCAGAATCATCGCAACGCCTGAAAAGCAGGCAAGTTATGGCAAATAAAGCGGTTAAACCCGTATAGGTTTCGTCTCACCATCCTCAGCTATGGTGGTATCGAGATAATCTTCGGTAGTTAATTTGTCCGGTTGGGGCACCAGTATCTTCACCAGAACACCCCATTGGTGATCGACCACAAACCCACAGTTTTCATAAAAGTTGTGTAAAAAGAAGTGCGTTTTGATCAGTTGAACTCCTTGACTTTCCATCCGCCGGCAGAAACTTTCCACCATCGCTTGACCCAAACCCCGTCCGCGCAGAGTGGCGGAAACGATGGTTCGGTCAATTTGGGCAATATGGTCTTCCATCAATTTATAACGAATCCCACCGACCACGCGTTCCTGCGAGTCGATCACAATGTAATGCCGGTCTTGCTCTGAGATAACTTCGGGGAAATATAACTGGTAAAATTGGCCAATTTCGGCCGGTTCAGTGGGTCGTCGGAAGACATACGTTTCCCCATACCGGTCGGTGATATACGAATGCACTAAAATTTGTTTGTGGTCGCTATCTCCAATTTTGAGAACATCAAATTTATGGGGCGTCTCATGGGGGAAGACCATCTGGCTGAACACATCGCGGTCTTCATTACGGGTTAAGGTACTTTGCAGGTCAGAGAGTTCCAAGAACTCAATCGCCGGTTTTTGAGGTTCTCGTTGCATGGCTTGAAGAAGCTGGTCAAACGCCTGATGGACTTTGTCATTCATCGGTGAAAAATAGGTGTACCGGTACAAGTAGTAGCGATTGATTTCAGGGAAGCGATGGATCCGGTAAAGTCGGTACACTTCCAACACCACTTCTTTCCGGGCAGTGGAGTGAATTGCCTCATTCGTTTTTTCCCACGTTTTGTACCACTCAATGGCTTTGCGGACGGCAAGGGGCAGGTAATAGAAATCCTCGTTATCCTTGAGATACCGCTCTAGGCATTGTCCCAATGGCGTACCATCCAGCCATACCAGCCGTTCCCCGCTGAGTTCCGTCTGGAGTTGGGCGAAAAATTCCTGCGCCGGCTCCCGTCCTAACGCTTCTTGGCAGGCATCAAATATCCAATCCACATGCAAATCATCTTTGCACCAGGGATAGTGAGCGACCGTCTTGAAGTAGAAGTTTTGCAGCATCGGTTTAATGAGGGAAAGCGTGTTGGTGTACTCTTGCCAGCCGATCATGGACAAGATCGTGGAACTTTCCAAAAAATCGAGTTCCGGTACGGCAATGTTATTGGGCGAGATGACGCCCGGCACAATCTGAAAGCCGCTATTGTGCCAGCCGCGATAAAATCCGGCTAAGGCTTGAATAAACAACTTTCGCCACGCATTGAGTCCCGGAAACGTCTTGCCGGGGATACGAGCACTGGAAAACTCGCGGATTTTCTCCCACACGCTCAGTTCGCCGGTATAACGTGTTGCCAAAGCGCCACTTCCGGTATCAAAACACCCCATTCGCGGTAACACCGATTGCCCGTAAGGATACCCGCTGATCGCCACATGCCAGTAAACGGATTCTTTGGTCATCGCTTGATCGAGGTCGTCGCTGAGTACGAGTTGTAGATCAAAATGGGCGTCATGGATGGTATTAATACAGACCCGGTATTGGTCACGATAATGTCCCGATTCTACCCGCGAGACCCAAATTCCACCCGGCGGGACATCTGCCAGATGAAATTGGCGTTCATCAAATGCGAGCATCACGGAATGTTTGAGGAACGGCGCCGCCCGGAAAACGGCTTTTATGCGCTGAATTTCATCCGCCACCAAACCATCATCAAATACAATTTTTTCGTCCCAATCTGCCTGCTGGTAAGTATCGAGGTCGCCCTCAAACTTGCTCTGATAAACCTGATACAATTCATTAAAATACCGTTCTGCAATCTCAGCCAAAGCCCGGTCGTTGCGGTGGAGAACCCAACTTGCCAGTTCTGCCCGCAAGGGATGGTAAAATTCCGGATGTTGGTCCACAAAACTGACCAGCAGTTGGAAGATGCGCTCAAACTGTTGGCGCATGCTCTCATTGAGGGGCCAATTTAGTTGCATCCGGTAACTAAACAGCCGCTGGCGAAGCGCTTCCAGCCGCTTTTTTTCCATCTTACCAAAGGCAATATTTTCTATCGATTTTTTATTGAGAAAAGATAAGCCAGATTGCATAAATGCCGGAAAAGCTAGGTTGTAATTGGAGACCGGCTCATCGAGTAACAAAATTTGATACGCGAAACAGCGGATATCTTCGTCTGGGTGGCGGGCTAAGGTTTCCAACCGGCGGCGGATGACATCACCTAAACGGCTATCAACCTCTGTTAACGCCGTACTAAGTTCTTCCAACGCTGAATACGCCAGTTCCGTAGGACCCAAAATTGCCGTACAGACCAGCCGATTGATGCGAAGCAACTCGGCATCCCGCACTTTTTGCGGTACTGGTAACTCCGTTGGGTCATATTGCCGGGCAATCTCCCACGGACGAAAAAGGTGCGCCGAAACCCCATCCAGCGGTACATCCCAGCCCTCTTTACAGATGCAAAATGCGATCAGTGCCGGATTTCCGACCCAGAGGCGGGGTTGGCGGGAAAATAGCCCTAAGTCAATGACGCCATTCGTGACCGTATATTCTAAATCCCCAATAAGAGTTGTACCCGACTCCGCCACCCGTTTTAAAGGTAACATTTTACCGGTCGTCAAATTGTGCAACCCCATGCGAGAGATGGAGATACTCCCTTCTAACATACCTTGATCCCGGAAAAACCAGCGTGGAATCCGCACACAGACCTCATCGCACGCCAATTCTACATATTCACGCTGATAAAGTTCATCGATTAAGTGGCTAAAATGCGCCACGATGATTTTGCGATTGAACGAACCTTTGGGGGTCAGTTCCCCCCGTTTGAGATCAAAATCCCGGTCTAAAATGGCAAAATTGATTACCCGTTCATACGGCGCCAATTTTTGATTCGCGGTGGTAATCAATTGTTGAAAATACTCTCGGCGGCTCTCTTCCGTGCGAAATTTCTGCATGAAGTCGCTTGTTTCGTCCGGTACAATGAAGAGGACATTGTACGGTTTGCCATCCCCGACTAAAAAGGTCCGTTTAATTCCCGGGACTCCGGTAAATTTTTTCTCCATTTTGACCGGAGCGACCGTTTGCCCTTTGTTATTTTTGTAAATATCTTTTGTGCGGTCAATAATCTGGTAAAAACCTTCGGGGGTCACTTGAAACAGATCACCGGTCGAGAGCCAGTACACCTCCTCCTCTGGATAGGGGATCGCGGCACTGGCACTCGGCAAATCATCTAAATACCGGGCGATGTAATGCCCACTGATCTGCATTTCGCCGTTATCCGTTAACCGGATATCGATACCCGGTAAGGCAATCCCCACGGCATTTTCCACATAATTACCGGGCGGTGTCATGGTAATGCCGCCGGTGGCTTCCGTCATACCAAACCCGCTACATAAATCCACGCCATTCCGCTGGAAAAAACGGAAGATTTTGGGGTCAAGATACCCCGCGGCGGAAAGCCCCCACCGCAACCGGTGTCCGATCACGGAACGAACGGCTAGTTGTACCGCCTGCAAATCGGTTTCATGTTTTATCTTTTTCAAACATTTTTCGTATAACTGGACCCACCGGATCGGCACACTGATAAACCCGGTTGGGTTGACCTGCGGGAACAAGGAGAGCAGATTCTCAGCAGAAGTATTCGTGGTAAAAACATACGTACCCCCCCAATAGATCGTGCCCAGCATTTCCAAATATCGCCCAAACGTATGGAAAAGCGGTAAATAGCAGAGTAACACCTCGTTATCCCCCACTTTGGGCAAAGCCGCGGCACGACAAAAACGTTTGCTGACCAAGTGGTACTCCGAAAAGGCAATCCCTTTGGGTTTACCGGTACTTCCCGAAGTGAACATCACGGTCGCAACATCGCGCAAATCCCGGCGGGGACGGTTTGCCAGCTGGGTGTCGATCTGCTCCTGGCTTAAATGCTTACAATATTCGTCCAAAAAATAGGTATCATTTTCATGAAGCTTGATCTGCCGTTGAACAACGAATACTACAAAAGGACGGGCAGTCTTTCGCCGGAGATTCTCCAAGCGGCGGCAACGGCTCTCTGTATCGGTCACCACAATGTTAATCTGCAACCGATCCAAAATATCGAGCAAGGTCTCATCATCAAAATGAATATTGAGCGGTGTATCTAAAATATCATAAAACAGGCAGGCGAGGTCTGCACATGCCCCACCAAGACAGTTTTCCGCAAAAATCGCGACCCGCGGAGACGCCGGTACAACCGTATAGAACGCTGTGGCAATCTCCTTCACCATCCGATCAACTTGGCGATACGTCCAGTAGTGCGGCATCGTACCGCGCATCTCCTGAAACAATACCCGGTTTGGGTATTCTTTTACCCGCATTGTGAATAAATCGACCAATTTAAACGGAGTTTCTCGAATCCAGCGTAAAGCCGTTTGTGCCCAACGCAACCGTAACTCATATTGCGGCAGGTTTCGTAAAAAATCACTTTTACCGGTAAGCCGAAGGCAACTGGGAGCAAGTTCAACTTGCACCGGCGTTGTTTCCATTGCTTCCAATAAGCCAACTGCCGTTTCTATCCCCGGCTGGTGTTGCCACTGTTCGATCTGCTTTGATATATCCATTTAACTCCCTAACTTCTAAACTCCCAAACTCCTAAACTCCCCAACTCATATCCCTAATATTTCACAATGATGCCCAGTACGGACGCGGCATTCAACAAGCGGGGATACTGCTCCGGTAAATCCGCAAAGGCAATACGATCCGTGAACAACGCGTCCAGCCGGTCATCCGCGAGAAGTGAGAGTGCTAATGCCAAGCGTTGCCGGGAAGTATATCGTGTCCGGCGAGAGATGGCAACCGATCCCACTTGCGAACCAATAACCTGCAACCGCCGGGAGTGAAATGCCTCCCCAAGGGGTAAACACACTTCTGTATCTCCAAACCAACTCGCTTCGATAATTTGCGCTTCTGGTGCCGCCCACTGTAACGCCGTTTGTAACCCTGCCGGATGGCCGCTGGCGTGAAAAATTCGGTCAAACTCGCTCTGCACCTGATCCGGTGTTTGAAATGGGATGTTCAAGTGATCGGCAATGGTCTGCCGTGGCGGATATGTATCGATCAGGGTCACATTGACCGCTGGAATTTGGGCGGCAAGATAGGCAATTAAGCACCCCACCACCCCGGCACCGATGACGGCAACCCGGTCGCCAATCCGCAGGTCGCTATCCCAAATGCTGTTTAGTGCAGTCTCCATATTTGCCGCCAAAACGGCTCGCTCGGAGGGTACCGTCTCCGGGATACGCAGCAGATCATCTGTGCGAAGATGAAAATAATCCTGATGTGGAAACAAGCTAAATACCCGTGCTCCCTGCCATGCTGGGACACCTTCCACTACCACTCCCACGTTACAATAGCCGTACTTAACCGGAAAAGGAAATTCTCCTGCCATAAATGGTGCCCGCATAACCGGATATTGGGAAACCGGTACATCGCCCTTAAAAACCAACCGTTCGGTACCGCGACTAATCCCGCTATATAGGGTGCGTACACCCACCTCATTTGGGGCTAAAGGGGGCAACGATTCTGAGCGAAATTGGCCGGTTTGGGGGGCCACAATCCAAAATGAGGTCGCCGTTGTCATGAAACCTCCGCCCCGATTCTGTTCGATGCACGAGCCTGCTTATACTTTAAAATCTCCGCTTCCCGGTGCCTTAAGATTTCCGTATTTGTCCAGACGCCATACGGGTCGCGGTAGGGAATCCCGCGGGTCGTGTGCTCGATGAGATGACGATCATTCGCCGGAAGAGGTCGCGGAATATGGTTCGCTTGGATGGCGGCGATAGTTCCGCCCCGGTCTCGCCCCACCGGCGGTGTTTCTCCCACCTGAAAACCCGCGGCAAGAAGACCGCTTCGCACCGGAATCGCCGCGCAATACGTAATCAGAACGCCATCCGCTT
The DNA here is from genome assembly GCA_003697105.1 of Gemmatimonadota bacterium. Lineage (GTDB taxonomy): Bacteria > 4572-55 > 4572-55 > J002 > J002 > J002. Next base: position 58,807 of record RFFQ01000113.1, on the reverse strand, counting down.
TCATCAGATTTCGTAACTGTCGGAAAAAATCAACCGTCCAGAGTTCACTGTTCCGCTGTGTCGAAAACGCATCCAGATAGATAATATCAATGCTATGGGGTTGAAGTTGAGAAGCGGTAAAACGTGCATCGCCCCAGCGTATATCAATGGAAGCCGACGGGCTTACGGTGCAGTGACCGTGGGTTACAAGGTCGTGCAAAGCCGTTTGCCAACAAAATGAATCCGTCTCTAAGGGGATAAGCGCCTGACTCGCCGCTTGCACCACCCGTTTATCCATTTCTAACGCCACAATCTCCAACGCATGGAGCGGTTCTTTACCATTGGTGGCAAGAGCCACATCCAGCGCCATTAAACTGTTATACCCTAACCCGAAGCAAACATCCAGCAACCGGACATCCCCTTTTTTTAATCGGTCGATTAAGTTAGAAGGCCGGATAAACTTCTCCAACGCTTCGGTTCGCGCACCGACGGCTGCGTGGTAATGTTCTTTATAATCGGCACTCCAGAAGGTAATGGAGCCATCCGCCGTAGCGACCGGCGCGGGTGGTTCAGGATCAATGGGCATAGAGGGCGAGCCATGGCGGTATAAATCACCTTGCCGCCACTGACGATACACCATTTGACGAATTACATACGCCTTAAACTGTTGGGTATCCATATGCCATTTGGGCGCAATGAGTTCTTCCGGCAACGTGTCCGTATGGATACGCATAATGGGGATGTCTGGCGGCATCCGCCGGATAAAATCCATGAGATGTTCGGCGTATTCATATTCCATCAAGGTAGGCACCGGCGTAAGCGCATGTTCTTTAGCGAGAGTCGTACCTTTTTCGATATGCAGATTGTGGATTTTCACCCCAGAAATCGGCAGTGACGCCAGGGTATTGGCAGTATATTGGAAGTCTTCGGGAGTTTCGCCGGGCAACCCCAAAATCACGTGGACGGCAACCCGAAGACCGGTGTCATGTAGCTTCTGGATAGCCCGTTCACTGGCGCTCCAATCATGGCCCCGATTAATCCGCCGGAGAGTGCGATCATGGACGGTCTGCACACCAAGCTCCACCCACACTTCAAGCGACTCATTAAGCTGTTGCAAAAAAGCATAAGCGGATCGGGTTAAATAATCCGGCCGGGTGCCAAAGACTACCGCTCTAAAAGGGAAGCGGGAAAGCAAATCCAGATATTGCTGTTGCCGCTTCGCCCCAAAAGTCGCCGAAAACGCCTGAATATAAGCGATAAATTGGGTCGCCCGGTAGCGTCTCTGGGCAAAGCGGATAGCGGCATCAACTTGCTCATAAACCGTTTCATAACCGAGGGTTTGAATCGCTCTACTGCCCCGCAGATTACAAAACGTACACCCCCCGGAGCCATCCGGCAGGCGATTGGGACAACTATCACCCATATCCAGTGGAATCCGGTGAAGTTGAGTACCATAATGCTGTTGCATAAAATCTTTATATTGAAAATAGGGAGAAATCATAAGCCCGAGTTTGCCATAAAAATGTTGTGATAGAGATCGCAAAATGGATTCGCTAGAGTGGACGCCCAATATACAACCTTTTCAAGGCATCCACAATAGCCCAATCATGGAAAATGGATGGGGTTTTATCATTGACAATCGAATCCAGAGATCGTATAACCTTCACAGGGAAAAAGCGCCCCAACCGGAGGACACTCTCACAAAAAACGATAACTAAAGATGGATTCAGACTCGCATGTTTCCGATTCAAGATGGTGTAGCCACCCGTTACCCACCCCTGATTACGTGGATGCTAATATTCCTAAACGGGATGATTTTTATGTTTCAGGCATCCCTTTCACCACCGGTGCTGGAGCGGTTTCTTGCCGTATTTGCCCTGATTCCGGCGCGCTACTTTGGGCATCTCGCGGGAGTCGCACCGCCCCACACCCTATTCGACTATCTCCCGTTTTTCTCCAACATGTTCTTGCATGGCAGCTGGATACATCTGATTTTGAACATGTGGACACTTTGGATTTTTGCACCCGCGGTGGAAGATCGACTTGGGTCCATGCGTTTTCTCTGCTTTTATCTGTTATGTGGGATAGCGGCATCTCTGGCTCATGCCGTGTTAAATGCGCATTCGGTTGTTCCGGCGTTAGGTGCCTCCGGCGCAATTGCGGGAGTCATCGGCTGTTATGTGCGTCTGTTCCCGCTGGCACGGCTGGTGATGGTCATTCCGGTATTTATTTTTCCGGTTTTTGTGGAAGTGTACGCCATCTTTTTTGCCTTCTTCTGGTTTATGACCCAGATCATCCCCGGCGTGTTTTCGCTACTATTGCCTCCAACCACCGGTGGCATTGCGTGGTGGGCACATATCGGCGGATTTCTCGCCGGCTGGATATTAACCCCGCTAATTAAACGATCCGAACGCACCTACCGCCGGTTTTATGCCGACGAAGGGCGTTATGGTTTTTTTCCAAACGGTTATCGCTCATCAGGAGGATCACCATGGGTGTGATAGATGTTCTGTGGCTTTTCTTTATCATTTCAGCGCTACAACCCACCTTACAACGGCGATATCTGGATGCGATGCGAACGCGAAAGATTGCCCAAATTGAAAAGATGCGCGGCTCGCGGGTTATTCTCCTCGTTCACCGGCAGGAAACCATGAGTTTACTCGGCTTTCCGTTGATGCGCTTCATCGACATCAATGACTCGGAGGAAGTCTTGCGTGCGATCCACATGACCGATGATGACGTTCCGCTAGACATCGTACTGCATACCCCGGGGGGATTGGTATTGGCTTCATTGCAAATTGCCCGTGCTATTCAAACTCACAAGGGTAAAGTGACGGTCTTTGTCCCTCATTATGCCATGTCGGGGGGCACGCTGATTGCCTTAGCCGCGGATGAAATCGTCATGTGTAAACATTCTGTTTTGGGACCCATTGATCCCCAACTGGGTCAATATCCCGCCGCCTCCTTCCTGAAAGTAGTTGACCAGAAACCGGTTGCCGAGGTCGAAGATGAAACCCTCATGATGGCGGACATCGGGCGCAAAGCAATCCAGCAACTCGAAGCGGCAACAACCGACCTCTTACGACGAACAATGGACGAAACCACCGCGAAAGAACTCGCCACCCGATTAGCCAGTGGTACATGGACACATGATTACCCCATCTCGGCGGAAGAAGCCCGCTCGCTTGGGCTTCCGGTCAATACCGATATGCCCGCGGATATCCTCCACCTGATGACGCTCTATCCCCAACCGATGCGACGGCAGAGTGGCGGTGTGGAATATTTGCCCATCCCCCGGCAAAGCAAACATCACCAGCTATAAACACCTAACCTCAACATTAGGAGAACATATGCACGAATTATATCAACAGTTGCTCCGCTACTATCAGGAAATGACAGACATCAGCCGGGTACTGTCCGTTTTACATTGGGACCAATCCACCTACATGCCCCCCGGTGGCACCGCCGCCCGTAGCCGCCAAACGGCCACGTTGGGACGCATTTTTCACGAAAAAGCAACGGCGGATGAACTCGGCAAACTGCTGGATGACCTGAAACCGTATGAAGAAAGTCTCCCCTATGACTCCGACGAGGCGAGTGTCATCCGCGTAGGACGGCGCAATTTTGAATGGGCAACAAAAGTTCCCGCGGACTTCATGGGACGCTTTTACGAACACATCGGCACATCCTACCAAATATGGACACAAGCCCGCCCAGCAAATGACTTTGAGAAAATCCGCCCCTATTTGGAAAAAACATTGGATTTTAGTCGCGAGCATTCCGCATTCTATCCAGAGCTGGACCATCCGGCAGATGCCCGTATTAGCCGGTGGAATTACGGCATGACCGTTGCCACCATCCAACCGCTGTTCGCGGAATTGCGTCGCCATCTGGTGCCGCTGGTGGAAGCCATCCGCCAACAGCCCCCGCCCCGCACGGACTTCCTCCACCGCCACTACCCCGAAGCGGATCAAGAACGGTTTGGACTCATGGTCATTGAAAAATACGGTTACGATTTGAACCGGGGGCGACAGGATCGCACCCACCACCCCTTTTGCACCAAATTTTCCATCGGGGATGTGCGCATAACAACCCGCTTTCGGGAAGATGACGTTAGCGACGCCCTATTCAGCACCCTGCATGAAGCCGGACACGGCATGTACGAGCAGGGCATTAACCCCGCCTATGAGGGTACACCTTTGGATCGCGGAACCTCAGCAGGCGTGCACGAAAGCCAATCTCGCCTGTGGGAAAATGTGGTTGGACGTAGTCGGGAGTTTTGGACACACTTTTTCCCAAAACTGAAGGCGGTTTTCCCCGAGCAACTCCACGATGTGGACACCGGTCAATTTTATCGGGCAATCAACAAAGTTGAACCCTCGTTAATCCGGGTTGATGCCGACGAAGTCACCTATAACTTACACGTCATGATCCGCTTTGACTTAGCCAATGAAATGCTCGAAAACAAACTGGCTGTAAAAGATTTACCGGAAGCGTGGAATGCCCGCTACACCAGCGATTTGGGCATCACCCCACCCCATGATAAAGATGGCTGTATGCAAGATGTACACTGGTTCCACGGGATGATCGGTGGCTCATTTCCGGGCTATACGCTGGGGAATATCCTTAGCGGACAGTTCTTTGAAGCCGCCCTCAACGCCCATCCGGGGATTCCATCCGAGATCGAAAAGGGACAGTTTGAGATACTCCACGGTTGGTTAAAGGAAAATATCTACCAACACGGTAGCAAGTACACCGCTCCAGAACTCATCGAACGGGTCACCGGTAAATCGATGACCATCGAACCGTATATGACCTATCTCAAAACAAAATACGGCGAGCTGTACGAACTGTAACCCGGATTGGGATTCAACTCTTTTTGTATTAAGGACAAGATGTGTATCGAAAACGGACGATAATCAAATGAAAATCCCGTTTTACCTGCTGGTACTTTATGCTATGTTCTTTTTTCTAGGCGAATATTATTACGCCTCTACCGGTATTTCGGCGGCATTACTGCTCACGATGGTATTGGATAAGTGGCGCGAACAATTCAACGTGGATTAGCATGGAAAGATCACCCCACCAACGGGAAATCCCGACCTTTCATGTCGGTTTATATTCACCTCAAATTCCGGAAAATACCGGAAATATCGGGCGGTTATGCGCCGGACTTCGGGCACGCTTGCATCTTATCCGCCCCTTTGGGTTTGTGTTGAGTGACCGTACCGTTAAACGTGCCGGACTTGACTACTGGGAACACTTGGATTATCAGATATATGCGTCCCTAAAGGACTTTCCCCTAACCGATTTTAATTTTTATCTGATTACCAAATTTGGCAGCCGCTACTATACCGACGTTGAATTTCAACCGGGCGATCTCTTTCTGTTTGGTAATGAAACGCACGGCTTACCCGCCGCGCTTCGGGAACAGTACACAGAGCGGTGTCTGAAAATTCCCATTTTGGGGAACATTCGCGCTTACAATTTGGCAAATTCGGTCGCTATGATCACCATGGAAGCCTTTCGGCAAAACCGTGTCCGCTATCAGCATCAATTTCAGTCATTTTGAGTTGTGTGATGCCGAGATGTTTATCAAATTTGCGAATTGATAATAAAACCACTAAGGTCTTCAAAAAATTTTGGTGCAGGTATTGTTATATAGGAGAGCATGATGTCAACAAAAATGATAACCCTCCCCCAAGGTTTGACATTCGATTTTAGAAATCTGCTCCACGAGCAGGGCGTAACTCCGCGCGACATTGACCATCTTCAGGATAAAATCGATGCCGCCCATCGCGAAATCCAAACCTTGCGTGAGACCGGCTTCATTCCCCATCACTGCAGTAAAGACGGAAGCCCGGAAGATGTTTTATTCACCCAACTGCCGTATTTGGATCGCGGTCATGATCACTTAAACACCACCGAAACCGTACAACAGTTAATCACGTGGGGAGAATCCCTTAAAAATCAGGTTGATACCGTCGTCTCTTTGGGCATCGGGGGATCGTTTTTGGGTAACAAAGTACTTTTTGATCTGCAGTGCGGGGAGTTTTGGAACGAACTGACCCCCGCCGAACGGGGTGGTCGCCCGAAATATTATTTTTCCGGCAACAATGTGGACCCGGCGCATACCTCACAACTGGCGGAGCACCTCCAGCGGGATGCCCGCATAACCCCGGATTACCACGTGCTATTACAAATCATCTCCAAATCCGGCAGTACGATGGAAACGATGGCGTGCTTTTTTGTCCTCCAGCAAAAATTGAAAGAAGCCAACATTAAGACCACCGTCGTTGCCGTCACCGATCCCAGAGACGACGAAAAAGAGACAATCCTCCACAAAATGGCAGTGAAAAATGGCTGGCAAATATTCCGTGTACCGGACGGTGTGGGCGGGCGATTCAGTGTATTTTCCGACGTCGGGTTGGTGACCGGAGCGGCATTGGGCTTCGATATCCATGCCTTTTTACAAGGTGCCCGAGACGCCGATCAGCAGACCCAAGCGGCAGACCCGTTTGAGAACATGGCACTCCTAAATGCGGTACTCAAATATCTGGCGTATGTGAAGTACGGACGTAATATCGAAGTGTTTATGCCGTATAGCAACACGCTTAAATCCCTCGCCGAATGGTACATCCAGTTACTGGCAGAAAGTTTAGGCAAAAAATATGACCGGGCGGGTAATGTGGTTCATTACGGGCGCACACCCATCGTAGCCGTCGGAACAACAGATATGCACGCGCAAGTTCAGCAACATCAGGAAGGGACCCTCGATAAAGTGGTACAGTTTGTACGGGTTGAACAGTGGAACCCCGATCCGGTGATCCCGAACCCCTATCCCGAATTTCCGGCATTTAATGCCTTTACCAACATCTCCATGAGCCAAGGACTCGATGCGGCACTTGCCGCCAATGCGGAAGCGCAAATCTCTGCCGGACGGCTGAATGCAACCTTTACCTTACCCCAACTTAATGCCTACTATGTGGGGCAAATCATGTACATCTTGGCACTTTCTGTGGCGTATGAAGGTGCTCTAGCCAATGTAGATGCTTTTAACCAACCGGGAGTGGAAGCCTACAAAACGATCATGAAAACCAAACTCAAACCCGAAAATTAGGCATTGACCCGCATCGCGAATTTTTATATGATGTAGCCATTCATAATCTGTAGATTGGTTTGCTGATTTAAAACCCGAAGGGGTTAGCAAACCCTTTTTTTGGTCATACTTATAACATTTTTATAACATTAATAAGCTCAGATGAAAGGAGTCTATGATGAATAAAAAGATTCAAGACGCGATCAATGATCAAATTCAAGCTGAATTTCAGTCAGCGTATATCTATTTAGCGATGTCCGCTCATTTTGCCGAAAGAAATCTGAACGGTTTTGCCCACTGGTTGCAATTGCAATGGCAGGAAGAGATCGAACATGCGATGAAGTTTTACCATTTTATCCTGCGCCGCGGTGGCTCGGTGGAACTTAAAACCATTGATAAACCCGAAATTGAGTTGACAAACCCGTTGCAAATTTTTGAAGCCGTACTACAGCACGAACAATATATCACCTCGCGGATTAATGACTTATACGCGCTGGCAGTGGAAGAAAAAGATTACGCCTTCCAGACCTTACTCCACTGGTTTATCGATGAGCAAGTTGAAGAAGAAGAAAATGCGACCGACATCATCGAAAAATTGAAACTCATCGGTGACTCCGGGCAGGCATTGTTTCTGCTGGATCGAGAATTAGGCGAACGTGCGCCGGAAGCTGAAAGCAACGAATAACAGAACCCTCATTTTAAGCCTCAAAGCGACGAAGTGATCGATTTCATTTCGTCGCTTTGCTATAGGAGCGATTATGCCCCACACCACTGCTATTCAGACCGCAGCCGAGTTGTACCGTACCGTCGGGCACGGTATCCTGGCCACCCACTCCGTGCAAATGCCCGGCTACCCCTTCGGATCGGTTGCCCCCTACTGTGTGGATCGCCACGGGCAAATGGTGATTCTCATCAGTCGTATTGCCCAGCACACCAAAAACATCCAGCACGATCCCCATGTCTCCTTAACGCTGGTGGAAGCGTCACCGGATGCCGATGTGCAAGCACATGGACGTATCACCTATTTGGGACAAGCCCGCCGAACAGAAGATGTGGACGCCATCGCCGAACGATATTACCGCTATTTCCCACAAGCACGCGGCTACCATACCGCCCATGATTTTGATTTTTGGACGATCCACCTCACGCGTATCCGGTATATTGGTGGATTTGGTAAAATTTTTTGGATTGAACCGGCGGATTTTCTCCAGCCTAACCCCTTTGACGAAACCACAGAAAAAGCGATCATTGACCACATGAATACCGATCATCAAGCCGCCTTGCGCCATTATTTTAAGTCCATGAAATCCATGGAAATCCCGGAAAATGAACCCGTAACAATGGTGGGTATTGATGCGTTTGGTATCGATACCCATTATCAGCATAAACGCTATCGCTTTACCTTCCCTGCACCGGTTCATACCGCCGAAGAAGCCCGCCAAGCCTTAGTTCAATTCGCGAGGTCAGAAGCGTGAAAATCCGCTGGCAATGGTCTGCCTTCTCTGAATTAACCCTGGAAGAATTGTACACGGTCTTGCGGTTGCGGCAGGAAGTATTTGTGGTGGAACAAAATTGCCCTTTTTTGGATGCCGATAATCAGGACCAAGCCGCATGGCACTTTACCGGCTGGGACGGAACGGAACTGGCGGCATACTTGCGGATACTCCCCGCCGGTACGTACTTTCCCGAAATCGGTCTGGGGCGCATTGTTGTTGCCCCCGCGTATCGCGGCAAGGGTTTGGGGCGGGCAATGATGCAACACGTTTTGCACACAATTGATGAAAAATTCAACCAACCCCCCGTGCGCATCTCAGCCCAAACCTATTTGGAAAATTTTTATACCGGTTTTGGTTTTGAAACCGTCAGTCCGCCTTACGATGAAGACGGAATTTTACATATTCAGATGCTTCGCCGTTAGTTTCCATGCGCTTCCCAACGCTTTTTAAACATAGTGCCCGCCTTTTTCACCAGCTCTGGAAATCGCACCAAGCCCCGGAAAAAGTCACCTCCAGTTACCTGCAACAGCGCCGGCAACTCCACCAGAAGGAAAAACAGATCATCTCGGAACTGGTGTACCATGCCCTGCGAATGTACCAGCCCGCCCGCTACGGCGTATCGCATATCTCACCGGAAATAAAACCCGGTAAGATAAATAAAGACAATGTGTTACCGGATCAACTTTTAGTCCTGTGTGCCGCCACCTGCATCGGAATTGAAGAACATCTGTTAGCCCAAGATTACACCGCCGAAATAACAGCGACACTGGTCGAATTTTTTGAGATCGATTCAAGCGGCGCCGCGCAGTGGCAACATCAGATTCGAGACGGTTGGCATCGTCTGAAACAAGAGAGCGCGGCTCAATTGAATGCCGGCACGATAGACCCGCAGGTGATAGCCGCGTACACCTCTGTTCCGGCATGGATATTGGAAATATGGGCAGAAACATACTCTTGGCAGTGGGCAATCCGTGTGGGAGAAGCCCTGTGGCAAAGCGCCCCGCTTAGTATGCGGGTCAACCGGCATAAAACATCTGTAGAACGGGTACTGGAGCAACTCCGGGAGGCAGGAATCACCGGACATCCGGGGAAGCTCTCTCCAGCGGCGATCATTTGTGAAGAGCGCGTCCAACTTGGGGGCAAGCCGGTACTTACCCGCGGGGAAATCGAAATTCAAGATGAAGCCAGCCAGTTGGTCGGCTTCGTCGCCTCCCCGCAACCCCGCTGGCGCATTTTAGATGCCTGTGCTGGCGCCGGCGGTAAGACGCTCCATTTAGCGACATTACAGCATGATCAAGGGCACATCATCGCCAGCGACACGGAATATAACCGCCTAAAAGAAATCCGTTTTCGGGCACAACGGCAGGGTTTTCAATCCATAGAAACCGTTCACATTACCCGCCCGGAAAGGGGCGACTCGTTGCCCGCCAGATTGGCACATCTGGCGAACAAGTGTGATCTGGTGGTGGTGGATGCGCCCTGCTCCAGCCTCGGCACCAGCCGGCGCAATCCGCTTATTAAATACAAACTAAAGCCCAAAACCGTTCCGCGACTGGAAAAAAAGCAGTTTGCGATTTTATCCCGCTATGCACAGGCGGTCAAGCCGGGCGGCGTACTGGTTTATTCCACGTGCTCTTTGCTTCCGGCGGAAAATGAGCAGGTAGTACATCAATTTCTGAGTGAACATCCTACCTTTACCCTGGACCCCGTGCCACCCGTTTTGGAAAGCCATCACATTTACATCCCCGGGCTTGCACCCCGGGCGACAATGGTGACCTTGAACCCGGCAGATCACCACACCGACGGCTTTTTTATTGCCCGGATGAGGCGTCACTCCCATGAATAAACTCGATATTCTGGCTCGCGAATGGCAATTTACTCCGGATCGAGAGTATGCCAGCCACCTGGTCAAAATCATTAATGACCCCAAACGAACACGCAAACGACCCCAGCCAGAGTGCTGGCATCACCGCCCGCCGCTTTCTGAAACACTGCCCATACTTTTCGACGCCGGTGAAGATAATCATTTTAAAATCAGATGGTTAAAGCGCCTTAAAGATCGAATAAACAGCCTAAATAAACTTTCGCCGGTGACCAAGTACCTTACGGATTTGGATGACTCCGATTGGATCACCCGGCTCGTGGCGGCATACGCCATCACCCAACTAGGTAGCGAAACATTCACCGCCTTAACGCCACTGGTGACAAACCCGGATCATCCTCATTGGGCAACAGCAAACTGGTTGGTTCAATCCATTTGCCAGTACACCCTACAGGAATTTGGTGATAATACAGAACAGTACCTCTGCCAAAACTGCCTAACGCGCTTGAGCAAGCAGACGTTAAGCGGCCACAAAACCACCTTTCAATTCATCGCCTGCCGCTCGTGCCGGCAAAGCCGGACGGTGATCAAAGCCGCCGGTGAGATCGTCTGGGTGCTAGACCAACGCTGGAAAAAACGAACCGCTCAAACCGACAACCAGTTTAGAATCAATGGATTACTTCAATCAAGCCTAGGCGAGATCGAACGGGTTGAAATTCTGCGTGCCCGCGGAAATCAGATCGACGCCTTCATCAACCAGCTTCAATCCGATACCGACCGGATTCGCACCCAGCGTTATCCCCAAATGGTCTGCTTTGTAGATGATCAGTGCAAGTTGGCACCATCCCAAGTGGAACAACTCCAACAAAAATTTGGGCACGTGGAATATTACGCCTGGCGCGAACAGGAAGCGGAAAATCAACAACGGGTGTTCCCCATTTCACCGGTAAAAAGCGAGGTGCAACACCAACAGCAACGTCTGATCCGCCAGCTCAACAGTAAAGAACCCTCCCACCGGGTAAGTGCCTGCAAACAACTGGCAAAACAACCTGTGCCGCACGCCTTTGAACGCCTTTACCGGCGCTTGCGGGATTCCGACCCTAAAGTGAAATCTGCGGCCGCCTGTGCCTTAGTCCGGCAGTGCAAACCCCTTTGCCGCACCCCCAATACACTGATGTGCCGCGATTGCTTCACCCGGGTCACTCACGAAAAGGTCCCGCTGAACCGCTGGTTTACGGGAGACATTTATTACTGCAACCGGTGCAAGCAGATCGAACCGCTCCTACACGGTATTCACACCATCATCGCCGTGTTGGATGAACAACAAGAAAAAACCCTTGTGATCAACGGCACCCGGGCAGAGGTAAACTGGTTGAAGATTAAAACGATATTCGATTTTGATGGCGTGGAGATTCGCCGGGCGAATAATCCAGAAATCGAGCAATTTTGCGCCCAAATTCGCAAACATCCGGATCCACAGTGGCAGGAACGGTTTCGCGCCATCCCCTGTACCGTTCATCCCAGTCTGCAATTTGCCCCAAGTACCCAAGCCATATTGACCGGCACATTTACCACCATTACCACCATGACATCACAAAAAGGATGACAGCATGAAAAAAAATCTGAAAGGACTCTCCTTGAATCAAATGACCGAATTTGTAACCCAACTGGGAGAAAAACCGTACCGCGCCAAGCAACTGATGAGGTGGATTTACGGTAAAGGTGTCTCTGATTTCAAAGAAATGACCGATATTTCCCACTCCTTCCGGGAAAAACTAGCGGAAGTGGCGACGGTCAGCGAGTTAAAACAACTTCTCCGGCAGGATTCCCAAGATGGGACTCGAAAATATCTGTTTGAATTGGCTGATGGTGAACAAATTGAAGCGGTGTTTATGCCGGGGGAACGGCGCACGACGCTTTGCATCTCATCCCAAGTGGGTTGTGGTATGGGGTGTACTTTTTGCGCCACGGCAAAAATGGGTTACCAGCGGAATCTTTCCGTCGGGGAAATCATCGATCAGGCACTTTATATCCTGCGCGATCAGGCAATGTTGGACAAACGGGAACGGATCAACGTCGTCATGATGGGCATGGGCGAACCGTTAGCAAATTATGATAACCTGATCCCCACGTTAAAGCTGATGAGCCATGATTACGGCTTACAAATCGGGCAAAAACGGATTACGGTTTCCACCGTCGGGCTTGTCCCGCGCATCTACCAATTGGCAGATGAGGGCTTGAAAGTCGGTTTAGCTATTTCGTTGAATAGCTCTTCTAATGAAGCCCGCTCTGCCGTGATACCGGTCAACCGCAAATACCCTATCGAGAAACTCATCGCGGCCGCCAAATATTACACCCAACAGACCGGACGACGGGTCACTTTTGAATACGTCCTGCTTGCCGGGCAAAACGACACGATAGAAGATGCCAAACGGCTGGTTAAAATTGTCCACGGGGTACCCTGCAAAATCAATTTGATTCCCTTTAACCCCCACCGCAACAGCGGCTTTGAACGTCCCCAAGAGGATGGGGTCACCCGCTTTCGGGAGTACCTGCTCCCCCGAACGTATGCCGTGACCGTGCGAGAAAACCGTGGACGGGATATTGCCGCCGCCTGCGGGCAATTACGGGTGGAACAAGCGGTTTAAACACCAAAACCCTTGGGGCATCCAAAACCCCAAGGGCTTACACCAAATGTTATTGAAACTCTGTATGAAATCACACCGCAAATGAGGTCCCGCAACCGCAACTCTTGGTCGCATTGGGATTATCAAACCGGAAGCCACCGCCCAGCATCTCCGTACTATAATCTAACGTCATTCCGGCGATGTATAATATACTCTTGGAATCGATCACAATGGGGATACCATCCACCTCAAACCGCTGATCGTATTCCGGGTGATAATCATCCAGTTGTAAGACATAAGACAATCCCGAACAGCCACCCCCTTTAACACCCATGCGGAGGACCTGATTGGGATCATTCTCTTCGGCAATGATTTTTTTGATCTGCTGAATTGCTTGGGGGGTCAAGGTTACCGGGCACTGCAAAGCCGGTTTTTCTTGCGTAAGTCCTGCCATAAATATGTCACTCCTTTTAACTTAACCTGTTGATAATGTGGTTGTTGATTTGCTTAAAAATTGAACCGTTTCGGTCAGATAATCTAGGGCAAAGTCAATATCCTCACGGGTGGTAAACCGCCCCAAACCCAACCGGAGCGAAGATCGAGCCGCCGAATCGCCCACACCGAGTGCCCGGAGAACATGCGAGGGTTCTACACCTCCCGAGGCACAGGCAGAACCGGCAGAAACCGCCACCTGTTTGAGTGAAAGCAATAGCGCTTCTCCTGCCACACCGGGGATGGTCAAACTCACAATATACGGGACACGTTGGTGAGGATGCCCATTGACCCAAGCATCAGGAATCCGTTTTAATATATTTTCTTCCAGATAGTGACGTAACTCCTGCAAGCGTTTTTGTTCCGCCGCCATTTCCGCAAGGCAAAGTTCCAGTGCCTTCCCTAGCCCCACAATACCGGGCACATTCAACGTCCCCGACCGCAAGCCATATTCCTGCCCGCCACCCTGAAAAAGGGGTTTGAGCCTGATTTTAGGGGAGGTCTGCTGCAGATACAACCCACCGGTACCTTTGGGTCCATAAAATTTATGGGCTGAAAAGGAGAGCAGGTCAACCTTCAGTGCCCTTACATCCACCGGAATTTTACCGACGGCTTGCGTGGCATCCGTATGAACCAAAATGCCGTGCTCATGTGCCATCTGGGCGATGTCCGCTACCGGTTGGATGACCCCAATCTCATTATTAACCAGCATAACCGAGATCAACAGCGTGCGGTGGGAGATCGTTTCTCGCACCCGCTCCAGATCGAGCAAACCATCCGGTTGCACCGGTAGATAGGTCACTTCAAACCCATCCCGCTCTAGTTGGCGCATCACTTCCAGCACGGAGGAGTGTTCCGTTGTCACAGTGACCAGATGACGCCGCTCCGTAGCCCTTTGTGCCACACCTTTTAATGCCAAATTGTTGGATTCAGTTGCCCCGCTCGTAAAGATGATCTCGGATTCACGGGCGTGGAGTGCCTCTGCCACAATGGAACGGGCATCTTCTACCGCGCGTTCTGCCTCCCAGCCCCAATCGTGGCTCGTGCTGGCGGCATTTCCGTAACACTCGGTAAAAAAGGGTAACATGGCATCCACCACTCGTGGATCGACGGGTGTGGTTGCCGGATAGTCCAGATACACCCGTTTGGCTTCAGGATGGCTCATGATCTCCATTAGGTTTCGTTTGGGTGTAGGGTTTGGGATAGCGATTCAATAGCAAATCCGTGCCGACCGCCGCCAGCGTTGGATAATGTGCTAACATATTGGTATAGCTCGCATTCGCCAGCGGGCAATGGCATTCCTTATTCTTTACACTTCGGCGGAAGGCATCTGCCTTTTGGTTAAACCAGATTTTCGGAAAGTTATAATCATGGTCGCGCAAATTTCCCAAACTTTCGGCACGAATACAACATCCCCACACATTGCCATCCGGTGCAATGTGGGTAGATGCCACCCCCGCTTTACAGGGGATAATCTGCCGCTTATCGTACATATACTGCTTCACAAAATTGTAATACCGGTACCGGAATGCCTGCGAAATACGAGCCACCCCCTTAAATTCGGATTGGCGGATTTTCTGTTGCAAATGACTGACTGCCTGCTCATAATCTTCTGCCAGCGGGGTGATACCCGTCCCAATCGTCGCCAGTTCGATCCGCTCCTCCGCAATTTCACTGATAAAATTATTCGGTTCCAAATGTTCTACCAAATAATCTTCGATCTCGGCAATGCGTTTGACATTGTAAACCGAGATCACCGTATGCACGCCTAACGTTAGGTTTTTCAGCCCTTTTTGAAGTTTTTTAAGTTCTGCCCACGTTTCCAAGGAGCGCTTGAAATTGCCCTTTACCCCTCGGATTTCATCATGTTCCTCGCCCACACCATCCAAAGAGAGATTGATCACCAATTCCTGTTTGGGGCAACTCCGCGCAATCGCTTCCACTTTTTCCGGGATGCGGCGGGTCAATAAGCCATTGGTCGGGATATTCAAAATCCCCGGCGAGGAGCGCTGGTACACCACTTTGGCAATCTCATCAATATCCGCTCGTAAAAACGGTTCGCCCCCACTGATCGTAATCCAATAGGGATCATGACCTACCGAATGAAAAATTTTGTCGTACTCTTCCACCGTCAGATTATCCACGCGCTTTTTCCAGACATTGCACGTTTTGCACCGCGAATTACAGGTGTAGAGAATGCTGATCGTGAAATTCGCCGGCATAATCTTCGGGAATTTCAGATGATAATAGCTGTTATACAACGCCGTCTGTCCTAAAACTTTTAACATCGACATGGCTAAAATGTGCCCTTTCATCCGGTCAATTTTACAATGCAAACCCTAATTTGCGATGTAGTATAGAGAATCTGTACAAAAAAGTCAAGATTGAATTTGGCGAGGGTAAATAGCCCAACGGGCGTTAATCGAGGGTCAAAATACAGTTATAATTTTTGAAGCCACCAATCTGCCGTCCCCCCAGCAGACGGTGTTCAAGAAAAGTCAACAGGCGGTACTTTAGCGTTTCATGTTTATGTTTTGGCTGTTGGGGATTCCGTTTTTTGCTATAATTGAGCTGGTCAGCCCAATCAAAACGCGCTAACCACGGTGCCATCACCTGTGGATGGGTGCCATCAAAGGTCGCCAATACCCCCAAGGGGCCATAATCGAACGCCGCTTGCTGGTTCTGGTATAACTGATCAACTTTGGCTTTGCCTTTGTGGATGGTATCCAGCGCTTTACGCTTGTTTTGCATGTACTGGGGTGGGCGCACCCAGCCATAATGATAGATATAGGCATCAATCCGTGCCACATTGAGCTTGAACGTCCCTTCTTGCTGGCGATAATGAATACCATCAAAGTTGGGAATGCGCCGGAACGATTGGGCAGATTCCCACGAGTGGATATCCGGGTCATTGCGCACAATCCGAATTTCATAGGGATACCAGCCGTGCGAAATATGGTAATGGTTATAATCACCCCAAAAATGACGATACTTAAAGAGTAACCCTTCAATGCGAGGGTCATCCAGTAATGTTTCGCAAGCACGCTGAATAACGGGTAAATCCTGCTCGTGTACGACCTCATCCGCTTGCAAATAAAACAGCCAATCCCCGGAACAGGCATTTTTAGCGATGTCGGTCTGATGCGCATTTTCCATCCCGCGGGGGTATTTCTCCAAATCCCAAACGGTATCAATGATTTTAATTTTGTCCGAGCCGATGGATTCGATTTCCGCCCGGGTGTGGTCATCGGGATCACAATCGCCAAGCGCAATCACAAACTCATCCACAAGGGGTAAAATCGATTGGATGGAGGCGGCAACCGGATAGTAAAGCTTTGTCGCATTTTTGACCATTGAAAAGCCACTGATTTTCATGGAGCCGCCTCCACCATTACCATTTCTCGCCGGATATCCTTTAATACGGCTTCCGCGGCAATTCGCCCGGATTCCATCGCCCCGTTGATCGAGGCATTTTGCCGAAAATCCCCACAGACATACAACCCATCCCGCAATTTGGGCGGTTCTCGCGTCACCAGTGGCTCGGGTTGTGCCTGAAAAATCCGGTATGTTTTAAGATGTCGCCAACGCCGCACCGGTCGGATCCCAAACCAGCGTTTTAACTCTGTTTTTACCCGATCTTTCAATTCTGAATCAGGGATAGGGGGGTTACCCAAGACGGTCACCGAAATTAGTGCCGCTCCCGACGGGGCATAAGCGGGGCTGACATCACTCAGTACCGCGAGGTGGTTGACTAGCCCTTTGCCTTCCCCATTGAGGCAAAGAACCGGCTCAGAAAGTGGCGATACATTGGCAGAAAAATAGAGGGTCGTTACAGCTCGCCATGCTTGCGGGGGCGGGCAAACGGTACCCCCCAACAATTGATATGCCGTTGTGCCATCGGTTGCCACGACAATATTGGGGGCAGAAAGCCGCTCTCCAGAGGCAAGGGTGATTGTTTGGTCTTCAATATGCCGCACCCATGCCCCAACCCGGATGGTATCCGGCTTCAGTTGCTGGGCAAGGTAACGCGGAATCATTTCCATACCCTGTTCTGGAATAGCAACATCCCCTTCCGCAAACATTTTAAATACAAATTCAAACATTCGCCCGGAAGTATGCAGTGCCGGATCGAGAAAGACTCCGCCCCAAAAGGGACGGAAAAACCGGTCGATAATCGTGGGCGAAAACCCTTCCGTGCTGAGGATATTCAAAATGGTACGTTCTTTGGCATTCCAAATCGATTCGATGGATTGCTGTTGCAATCGTTGTCGCAACGCCCCGATTCGCACTTTATCCCCCAGAGTCCCCACCGCGGAAAATACGGTACGCCAGCTATCCAACGGGCGCTTGAGTGGGTCCGCAACCCGGTGGAATTTATCCTCATAAAACACGTTTGCCCCGGGATAAAACGGGCGCAACCGCAAGGCTGAAGACGTTAATACCCGTTGGGCTTCTGGGTAAGCGGTCAGGAATACTTGAAAGCCCCGGTCTAACCGGAAACCATCAAACACATCGGTGCGCACCCGCCCCCCGACGGCGTCAGAGGCTTCCAACAACAGGCAAGGCACCTCACTTTCCGAAAGTCGCATGGCACAGCACAAGCCGGCTAATCCTCCGCCAATAATAATCACTTCCGGTTTTGTCATGGTAATGGGTCTCCTTCTATAACCACAGTTCTACATTTGTTGCGCCGGCACCGCCTTCCTGCGGTTCTGCCAGTTGGTGGTGTTTCACCAGCGGGTGGCGGTCTAAAAATCGTTGAACTTTTCGCCGGAGAGCACCGGTGCCTTTCCCATGAATAATCCGCACGGATGCCAGACCGGCTAAATGGGCATCATTTAAATATTTTTCGATCTTCCATTCGGCTTCATCAAACGTATGTCCTCGAATATCCAATTCTAAACCAACCGGATTATCGAACGTCGATAAATTTCCCGGTGAAACCGTTTTGGGTGTGGTTTCGGGTAGGTCGAGGGGAATCACATCCGCGAGTGGCACGCGCATCCGCAGGTTGCCTATTGCCACTTCCACCTCATCCGAACCGGGTTCAAAGAGATAGACCGTCGCTTCCTTTTGCAGGGAGTGCAATTTGATCTTTTGTCCGGGCTTGAGTTCCGGCAATTTCACGGGTTTGGCATCCGGGGCGGGTGCTGCCGGCGGTGGCTGGATGTCCTTCAAGGACTCCCGAATCTCCTCCCGAGCTTGTTTCAAGCGCATTTTTGCGGTTTCGCGGGCAGCCTTTCCGGCATTAGCGGATTTGAGGTCGCGCACGGTACGTTCAACTAATTTATTTGCCTCCCGCACGATGCGGTCGGCTTCCGCGAGTGCTTCCCGCCGGATTTGGGCTAATTCGGTAGCGAGGGCTTTCGTTTTAGCGGTATATTCGGCAATTTGTTTTTCCAACCGGGCTTCTTTTTGTTCAATGGCATCCCGTTTCTCGCGCATGACCCGTGCGTGTTCTTGCAAATCGGTAATCAGGGAACTGATCTCGATTTCCGCCGCGCCGAGATAAGTAGCGGCTTTTTGGATGATATGATCCGGCATCCCGAGCCGTTTGGCAATATCTAAAGCTTTACTACTGCCCGGCACCCCCATCAACAGATGGTAGGTAGGTTGCAAAGTCTCACTATCAAATGCCATACACGCATTTTCCATCCCCTTCGTTTGGTGGGCAAATGCTTTCAACGAACCGTAGTGGGTAGTAGCAACGGTTAATGCTCCGCGATAAATTAACTCCTCTAAAATAGCCATCCCTAACGCCGCCCCTTGATCCGGGTCCGTCCCGGCGCCGACTTCATCCATCAATACCAAACTGTGCTCATCTGCGGTCTCTAAAATCTCGATAATGTGGGTCATGTGCGAGGAAAATGTACTCAAATTCTGTTCAATCGATTGTTCATCGCCAATATCGGCAAAAATTTCGGTGAAAACGGGCAATTCGGTATGGTCTGCGGCGGGGATGGGGATACCGCTTTGTACCATCAGCGCCGAAAGCCCAATGGTTTTAAGAGCAACGGTCTTCCCGCCGGTATTGGGTCCCGTAATCAAAATGGAACTCCGGTTATGGCTCAGGTGGATATCCAAGGGCACAACTGCCGCATCCTCCCGATCCGCAAACTGAATTGCCAGCAGCGGGTGCCGGGCGCTTTCTAAACAAAGATACCGGTCATCATTGATGCGCGGAATCGTGCAAGCGTAACTTACGGCGTAGCTTGCCCGGGCATGAATAACATCCAATTCTACCAACACATCCAAATTGAGACTAATCTCCGGCACATGCTTACGAATTAAGGCGGTCACGTCTCGTAAAATCTTCTCAACCTCTCGTTTTTCCTTGAGGGCAAGGCTACGGAGTTCGTTGTTCATTTCCACGGTACCGTGCGGTTCGATGAAAACGGTGGCACCGCTGGCAGATTCATCATGGATGATTCCCCGAATTCGGCCCCGGAAAGAGCTTTTCACCGGTAACACAAATCGATTATCCCGCACCGTAATCACATCCTCTTGGAGGGCATCTTTACCCGCCTCGGAGCGAATAATCGCATTGAGCTTGTGTTGAATCCGGTCCCGGATCACATAATAATCTTTACGGATTTTGTTAAGGGCGGCACTGGCGTTGTCCCGAACTTCTCCCTTCTCATTCACCACATTATGTATCCGGTCTTCGATACCCCGCATGACGGTGATCGTATGGCTGAGATGCTTCAGATGGGGTGAATCGGCATCCCAATTCCGCATAAAATGGACAATATTTCGACCCGTTTGTAACACGGACGCCACATCCAGCAACGTCTCCGGAGTCAGGAAACTGCCTTCAATTTCTGCCCGGCGTAACGCTTGCCGGATGTCTTTCACACCACGAATAGGAAACGTCAACCCGCATTCCAAAACCGAAACCAATTCCGCTACTTTCTCCAATTCGGTACGGATATAATTCAGGCTGGTGGACGGGCGCAGATGTAAAATCCGCTCACTACCCAAATCGGAGGTCGCCCGTTCGGCAAGGTGCGCTAAAAATTTATCAAACTCCAGTATTTTAAGAGCGTGTTCATTCATGATTCGGATTTAGGGGTTAGGGGTTAGGGATCAGGGATTAGGAATCAGGGGTTGGGGATCAGGGATTAGGGATTAGCAAGATAACAGTCAACCGTCCCGGACCATGGGCACCCAAGACCAACGTTTTTTCAATATCCGCCGTGCGGCTGGGCCCAGTAATCAGCGTGGTGTACGGTATATCGACCATAAAATCAGGACGTTGTGCCACAAGTGCCTCCAATGTGGGATACAGTTGATCCGTCATAGCCAAAACAATATGGTGCTCCGGTAATAGCGATGCCACTAAATCCGACTGGATACCAATTGTGCCCGTCTCCGCAATGAGAAACGTCGCTCCGGTAAGGGCTACTACGGTATTTTCTGCCAGCGAACTAACCCCCTGACCGGAAAACTCAGTTTCCAGCCAGTGCCAGTCAACATCCGGCGGAAATGTATCCCGCGCTAGATAGATCGGTTGTGCCGGAGAGAGTACCCTTTTTAGAACCGATACCACCTCTTGGTACGACGTTGCCTGATAAAACTCCCCTTTAACCTGTGCCAGCGCAACGGAAAATGTCTCCACGAGGTCTGGCATGGACCCAACTTCCGGTGATTCGGGAATGCCAACGTCACCGGTGGGCGAATGTTCTTTTAAGTAATGCCGGATGCGCCTCAAAATAGCTGTTTTTTTCATGGATAACCGCCAGATTAAGGATGAAATAAGACGCTAAAAGTAGGCGATTCTATCGTTAAAGTCAAGGTTGATTGCACTACATCGAAAATCCACTTGCCCCAATCCTCAGATCATACTATTTTCCGGCATTACCTTTCCTTCACACAGGAGTTCAAACAATGGCAGATTCCTTTTTAGAAGCGCTCGAAAAATCGATATTAATTGCCGATGGGGGCATGGGTACGATGCTCTACAGCCGGGGCATTTTTATCAATCGGAGTTTTGATGAACTCAATGTGTCCATGCCGGGTTTAGTGCGAGAAATCCACCGGGAGTATATTCAAGCGGGAGCGGACATCATCGAAACCAACACATTTGCGGCAAATTCCTTCAAATTAGAGCCGCACGGTCTGGAGGGCAAGGTGTATGAGATCAATTTGGAAGGGGCACACCTTGCTCGCAAAGAGGCGGAAAAAGCCCACCGTCGCGTGTTTGTAGCGGGAGCAATGGGTCCGTTGAAGCTCCCTCCTGAACCGTTTGGGCATATCTCACCGGAGGATGTGCGCCGCTCATTCCGAGAGCAAGCCGAAGGATTGATTGATGGCGGGGTTGACCTATTTGTACTGGAATCCTTTAGCAGTTTGAATGAAATCCATCAGGCAATTATTGCCATTCGGGAAGCAAGCGAGCATCTGGGTTACACGCCCCCGATTATTGCTCAAATGACATTCGGCGACGATGGTAACACGCTTTACGGGGCAAAACCGGAAAAAGTCGCCCGGGTGCTGGAAGGCTGGGAAGTGGATGTTATCGGTGCCAATTGCAGTATTGGACCCCAACCGATGCTAGATAGCATTTCCGCGATGGCGACGGTCACAAATCGCCCACTGAGTGCCATGCCCAATGCCGGTTTACCCAAATTGGTGGATGAGCGTTACATTTACATGACCTCCCCCGAATATTTGGGGAAATATGCCAAACGCTTTATCAAAGCCGGATGTCGCATTGTGGGAGGCTGTTGCGGAACCACCCCAGAGCATATCAAAGCCGTGGCAACAGAACTTGCCGCCTTAAGACCCGCCGTATCGCGCCTATTCCACATACCAAAACCCGAACATATCACCGTAGAAGACACCCAACCGGTGGTAGAACCGGTGCCAAAAGCCCAAAAAAGTGAACTCGCCCGAAAGCTCAGCGAAGGGAAATTTGTGAGTTCCGTTGAACTTCTACCCCCGCGCGGAACAAATTATGACCGGGTTATTAAAGCCGCTACCCGTCTGAAAGAACATGGTGTAGATTGCATCAATATCCCGGATGGCGCGCGTGCAGTTGCCCGGATGAGCCCCCAAGCCATGGCATTGCTGATCCGGCAACAGGTGGAAATCGAACCGATTATTCATTATTGTTGCCGGGATCGCAACTTATTGGGAATGCAATCCGATTTGATCGGTGCACATGCCCTCAATATCCGCAACATTTTGGTCATCACCGGCGATCCGCCCAAAATGGGAGATTACCCGGATGCTACTGCCGTTTATGATGTGGATTCCATCGGTTTAACCCGGATCATCACCAATCTCAATCATGGGTGTGATTTGGTCGGGAATCCGGTCGGTGAACCAACCGCCATTCATGTGGGGGTCGGAGCGAACCCGGGTGCCATCAATTTTGAAGAAGAAGTTCGCCGGTTTGAGCTAAAAGCAGAAGCTGGTGCCGAATATGCCATGACCCAACCGGTGTTTGATGTGCGGATATTGGAAAAATTCATCAAGCGGGTGGAACATCTGAATATCCCGATTTTAGTGGGCATCCTGCCGTTGACCAGCTACAAACGAGCAGAATTTTTCCACAATGAAGTACCCGGCATGAGTGTCCCAGAGAACATCCGGGAGAAATTAGCCGCGGCAAAAAGGGAAAAAGAAGCGAAAGAAATTGGGATTCAACTCGCGCAGGAAGCGCTTTTAGCCGCCAAACCGATGGTGCAAGGCGTCTATGTGATGCCGGTCGCTGGCGGTTCCCGGTTGGCGGTACGGGTATTGGAGGTTTTAACCTGAGAAATACGGAAAATCTAGTACCGGACATTTTCCACCAATCCTCCGCTCATAGTTTGGGGAATCATACCCAGCCAAAATTTATCTTTTTGAGCCACCTCAGGGGAAAACATTCTAAATAACCTTGACATTTTGCTAAAATATAGGATAATTGAACCTGTCAGATTCATTCCGGCAGGTTTTTTGTTTGCAAAGAGTCTGGTAAATTATCGAAGGGGTAGCCACCTAGGGAGATAAATAATGATAATGATCCATACATGTTTGCTAATAATATTTTTTTTACCTACCATTTTGATGGCAAATGTGGATAGTCTGAAGCAATTATTACCCACATTGCCACCAAGCCCGGACCGGGTCGAAGTGTTACTCGATTTAGCCTATGAGTATGATGAAACCCAAATGGACACCGCATTAGCCCATGCGCGAGAAGCCTTGAAACTATCTCGCCAGCTTGAGAACCGTCTGCTGGAAGCCCGTTCACTATCGGGAATTGGAGTCATCTATTTCTACTCATCGAACAATTACCCCCAAGCGATTTATTATTTCCAACAAGCACAACAGCTTGCTGAAACACTCGATAACCTATCTTTTAAAGCCCTAAATTTGTACCGGTTGGGTGTCTCCTATGCCCGGAATTACAATTATGATAAAGCGTTGGATGCCTTTCTGAAAAGCCTGAAATTCTATGAAAAGTTGGATGACAAAGCATGGATTGCCGAGCTGGAGTCCCAAATTGCCGATATTTACTCCACGATGCAACGACACCAACAAGCACTGGAATTTTACCGGAGAGCATTAACGTATTACCGCCAGACCCACGATATGGAATGGGTGGGTATTATCACCAATAGTATGGGCGTTGTGTATGATGACATTGGGGAGTATGACAGCGCCATGGTCTATTACCAGCGGTCACTTGATATTGCCGATTCCCTAGACGATCAAGCCAGCGTGATGATTGCCCTCAATAATTTGGGCTTTTTAGCCAACACCTTAGGGCGATATGATGAGGCGCTCATGTATTACAGCCGCGCCTTGGATTTGGCACAAAAACTGAATTTAGTAACGGATATTGGTAATCTGAACACCAATATCGGGCATGTGTACCTGAATCAAAAGAAATACCGTCAAGCTCAGGAGTATCTGGAGCGCGGACTGAAATTATCCCAACAAACCGGTGAACGAATCCAAATTCAAGAAAGTTATGAACTCCTTTCGCGGCTTCACGCCGAACGGGGCGATTATAAGTCCGCTTTAGACTACTATCACCGCTATGATACCTTGAAAGATAGCTTACTCAACGCAGAAAATATGCGCGCGGTGGCAGAACTCCAGATGCAGTATGAGACCCAGAAAAAAGAAGCCGAAAACAAGTTGCTCCGCCAAGAGCAAATCCGCCAAGAGGAAGAACTCCGTCAAAAAGAATTCCAAAGCTATATCTTATTGAGCTTGTTAATTCTTTTTACTTTGATTTTAATCTATTTTTACCGGATGAACCGCTACCGGACTCACCTCACGGAACTGCTGAAAGCTCGGAATAAGGAAGTCCAACGAAAAAACACGGAACTCAACGATGCCATTACCCAATTAAAAGCACTCAATAAAGAAAAAGATGAGTTTTTGGGGATTGTCTCCCACGATTTAAAAAATCCATTAACCTATATTTTAGGAATCACAAAGTTAGTAGAGGAACACAAAGATAGCTTTAGTCGGGATGAATTGCTCTCGTTCTTCCCAGAAATTGCAAAAAGTGGGAATCGCATGTTTGAACTGATAACCAATCTGTTGGATATTCACCGCTTGGAATCCGGACGGATGGAATTTCTACCCCAAAAATTTGATCTAAATGATGTGGTCTCGGAATGTATCGAGCATTATCGCCCTCAGGCGGCTAAAAAAAATATTCAACTGTATTTTGAAGCCGAAAACACCGGGAATATGGTTTATGCCGATAAAAATGCAACTCGTCAAATTTTAGACAATTTGATTTCCAATGCCGTCAAATTCAGCCCCCCTCATAAAAATGTCCATATTATGCTCACAGGAGACGGTCAGGTGGTTCGGTGTAAAATCCGCGATGAAGGACAAGGCTTGACACCAGAAGATCAAAAGTATTTATTTCATAAGTTTGCCCGGCTAAGCGCCAAACCCACCGGTGGGGAGCATTCTACCGGCTTGGGGCTATCGATTGTGAAAAAATTAGTTGAAGAAATGGACGGCAATGTCGTGGCAGAAAGTGAAGGCAAAAATAAAGGAGCTACTTTTATCGTGGAATTACCGAAAATACAGGATTGTCATGCCCAACAAAATTGATCAACTCCGATATGCCTTAGCCACGGCGATCGGCATCGAGAAACTCCCCATATTACTCGATCTTTCCCGCAGTTTACAACGCTTAGACCCCTCCCAAGCCATAGAATACGCCACCCAAGCTCTGGAACAAGCAAAACTTTACGGCAACGATACCCACCGGGCGAATGCTCTATTTACCATTGCCGCCAGCCATTTCTATCAAGGAAATTACGAGACCTCCATCCATTTTACCTACCAAGCCGCCGAGGTGTACAAACAGCTTTCCGATGAATTTGGGCGAGCAAAAGCCTTAAACCACCTCGGCAACAACTATCTGTATCTCCGCCATTACGAAAAAGCGCTTGAGTTTTACAAAGCAGCCCTGAAGCTTAAAGAGCAGATAAAAGACAGCAAGAGCATCTCGTTGACATATAACAACATCGGGTTGGTTTACCGGAACTTGGGGCAATACGCCAATGCCCTGGACTACCATCTAAAAGCCTTGCGAATTGAGGAAAAATTAGGTGAAACAACCCAAATCTCCACCTCCCTCAATAATATTGGGTTGATTTATAAAAATTTGCGCCAATATGAAAAAGCACTGAATTACTTAAACCGGGCATTGGCATTAAAACGCGAATTAAACGATAAAAAAGGAATTGCCGGGCTATTAAACAACCTAGGGAATATTTACGAACATACCGGCCAACCCCAACTGGCACTGGATTATTATCGACAAGCGTTAGACATGATCGATCCACCAAAAGACCGGGTCGGTTATTCTATCACACTTGGAAATTTAGGTAAAGTATTGAGTTCCTTGGGCGATTATGAAAGCTCGATTCGCTATTTCCGGCAAGGACTGGAGTTAGACGAAACCTTACACGACAAAAAAGGAATCGCAAGCTCCCGGATCAGTATTGGAATTAACTACATCCATTTAGCCCAGTTAGATGATGCCGAAAGAGAACTCCGGCAGGGCTTGGAGATGGCACAATCCATCGGCGCAAAGGATATTATTAAAGATGCTTACCTTGCCCTCTCCGATTTGTATGCGGCACGGCACGAATACCAAACCGCATTGGATTACCATCGCCAATATGCCAAAATTAAAGATGAACTGTTTGATGATCAGGTTACGGAACGCATCGCGGAACTCCGCACCCGCTACGAAACCGAAAAAAAGGAAAGAGAAGCCGAAATTTACCGCCTAAAAAATGTCGAATTGGCGCAGGCAAAAGTTGCCGCCGAAGCTGCCTCCAAAGCAAAATCCGAATTTTTAGCGGTGGTCAGTCATGAAATCCGAACCCCCCTCAACGGTGTTCTCGGTATGGCACAATTATTGGAAGAAACACCGCTTAATGACGAACAGCACGAAATGGTATCCGCCATTATGGAAAGCGGCAACATTTTGGTGGAACTTATCAGTGATATTCTCGACCTGTCTAGTATTGATTCCGGAAAAATTGGTATCGAATCAAAACCGTTTTCGATAGAGGAGGCTTTAACCAGTACCTGTATGGGATATCGAGACCAGATCGAGGAAAAAGGTCTCGTATTTGAAGTGACCTTGCCGGAAAACGTCCCCGATCAAGTGTGGGGAGATGCCGCACGGATTCAAAAAATTCTAAAACATTTGCTGTCCAATGCTGTCAAGTTCACTAATGCAGGTTTTATCAAAGTTGTGGCGACCGGTCAAGTCGTATCTCCTGAGTGTTACCAATTAAGTGTCGCCGTGCAAGATAGCGGTATCGGCATAGAACCGGCGTTACAAAACCAATTGTTTGATGCCTTTTCGCAAGGAGATTCATCCATCACGCGACGGTATGGCGGGTTAGGTACCGGACTTGCCATCGTCAAGCGCTTGGTGGATTTAATGAAGGGAGAATTACACCTAGAGAGTACACCCGGTCATGGCACCACATTCACGGTCACGTTACCCTTATTCATCCCACCGGCGGAGCCTGATCCGAGGCCGAATACACTAAATTCTACGAAGGTGCTGGTTGTTGATGATAATCGAGTGATCCAAAAGCTTTTCCAGCGGATGTTGGAATCGTTGCATTGTCGGGTCGATATTGTTGATAACGGGCAAAAGGCACTCGATAAAATTACCAC
This sequence comes from Gemmatimonadota bacterium, assembly GCA_003697105.1. GTDB lineage: Bacteria > 4572-55 > 4572-55 > J002 > J002 > J002. Next base: position 31,123 of record RFFQ01000113.1, on the reverse strand, counting down.
CAATCAATACGACGTGGTATTGATGGATGTCCAGATGCCGGGGATGGATGGCATTGAAGTCACACAGCATATTATCCAGCGCTTGGGGAAGAAGCGCCCGAAAATTATCGCCGTTTCGGCAACGCTATTGCCTGCCAACCGGCATGAATTGCTAACTGCCGGTGTTGATGACCTGTTAGAAAAGCCGGTCCGGTCCGATATGCTAAAAACCGTGATCGATAAATGGACAAAGGTTTGAGGTGAAGACCAATGGCGATAACACTGCCGTAATACCTTAGCAAAACACATCATTTTTTTAGTGGAAGTACCCGTTGGGGGGAGTAAGGGAGTCCGGGGAAACATGCATGAACATCAAGAAAAACAGCAGGCGGAGGTCGATGCCCTCATTCAACGTGCCTGGTCAATTCGCAATACAGATACCCGGCAAGCATTAGAACTCAGTGAAACTGCCTACCGGTTGTCATCTGAATTGAAATATAAAAAAGGATTAGCGCATAGCCTCCAGTTGATTAGCAAATGCCACTTTTGGCTCTCCAATTATGAGGTAGGGCTGGTCAAACAGCAAGAAGCCTTCCGGTTATTTGAAGACATTGATGACATCCCCAATATGGCGCGGATGTTGTACGAAATCGGCGTCGCTTACGGGCGATTAGATGATCATTCCAATGCCTTGGATTGCCATTTTCGGAGCCTGAATTTATTTGAGCAAATTGACGACCTCCAAGGTCAAGCCATGGCACTAAGCGGTATCGGGCTAGTTCATGAAAACATGGGAGATTATGAAAAGGCGCTCGGTTGTTTCGATGCCACGTTGGGTATCCTCAAAGAATTAGACGACCAAGAGAGTTTAGCGGATGCCCTGAATAATGTGGGACGAATTTTGTATGAGCATCTGAAAAACTATAAAGAGGCATTGGTCTATCTGTTCAAAAGCCTTGAAATTTACAAGGCAGTGACCGATAAACGGGGTCAGGCAGAGACACTCTACTTGATTGGTGAAGAACACCGCCGTTTAGGCGAGATGGATAAAGCACAAACCTACCTACAGCAGGGGTTACGCTTTTCCCAAGACGTCGAAGAAAAATATACGGAAGCCAAGATTCGCATCAGTTTAGGGCGACTTTATTTGGTACAGCACCAAAAAAAGGAGGCTCTGCAACACCTAACCGAAGCCTTGAATCTGGCAAAACACATTAAATCCAAACGGTTAGCATTTCAGACGCACAAAGTCCTATCGGAAGCCTATAAAGAGTTGGGCCAACTCGATAAAGCTTTAGACCATTACGAACAATTCCACACCATCAAGGAAGCCGTTTTTAATGAAGAAACGAATGAAAAACTTCGCAATCTACAGGTCAGACACCAAATTGAAAATGCCCAAAAAGAAGCTGAAATCTACCGGCTAAAAAATGTCGAATTGGCGGAAGCATTAGCGCATTTGGAACGACTTAACCACGAAAAAAGCGAGATTCTGGGGATTGCCGCCCACGATCTTAAAAATCCCCTTTCCGCGATTCGCGGCACCGTGACCTTCATCAGGGACTCCTTAAATATGCTCTCCTCAGAAGAGATATTTGACTTGCTTTCTGCCGTGGAAAAAAGCGCGAATCGTATGTTTGCCCTCATCAAAAATCTGTTGGATGTCAATGCGCTGGAATCCGGTGAAATGAAGATCAAAGCGGAATTGTTCGACCTGCGGACCGCCATCCGATATACCATCAAAGGATACTCGCGGATCGCCGAGGCAAAGCAAATTTGCTTTCATGAAGAATATTCAGTGGAAAAACCAACAGTCTATGCGGATTTTAATGCGACCGGTCAAGTGTTGGATAATTTGATTTCCAATGCCTTGAAATACACCCCACCGGGTCGGAATGTCTTTATTCGACTGTGGGAAAAGGAAGAATCCATCATCCTCGCCATCAAGGACGAAGGGCTGGGCTTAACGGAAAGCGACAAAGAAAAACTATTTGGTAAATTTGCTCGTCTCAGCGCAAAACCCACTGGCGGCGAGCATTCCACCGGCTTGGGACTATCCATTGTGAAAAAATTGATTGAACTCATGGATGGTCACGTTTGGGCAGAAAGCCCCGGTAAAAATCAAGGCTCAACCTTTTTTATTGAACTCCCCAAACACAACCCAACCGGCGAATTCCAGTAACGGTGGCCGCCTTCAAAATGCCCCATTCGCCGTATAGGTGAGACGAAAATCGCGTTGAGCCTGAAATCCATGAGCCAACCCGATCCCCAATACGAGCGGGTAACGGTGCGCAATTTTAATCTTGATCCGCAAAGAGGCACCCACACCCGTACGCCACCCTTTTTGCCACTCCGAACGGCGGATATTGTCATACCACGCCTGACCCCCATCGGCAAACAGAGAGCCATAAATAGAATCCACATAAAACGCCGGAAACATCACCGGTAAAAATGAGAACAGTTCAACGCGCGGGCGGTAAAGGCTCATCCGGTGTTCCAGAGTGCCCACGACAAACCGGTTTCCGGCAAAGCGGGCACTGGCAAACCCGCGTAACCCTTCCTGACGGCGAATGTCGGTCAAGTCACCCACTCCGGTAAAACCCCCGACCAAAAAGCGCTGGGTAAATGCCTCTTTTTGGAGATAAACCCCGCCACTCATCTTTATCACCAAGGTATGGGTCGGAAGCGGCAGTGCCATATATTCCCGCCAATCCAACCGGAGCGCCGTGTAATCCCGGTCACTGCCCCATGCCTGTTGTGAGGTTTCCACCAGTGCCGTCACCCGTCGTCCCCGGCGCGGGTTGATGTCTCGATCATATTGATTCAAATCAATCGTATCCCAGCGCCAGTCTAGTTTCAACCCCCACAGTCGGTTATAAGGGGTCAGAGCGAGCGTTGCCGGAACATCCTCAGGGTTTAAATGCTCTTCTTCGCCAAAAATCCGCAGACCCAACTGTTGGTTGCTCTGCCGGCGGTACATTATTCCCAAGGAACCACCGTTTCGCTGGTGTGCCATCGTTTGTGTGGGTGAAACCGATTCTAAATCCGATACCGGTTGGCCGGCGGCATCTACCCCAAAACGCCCCAAACTATTTTTGGCACGATAAACAGTACCTTCCAAATCAACTGCCGGTAGTGTCCGGCGATATCCAAGGCTAAAATTGACCTGTTCAGTCTCAAACGCATACTCCACCTGACCTTTGATATGGGTTTTACGGAGCAACCGGATCGGATTATCATGTAGATTTAACACGGTACCGATGGTCCAACTTTGATAATCCCGATCAAACAGGATGGTATGCCGGGTGCGGTCGGTCAGGCGGGGGTAGTCGATCTGCCAACTGGGCTTATACGGTTGTGGGAACGAAATATGACGTCGCCAAAGTTGTGAGGGTTCATCGCTAAAACCGGAACAGAGTTGAACCGGCACGGGGGCTAGTGCCGCCCGGTCTTGATGGTAAATGTGCCATCCCGCCTGAGAATACGCGGTGAGCAACAACGATTCACCCGTGGGGTCGGTGTTTATCTCAAAAATACCGCCGTCCACTTCGGTAAGTTGCCACACTTGCCCTGTGGATAAATCGAGTTGGTAGAGTTCAAAGGTGCGGTTGGCATCGGAGATAAAATAGATCGTAGAATCCACCGGACTCGGGTAAAAATCATGGATACTTCCTTGGCACTCAAACACCAATTGCTCATCCGTCCCGTCCGGGCGAATTTTCCAAAGGGTTTTGCGCCCACCCCAATATGAGATAAAATAGATCCATTCCCCATCTGGTGACCAGCGGGGACGGTAATTTTGGGCAAAACCCGCTTCAAAATGGGTCAATTGGCGGTAATGTGTACCATCTACATTAATCACACTGATATTGTAATTTCCGGCATCATACTGCGTGAATGCAATCTGCTGCCCGTATACATCCGGCATATTGGCTCGCTTACCGGTTGTGATACGGGTATGGGTGTTCGTCACCATATCAAACCGGTATAAATCTAAAGTAGGGTATAGATTTTCGTTCAATGTGGATTTACTGTAAATAATGGAGGTACCGTCATCTCCCCAGCAGAATGCGCCGTCAATATCCTCAATGAGGCATTCGGGTGTCCCCCCATCCAAGGGCATCCGAAAGAGGTCGAATTTATCCAGCTTATAGCGTTGATTGGAGGCAAACGCGATCTGTTCGCCGGTAGGAGACCAGCGCGGGGAAACATTCAAAAACCCTTGCCGGCTACATTGCCAATCGCCCGGGGTAATCGGTGGCGGGTGCGGGTGGGTTTCAAAATAGTCAATCTGATGTTCAATCCACCACTCATTGTAAAAGTCCCGTGCGGATTTCCCCTGACGTCCCAATCGGGTTAAAAAATGGGCATACTCTTCGGAGGATGCGCAACAAAATTCAGCGATATAGGAAAGCAAGGCATGTCCTTGCACCAGTGCCAAAATTTGGTACAACAGGTTATCACTTTCCCAAACATTCGCCATATGGTCGTAAGACAGAATCGCATTTTCCCGGATCGCCACCCGTAAGATCATTTCCCGGTAGGCACCCCATTCGGAAAGTTCGCGGTCTAAAAAGCCGAAAACCACCCAATCCGGAGGAACATAAGCGTAACGCCATAACGGGTTGAGATTTTGATCCAAGAGTTGCTGGTAAATTTGGTAAGGGACGGCGAAAGGAACCGGCTCTATCCGGGCTTGAAAGGGGTGATAAATGGCAGTAGAGGGGCGCAGGATAATCGCCGAACGGCGGTCAAATTGTGGGTCGTCATAATCCAAAAGGACGATATGAAGCGGGCGCTCTGGTTGGTAATAGGGGTAGAGATGGAGGCGGATAGAATCCAACAGCGCCTCATACTGGTGAAGCTTGAGGGCGGCAATTTTCTCAAGCTCCTCAGGGTGGTATAATTTGATGTGAGCGGTTTCGAGGATTTGCCAATCCAGTTGTGCCGGTCGAGGCGGAAACTCCGCCCCCACCGGACAAGACCAAAGGGTCAGACTTCCAAGAATGAGAAGAATCGCGTATCGCCGGAGAGACATTCGGTACTTATTTTCCAATATCTTTCCGAAAATAGGCATTTTCAAAGCGGATTTTTTCAACGCCGGCATAGGCTTGCGCAACGGCATGGTCTAGATCATCGCCCAGACCGGTCACAGCCAGCACCCGGCCTCCCCATGTAGTCAAAACGCCGTCTCGCCGGACGGTACCCGCCTGAAAGACAATTCCACTGGTGACATCCTCAATGCCCTCAATCGGGAAGCCTTTGCTATAGCTCCCCGGATAGCCCCCGGACGCCATCACCACCGTACAGGCATATTGGTCGCTCCATGTGATGGATAGGTCGGCCAGTGTACCATCCAGCACCGCATTCATAATCTCCACCAGATCGGTTTCCAATCGGGGTAGAACAACTTGCGCTTCTGGGTCACCAAACCGGGCGTTGTATTCCAGTACTTTTGGCCCATTGGCAGTTAGGATCAGTCCAAAATAGAGCACACCCTGAAAAGGGTGTCCTTCACGCTTTAGTGCCTGAATAGTTGGCTCAAAAATCGTATTTTGGCAAAGGGTTTTTAGCTCGTCGGTGTAAATCGGGTTGGGTGAGATCGCTCCCATCCCACCGGTATTGAGTCCGGTATCTCCCTCCCCTATTTTTTTGTAATCTTTGGCGGAAACCATCGGTACCACCACGTTTCCATCTGTAAAAGTCAGCACCGAAATTTCCGTACCTGCCAAAAATTCCTCAATGACGATATGCTTTCCGGCGTCGCCGAATTTACCATCAATCATCATCTCTAAAATGGCTTGGAACGCCTCTTTTTGATCTTGGGCAATGATGACGCCTTTACCTGCCGCCAACCCATCGGCTTTAATAACAATGGGGTATCGATTATGGGTTTTCAGGAATTCAATCGCCTGTTCATCACTTTCAAATACCCAAAAATCGGCGGTGGGAATATTATATTTTCTCATCAAGTTTTTCGCGTACACTTTACTACTTTCGATCAGCGTCGCCCGTTTGGAGGGTCCGAATGCCCGTAAACCGGCGTCTTGCAGGGCATCAACCAGTCCTTCCGCCAGCGGGGCTTCTGGACCAATCACCGCTAAATCGATCTGGTGTGATTGCATAAAATCTATCACCTGATCGTGGCGTGCCGGATTCATAGAGACACATTCTGCCAACGCTTCAATACCCCCGTTGCCGGGAATACAGTAGATTTTTTCGACGTTCGGACTTTGGGCGATTTTCCACGTGAGCACATGCTCCCGTCCACCGCCACCAATCACTAAAATGTTCATAACAACCTCTTTTACTTAATGTTTGAAATGGCGAATACCTGTGAAAAGCATCGCCATGCCCTGTTCATTACAAAAATCAATTGAATCCTGATCGCGTTTAGACCCACCGGGCTGAATGACTGCCGTGATACCTGCTTTGTGCGCCGCCTCAACGGAATCTGCGAACGGAAAAAAGGCATCGGAGGCTAAAACAGCTCCTAGTGTCGACTCGCGGCTACGCTCAATGGCATTTTCCACCGCCCAAATCCGGCTGGTTTGACCCACACCTAAGCCTAATGTTTTCCCATTCTTCGCCACCACAATCGCATTGGATTTGGTATGTTTGACGACCTTCCACGCAAAAATAAGGTCAGCCATTTCAGTTTCCGTCGGTTTGCGGTGCGTGACCACCTGAAGTTGATCCGAATTCAGCAACACCTCATCTGTACTTTGCACCAGCAGTCCACCGGAAACGCGCTTGTAATCATACGTTTTCACCTGAGGCAAATCTTGAAGATGAGCCAAATCGGGCAACTCAAGCAAGCGCAAATTTTTCTTCTTTTTGAGTACCTTTAGCGCGGCATCACTGAAATGGGGAGCAATGATAATCTCCAAAAAGATTTCCTTTAATTTTTGGGCGGTTTCTTCATCCACGTCCCGGTTTAAGGCGACAATCCCTCCAAAAATAGAAATCGGGTCTGCCTCATACGCTCGCTGAAAAGCTTCAAACAGGGTTTCACCCGTACCGACCCCGCATGGATTGGTGTGTTTGACGGCAACCGCCGTGGGTTCGGTAAATTCTTTGAGCAGTTCCAACGCGCCGTGTGCATCATTGATGTTATTGAATGAGAGTCCCTTGCCGTGCAATTGTTTGGCATGGACAAGACTGCCCGCCGGCGGGTTGACTTCGGCATAATAGCCGGCGGGTTGATGTGGATTTTCGCCGTAGCGTAGATTTTGCACTTTGCGAAAAGCAAGCGTGATGCACTCGGGCAGAAGGGTTTCGGTGGGCTGGAGTTGCTGGCTCAGGTAGCTACCAATCAAGCTGTCGTAATACGCCGTCACCTGAAAGGCTTTGGCGGCGAGTTTTAACCGAAATTCCATATCCAATTGATTGGGGTCCTCCGCTTCCATTAGCAAGGCGTAATCCCGGGGGTCTGTCACGATCAGAACATCTTTGTAATTTTTAGCGGCGGCGCGGATCAAGGCTACGCCACCAATATCAATATTTTCAATGGCTTCCGCCAGGTCAACTTGTGGCTTTTGGATGGTTGCCTCAAAAGGGTACAAATTGACAATCACAAGGTCGATCATCTGGATACCGAGTTCTTGTGCTTGTTGCTGGTGCTGGTTATCATCTCGCCGGGCAAGAATTCCACCATGAATTTGGGGGTGAAGCGTCTTCACCCGTCCATCAAGGCACTCCGGGAAGCCGGTCAGATGATCCACCGGTGTGACCGGAATGTTCTGTTCCATAAGTAGCCGGGCAGTACCCCCGGTCGATATAATTTGAATATCTTTATTTATCAGATAATGAGCCAGATCGATAATTCCGGATTTATCGGAAACACTAATAAGGGCTCGTCTAAGCATGGCATAATTCCTATAAATTTAAAGGTGAAGATGGAAGAGCGGCTAAAAATTGTTTGGCAAATGTCGCGACATTTTCCCGTACCGCTTGCCGTACCGCTTGAATATATTGGCTGTTCTCGGTTTCAAAACGTTCCGTTTGCAGTTGATTCCAATTTTTCTTGGGTTCACTGATCTTTTCCAGTTGGGGCTCCTCCCGGCGTAGTGCCTCATACGTAAAAAGTGTTTTCACTTCGGTTCGGAACGGTTCCCATTCCTGACGCCTATCGGTAAATTGGTAGATCGTCTGTAGTTCCAATTGAGCCACCGGTATTTTACGAAGGGGATAAACTCCTACCTCCAACAGATAGTGGGGAGGGTTAAACGGCTTAAAGCCAATCTGTGAAAACCGGTTGAGATAGTTCAATTCCTTAAGTAAGGGCGCTTTGAAATAGTAATTAATGGAGGTCAACCGGGCAAGTATGCCTGCCCAAAACCCCGCCTCGTGAATGGTGTATATCCGAATGTGAAGTGTGTTGCGGTTGGTCATTTCTTACCTTTGTCAGGAGTCCAAAACCGCCCTTAACTTACACATCACACCAACTCGTGGCAATGGATTTTTTCGAGCCAGAGATTCTAAAAATACCCGGCACATACGCGCACCGGGTATTTTGACCTTCAAGGGTAACTCTCAAACCGGGACTTGACTAACTCCCGGCAACGGCTGAGAAGTTAAAATTATGGATTTTCATAGCGGGGCAAATGATGCTGGTGCCGCAGGGCACGGAGGCTGACATCATTTCCACATTCCGAAATGCTTCCAGCACACTTTGATTGTAGCGCATGTTTTTAATGCCACATGTAACCTTCCCATTTTCAATCAAAAAGGCACCATCACGGGTGAGTCCGGTCAAGATGACCTTCATTGGATGGACAACGCGGTTATAGTGGAAATGAGTCACCAAAATACCCCGTTCCGTAGAGGCGATCATCTCATCGAGGGTCTGTTCCCCGCCATGAATGACGATGTTGCTGGGAAAGGGTCCAAATGTATTCGGTTTGGGCATCGCATGACCGGTAGATTGCGTTCTGGCACGCTTTGCCGTGATCAGGTCATACACCACACCTTTGGCGACGCCATTTTCGATCAACGTAACTTGCTTTTTGGGCATCCCTTCATAATCGAAAGGCGGGCTGGCAAAAGCATCATGGAAGACGTTATCTTCAATCGTTATATTTTCCCCCATCACCGGCTGGCCAAGGTTACCGCTCATAAACGAGCGTCCTTCTAAAAAGGCTTGTGCCCCTAAGCCGAGCCAGCTTAAAAAACTGCCTAGATTCGCCACGGCTTCCGGCTCTAAAATCACGGTGTACGTGCCCGGTTCGAGCACTGTACCGTTCATGCCATCTTTCGCTTTTTGAATTGCCCGTTCCGTAACGGTGACCGGGTCGAGATGTGCCAGATAGCTGTTGTGGTCTCGTGCCCAGCCGGTGGTGTCTTGTACGGAAGTCATCGTGGTAGCAAATTCAGCATCCGTGCGAGAATGAAACGCCCGTACCCCCTTGGAATTAACCAATGCCGTCACTCCCCATTGGGTGCTAAATATCCCGGAAGCCACCACATTTTCCGCTTTAGCTCTCTCCAACGCTTGAATCACCACCTGTGCCCGTTCTTCCGGCTCACACACCGCGGTATGATCGTCAAATTGAGGGGGTTTGGGGGCATACGTTTGCGCCGCCGGTAAAGGGACATAATCTGGGTCATCTTGTTGCACGGTGGTTTGAGCCAGTGCTTGTTGCAACGCTTTTTGGATCGATGATTCATCAAGTTTGCCGGTAGTAACTGCCCCGACCCTTTTACCCCGATACACGCGAATCGTCACCTGCTTTGCCCGGTTAGATACATTTTGATGAATCCGATTTTCCGCGAAACGGGTCAAAGCCCCTTCCCCCTCATGATAAAGAATTTCAGTCTCATCGGCAGAGGAAAGACGTAGAATCCGTTCTAATGTCTCCAAAATTTGATCTGGGTTGTACATGCTTAAGCCCCCCGTCTCACGTTAATGTTCCGAAATCGTGCCGGCGCCGCACCGTGCCCGGTATTGATCACTTGGGAAGGCTCACCTTTACCACAATTCGGCGTGCCCCATAAAGTCCATTCGGATGCATTGCCGATGGCATCACAACTGTTCCAAAAATGGACGGTATTATCGGCGTAAACCGGATTTTTGACCATATCTCCCAGCTTACCATTCTTGATCTCCCAGCCGATCTCGGTACCAAATTGAAAATCCCAGCGTTTGTCATCAATGCTCCAACTTCGGTTCGTCGAAAAATAAACACCGTGATCGATTCCGGCGATCATCTCTTCCAGATTGGAATCTCCCGGTAGCAGGCTGACGTTCGTCATACGGATCAGGGGGATGTTATTCCACCCGTTGGCACGCATCGTACCGTTGGAACGTTGCCCGATGAGGGGTGCGGTCTCACGCGAGGTCATGTAATCCACAAAAAGCCCGTCTTTGACAACCGGTATGTTTTGTGCCGGCACACCTTCATCATCGTAGCCAAACGTACCCAGCCCGTTGGGAGCGGTTGCATCCGCCACCAAGTTGACGATATCCGAACCATATTTTAGGCGGCCTTGTTTATCAGGCGTTAAAAAGCTGGTGCCTGCAAAATTAGCTTCATAACCGAGTACCCGGTCTAGTTCGATGGCATGCCCGCAGGATTCATGAATCTGCAACGCTAATTGCGATCCTTCTAACACAATATCCATCACCCCTTCTGGGCAAGGTTTGGCACTAAGAAGCGCAACGGCTTCTTCGGCACATTTGCCAGCGCGCCCGACCAAATCCAGTTCGTGCACCAGCTCGTAACCCCGTGTCTGGTACTGCCCGCGAAACGAGGACGGAAACGAACGCACTTGCACCGTACCATCCTGAATAGCCGTACAGATAATACCCGCCCCCGTGATGGTGATGGTCTGCTCAATCAAGCTACCTTCCGTACTGGCAAAAAACTGATGATACCGGCGGCAGACCATCGAACTTTCGGTGATCGTGACCCCCTTGACCGTTCGCATCTCGGCATCGGCTTTGAGCATTAACTCAATTTTATCTTCAAGAGAGACGGAAAACGGGTCAATGTCATACGGATTCGCCCAGACATCCTCCACGGGATCAAGTGGTGAAAGCACCACATTGCGTCCTCCGGCGAGGGCACTGGCTTTGGCGATTTTGACAGCAAGCGCCGCCACACGCTCAATCTCGGCTTTGGTCATTTCATCACTGCTAGCAAAGCCCCATGCCCCGTTTGCAATGACCCGCACCCCAAACCCATAATCGGTACGGTGGCGAAGCGCGCCCACGGCTCCATTTTTGACATTGATGGTCTGAATCTCGTGATCCACAATGCGAATATCCGCATACGTTGCCCCGTTGACTTGCGCCACATCGAGCGCATGTTTGAGTAAATCTTTCAAGTTGACCCCTTTCTTTTAAATATGACTAGCAAGTAAGACATTCATTTCATCATATTTTTGCAGTAACATTCGTTCAAATTCGGTTATATCTTCCAGTGCGGGAAGTTTGAAATTCCCTTGATAAAGCATCTTCAAACTTTCGATGTTGAGAGATTCGTACAGCACTTGTAATTTATAAATTTCTGCCATTTTTTGCACGATATTGTAATCCATGTGAACCGTTGCCTGCGTGGCAAGTGCAATCTCCCAAGCATTGTTGGCTACAACCGCAGACTGTAATTGAATCCCTTTCGGAAAATAGATTTTTAAGGTGTCGTTCTCCAGTGTGATTTTGCCTCGCATGGTATAATCGAACCAAATCAGATATTTTTCGGGTGATTTTTTGATGAGCTGATAATCGTCATCAATCTCAACCTCTCGTGCAAAAAAGGCGGTTACGTGCGCTTCATTGTTAAAATCTAAAGGCTCGTTTTTCAGATCAAACGCTGCCACTTCACGGGAGTGATCGCCGTTGTAAATTGCTTTGATCAGTGTTTCGTGGTAAGAAAAAGCGTCTTGGATGGCTTGCTTATTGGTTTCTATTTCGTACTGGATACTCCCGTAAACGCTTTTCACATTGTTTTGATTAATCTGGTTTTGCCGCCATTCATTGATGCCAAACGCCAGCAAAACGCTGAACACGATGGTGGCAATCTCAATGACGATTTTGATGACATCTTTAGCGGTAAATATTTCCTTCAGTTTCATGGCTATCTCTTGGCTACAGTGATGATCACATTGCCTTTTTTGTGTCCTTTTTCCACGTAGCGATGCGCTTCGGCGATCTGTTCCAGCGGGTAGGCACGATCAATGATGGGTTTAAGTTGATTTGCCTCAACCAGGTCTTTGACAAAGGCGAGGTCTTTCCTCCGTTCGGCAGCAGACCGCGTCCCGGTAGCAGTAAATTTTGCTTTTTTATTACCAAAGATGGATGTCCACAACATTTGGCGGAGAATGGTTAGTGAAATCACCGTGGACATATACATGCCACTGGGTTTTAGTGCCCGTTTTGCCTGTGAAAACGGTACTTTACCGACGGTATCGAAAATAAGGTCGTAAGTATCACCCGTTTGGGTAAAATCCGTTTGGGTATAATCGATCACCTGATCCGCACCAAGTGAGCTTACCCAATCGATATTGCTGGTGCTGCAAACCCCCGTAACGGTTACCCCCAGATACTTGGCAAGTTGAACGGCGGCACTTCCCACGGAACCGGAAGCTCCATTGATCAGTAGGGTCTGTCCGCGTTGAAGCCGTCCAGTATCTCGTAAAAAGGGCAATGCGGTAAGCGCGCCATCCACCAGCGCGGCGGCGTCTTCGTGGGTTAGATGTTCCGGTTTGAGCGCCACCGCGGCATCTTCTGGTAAACAGACATATTCGGCATGTGCCCCAAATCCGGCGGTGGAAGCAAACACCACATCACCTACCGCGAAACGGGTCACATCTTTACCGGTTGCGGCGATTTCGCCGGAAAGTTCGCTCCCTAAAATGGGATATTTGGGGGTCATGACACCGGTAAACAGCCGAGCGGCAAGTTGGTCACCTCGACGAAAAATGCAATCCACCGTTGTAACCGTCGTCGCGTGAATCCGAATGAGAATTTCATGATCGTGTGGTACCGGCGTCTCAACCTCGGTCAGCTTAATGACGTCCGGCGTTCCATATTGGTGATATATCGCGGCTTTCATATAAGGTTTGCCTTTCTGAAAAGGGGGGTCTTTGGCAGGAGTGTGGGCAAAGTATACGCTCAAAAGCGGCGTCTGTCAACAAACCTATTGATTTATACCCCGTTTTTTACTATGCTGAGGCGCACACAATACACTTTTTCGGATTGGAGGATTGACCGATGGCAGATCAATGGGAAAAATTAAAAGCGGAAAATGAGCAACTCAAGGCAGAAAATGCCACGTTACAGCGCGATCTAGAGCGGATTGCCGAAACAAAAAAACAATACCGAAAGATAACCCTAACCTTCACGGAATTTGCCGTCAAATTGATCGCGGGATTATCCCTCACCACCAGTGCCCGCCGTTGGTTCAAAAGTCTGATCGACCAAAAGCGGCTTGATGCAGAAGAGACCGCTGATTTTGTTGCAGCAATTCTACGGCGGATGATCCGAGTCGGTACCGTGGGATTGGTCATCAGCATCATTCCGTTTTTGCTCCTGATTCAGCAAAACTTCTTACTCGCCCAGCAAAACCGGCAAATCCAACGGCAGATCGACGCGCAAAGTCTGGATACCCGGTTTGCCCGGCGTGCCCAATTACTGGAGACGATCTACAATCCACAGATCAATATCCGGGTCCGGGCAGAAGCCCTCAAAGCCTACGTGGAAATGGAACGCACAGAACTTAAAGCGGCAGGTATCCAAGCGGGTACGATCAATCTCAGCGGGGCAATTCTGGCAGGTGCCCAACTGCAGGGCGTTCATCTGGAAAATGTGGACTTCAGTGGTGCCAATTTGCGCCAAGCCAATTTTGATGGGGCAAACTTGAAAAATGTCTCCTTCCGGCGGGCAAAACTGGACGGCGCCACCTTTGTGGAGGCAAATCTGGAAGATGCTAAATTGTATGATGCCGAATTGCCCGGCGCCGATTTGAGCCAAGCCAACTTGAAAAATGCCGATCTCCGCAATACAAATCTACAAAAAGCCAAGCTCTGGGAAACAAATGTAAAAGGAGCAGACTTCAGCAATGCCGATCTTCGCCAAATGGTGCTGTTCGATACCGATTGGAAAAAAATGAAGAGCATCAAAGGGGCGAACATCAGCGGGATCAACATCCGGTTGGATAGTGTACGGCAAGAGTTTGTAACGTGGGCAAAGAAAAATGGTGCGGTAAATTGAAGGATAAAAATATGAAGATAAACCGAATTTTTATTCATGGTTTGGAGAGCAGTAGCCTAAGCACCAAAGCAGTGCTTTTGCGAAAAATTTTCCCCAATGAAATCGTCACCCCAGACTTTACCGGCGACTTTGAAGCGCGCATGGCACAGCTCGAACCCATTCTAGCTCAAGGCAATAATTGGCGGATTGTCGGTTCCAGTTTTGGCGGCTTGATGGCAACCGTTTACGCGATCCACCACCCGGAAAAAGTGCACCAGTTGGTGTTACTGGCGCCCGCATTGGTCAAGCGGGCATTCGGGGAGAATCTGCCCGGTCAAGTGGATATACCCACCACCATTTATCAGGGAGCACAAGATGAGGTTTGCCCCCTAGATGAAGTGCATTTTTATGCGAAACACATTTTTACAAATCTTACGTTTCATGTGGTTGAGGATAGACACCGGTTGGAAAAAACCATACCTACTATCGATTGGAAGGTCTTGTTATGACATCAACCCCGGCAAAAATAATCGGCGTTATGGGCGGCTCGGAATGTGACACTGTCACCTACAACTTAGCGTATGAAACCGGGCGGTTAATTGCTGCCAAAGGTGCACATCTGTTGTGTGGGGGACGTACCGGCGTGATGGAAGCCGCCTGTAAAGGAGCAAAAACCGCGGGTGGATTGACCATCGGTATCCTGCCCGGCACTCATGCACAGGAGTCCCCACCCAACCCTTACGTGGATATTCCCATTTTTACCGGCATCGGCTATGCCCGCAACTGGATCAATATCAGTTCCAGTGATGGAATCATTGCGTTGGCGGGCAGTTACGGTACGCTCTCAGAAATTGCGGTAGCACTCTCCCAGCAAAAACCGCTTGTACTGCTCCGTTCGTGGGCGCTGGATGTCCCCGCCCCTCGTGCGGAAACTCCCGCAGAAGCTGTAGAAAAGCTGGTTGCGCTATTGTAGCTCGCAACCTCTATTGGCACAAAATGAAATCATTTATGACCAACCGTATCCTACTCATTACCAGCATCTTACTTTTGTTGAAGGGGGTCTGTTTCGCTGCGGAACAGCCAGACTCGAACCGGATCATCACCAATGACATACTAGAACAAAATGCCCCCGCTTGGCTGGATTCCTTGCTACACCTGGAGATGGACACCCTAGCACTGGAAATTGACAGTTTGCTGATGAAACATCCCCGCGATTCCCTCAACCTCGCCCTACCGGACACGTTGCCGGAAGTCGCTCCGGTAGATACGCTCGCCATACCGCTAGAACCCACTTCCCCAGCGATTCGCTTAATTGATCAGTTGGGTGTGGTTTCCCGCGATTCCTTGCAACAGTTGATCCAATCCGGTGCTGATCTCAATGCACCGGATTCCAGTGGGGTCACACCGCTGTTATGGGCAGTTCAACATGATGATCTCGATCTGCTGGCGTGGCTGGTGGACCATCAGGTGGATTTGACCGAACCCGATGATCCGCACGATTCCCCCTTTTATCTGGCGGAAAAGAAAGCCCTCACCGGCAATGAAACCGCTAAACAGATGGTGTACCGGCTCCGCCGAGCCGCCCCGGAACCCAACCAACCGCTTTTTGACGTAGCGTGGTACGGCTATCCGGGCTTGATTTCGGATCAAGCCCAAGCCGATTTCGACGATCCATTTGACAAAGGCTTTTTTAAAGGCAATACACCCTTGATGGTTGCCGCATATCGGGGGGATCAGGAGGTCGTGCAGGCATTGATCGAACAGCCGCAGGATTTGGATCGGGAAAACCCAGAGGGGCAAACCGCCCTAATGATTGCTGAAGCCCAAGGGCACACCCAGATTGTAGAGATACTGCGCGACGCCGGGGCGAGGGATTATCTTTACCCCGCAGACCGGGCATTGTTTGAAGCCGCCGCTCGCGGGGATGTGACGCAAATTGAAACCGTCCTCTATAGCGGAGGCGATCTATACGCCACCACCGTGCGCGGGCAAAATCCATTGACCGCCGCAGTGCAAGCCGGTCGTTTGCAGGCGGCACGATTCCTGATCCAGCAGGGTGCGGATTACACCCTCCGCGACATACACGAACGTACGATGTTGATGTTAGCCGCCGAACAAGGTAACCCAGACCTGATCGATCTGTTCTACCAACGCGGGCTTGACCCTTACGATCAGGATATCGACGGTAAAACAGCGTTAATGATTGCGGCAGAAAACGGGCATGTGGAGGCATTTCAACTGCTGGTCAAAAAAGGGAGTGACCTTTATGCCAAAGATGTAGCCGGCGAGACCGCGTTTTTCAAAGCGGCAAAAGCCGGTCATCTGGAAATTGTCGATTTTTACGTAAAGCACGGCGTGGATCTGAATGAACCGGCACAGGACGGTACAACCCCCTTGATGGCGGCTGCCGGAGCGGGTCATTTGCAGGTTGTGGAACATTTGCTCGATAACGGTGCGGGGGTCTATTTACACGATAATGAAGGGAAAACACCTTTAATGCTGGCGGCAAAAGGGGGGCATTACCGGGTAGCAGAACGACTTATCGCCGCACATGCGAGTGTATTACTGGCAGATTTTCATGGACGGACGGCGATCATGTTTGCCTTCGCCAACGGCAATACTCGCCTCATTGAATTGCTGATCCGCGCGGGCGCCACCATCAATGATCGAGATGCACACGGCAAAACAACCTTGATGTATTTGGCGGAAAGTGGTAACATGATGTTTGCCAACGCATTGATCCGGGCGGGTGCCAACACCACAGATCAGGATGACCACGGTACAACCGCCCTGATGATTGCCGCCCGGCAAGGGCATGTGGAATTTGCCGAATTTTTGCTGAATCATGGGGCAAATGTCAATCGCCGGCGGGAAGTCACTTTTTACGATGAACAGGGGCGGCGTCAGGTCAAAGGAGACCGAGCTACCGCCCTCCAATGGGCAGTGATGGCACGCCAGCCGGCAATGGTGCAGTTGTTGGTTGATGCCGGTGCCATCCTTGATTCGCGCAATCCGTATGATGAAACACCCCTCTATCGAGCAACCGCAGAGGGTTACGAAGAAATCACCCACATTCTGCGCCAAGCTGGAGCGTATTGAGATGACAACGACACTTAAACTGGTCATTTTAGTGTTGTTTATTGTGGCAGAGGTCGCCGGATTGATCGCCATTTTACCGCGAATTATAAGACAAGAAAATGTCTGGTTGCTGTATGGTGTGCTAACCAGTTCATTTTCCGCGATTGTAGGAGCGGCATTTATTCTGTTCTTCGTGATGAATTAGCTGAAATCGATTCATCATTTACCCATCGAATCCCTTTCACCATAATTAAAACTTTTTACCACGAAAGGAGCTTGTGAATGTCCGGTAAATTTTATCCCCCCCCAACCTTTTCACAAAATGCTTATATCAAATCTCTGGATGAATATCACGAGATGTACCAAAAATCGATTACCGACCCCGAAGGCTTTTGGAGCGAGGTTGCCGGTCGCATCACGTGGTACAAAAAATGGGATACCGTTCGATCCTTCGATTTTGTGAACGGGAAGATCCGTTGGTTTGAAGGTGCCACGCTCAACGCGTGCTATAACTGTTTGGATCGCCATGTGGAAGCCGGTTATGGTGATGACGTTGCCATCATCTGGGAGGGCAATGACCCCAATGAAGATAAGACCTTTACTTTCAATCAATTACTGGCAGAAGTCAGCCGGTTTGCCAACGTACTCAAAGCGCATGGCATCCAAAAGGGAGACCGGGTGTGCATTTATATGCAGATGATCCCCGAATTGGCGATAGCCATGCTGGCATGTGCCCGGATTGGGGCGATCCATTCAATTGTTTTTGGGGCGTTCAGTGCGGAATCGCTCGCGGATCGGATTAATGACTCGGCGTGTAAAGTGCTTATTACGCAGGATACGGGGGTACGGGGTCCAAAAACAGACATCCCGATGAAAGCCAATGCGGATCAAGCGGTCGAACAGACCCCCTCCATTAAGAGCGTGATTGTGGTCAAACGCACCGGCACCGCCGTGAATATGCAAGCCGGACGGGATTATTACTGGCATGAAGAGATGGCAAAAGTGGGCGCCAACTGCCTCCCGGAAGAGATGAGCGCCGAAGACCCGCTGTTCATTCTTTATACATCCGGTTCAACAGGGAAACCCAAAGGCGTGCTCCACACCACTGGCGGTTACCTCGTCTATACCTCGTTCACCCATCAGTATGTGTTCGATTATCATCCGGGGGATATTTACTGGTGTACGGCAGACATCGGTTGGATTACCGGTCACTCATATATCATCTATGGTCCCCTTGCCAATCGCGCCGTTACCCTGATGTTTGAAGGTGTACCAACATACCCCGATTACGGTCGATTTTGGCAGGTAGTTGCCAAACACAAGGTGCAACAATTCTACACCGCCCCGACGGCAATCCGCGCCCTAATGAAAGAAGGGGATACGTGGGTCACCCAGCACGACCTCTCCTCACTGAAACTACTCGGCACCGTCGGCGAACCGATCAAATCTCCTGAGTGGCATTGGTATCACACAGTGGTCGGCAAAGAGAACTGCCCCATTGTCGATACGTGGTGGCAGACCGAAACCGGCGGTATTTTGATCACTCCCCTACCGGGAGCTACTCCCACGAAACCCGGCTCGGCAACTCTGCCATTTTTTGGGATAGAACCGGTACTGCTCAACGAAGCCGGCGAGGAATTAGAAGGTGAAGGACAAGGTTATCTGGCGATAAAGTCCTCTTGGCCCAGTCAAATGCGCACAGTTTATGGCGATCACGAGCGCTTCATCAATACCTATTTTTCCCGTTTCCCGGGCTACTATTTTACCGGTGACGGCTGCCGGCGGGATGAAGATGGATACTACTGGATTACCGGTCGAGTAGATGATGTGCTGAATGTCTCCGGGCATCGCATTGGCACGGCGGAAGTAGAAGGTGCGATTGGTCGGGCAGAAGGCGTGGCAGAAGCGGCAGTGGTGGGCTTCCCTCACGAGATAAAGGGACAAGGAATTTATGCCTATGTAACCCTGATGACCGGCGTTAAACCGGGGGATGAACTTGTGCAACGCATCAAAGACGCCGTTCGAGAACACATTGGACACCACGCTGTCCCGGATAAAATCCAGTTTACCCCTGCCTTACCCAAAACACGCTCCGGGAAAATCATGCGCCGGATTCTGCGTAAAATTGCGGAGGGTGATCTGGAGCATGTAGGAGATACCTCTACCCTCGCCGATCCTTCCGTAGTGGAGCGATTAGTAAAAGAACGGCAATAAATCGCCTTACAAAAAAACCTGAAACGTCATTAACAAGATGTTTCAGGTGCCGGATGTACGGAACAGCGGAGCACATGCTCCGCTGTTTTTTCATTGGTAATGCCTGCGTTTTATCAAACTTACAATTTCCTCCAAATACCGCTGGTCGATCTCACTAAAATCATCTAATTGGTCACTATCCACATCCAAGACCAATTTCACGATATTGCCTACCACTAGGGGCACAACAATTTCGGATTTAGAGGCACTACTACAGGCGATATGCCCCGGAAACTTCTCTACATCAGGGACAATGATCGTCTTTTTTCGGGAGGCACACGCCCCGCAAACGCCTTTATCCAGAGCAATGCGGGTACAGGCAAGGGGTCCCTGAAAGGGACCCAAAACCAATTCATTGTTGATCCGCCGGTAAAAGCCAACCCAGAAAAAACCCATCGCTTCTTTGAGCACCGCCGTAATATTTGCCATATTCGCGATGAGGTCAGCTTCAGGTTCGATCAGCGCTTCAATTTGGGGGATCAGCACTTGATAGGTTTCCTCCCGCGTAGCGTCCGGTGGGACAAACAGATTTTCTGCCATCGAAATTCTCCATCATTGTTACATTCATCATTGTTCATTGGGTAGAGACGTTACAATGCAACGTTTTACGGCGGCGACGTTGCATTGGGCGATGTCATCGTGGTAGAGACGTTGCAATGCAACGTCTCTACGGATGACGTTTTTACGGCGGCGGCATTACAATGCAACGTCTCTACGGATGACGTTTTTACGACGGCGGCATTGCAATGCCCCTACACGGTTATCATGAATAACGATGATACCGTTGTGACAAAACCGGTCGTATGCCGGGGGATTTCGTGCCAGAATTGCGCAGCGATTTCCCCGATGGGCGAAAGGTGCATTTCACTATTTTCGATATGACCAAAAAAACGGTTGCCGGTCACGGGTACAGATAGTGATGAAATACCAACCCGGCAGGCACGTTGATTTTGTTGTTATGGCAACGTCCCTACTCAGATTCCAACGCTTCCGCCATGCGGAGGACAATCTCCGAAAATGCCGCCGGAATATCATCCACCGTTTCAAAGGATTGGGTTTCTTTGAATAGGGTTTTCCCAAATTGAGAGTCAACCATCCGCGTTTCGACCTCGATAATCGACCCAAACACGGAGACCTCTCCCAAAACCATGATGGCTTTTTCGGTGAGTGAGGAGGTCTCATTTACAATAAATTTGTCCGAGTCTCGCAGTGCCTCAAACATAAACTGGGTGAGTTGCTGGTCTAGCTGTTGTTCCTCTGCCGCTTGATTTTGGGTCTGGTACGGGAAAAGCCCAATATCATGCCGTTCACCAATGGTCACTGCTTCTTGCCGCACGGCTTCTAGTTCCTCGGATTGTTTTTTATCCATATACCACCAGATAAGCCCTCCGACAAGCAGCACCCCCGCCGAGATACTCAATACCAACACGGTGGGGTCATCGGTATTCAATAATCCGCCATCATCCCCACCGGCATTAGGGTCACCGGGACGAGCCCAAACGGTATGCGTCACAAAAGTCAGTATCAAAATCCATATAACTACGTTTACTAACGGATGCTTCATGAATATAAGGTCTCCTTTGATTTCAATTTTCAAAATCTGATAAATGGGCTTACACGGTACTATCTCCAAAAATATACGCGGAAAAAATAGAGAGTGTCGCATCTGCCTCCTGCCACGCATCAGCGGGTAAACCGGCTTTATGGCAAACCGCTTCTACAAATTCCTGCGCCGTCCAATGATAACGCGGTGCAACCTGCGGTAACAGCACGCCTCGCCTTCCGCGAAACTCAATACACAACCCATGTTTCCCGATAATAATCTCTTCAATCGCTTCAATGGGTTCGAGCGGTGTTAAAATAGAAATTTCTACATCAAGTTGGGGCAGTTCTTCTACCGTTACCGGCGGAAACCGAAAATCCCGTGATGCCGCGGATACCGCCAACTCTGGGATAGTTTGGTACAGCGGTTTGTTTGTGCTCATAAATCCGATGCACCCCCGCAAATCTCCGTGATGGTGCAAGGTAACAAATGCCCCTAAGGGCAGAGTTAGCCGCTCCGTCACATCAACAACGGGTAAGGGTTCACCTGTAAGATGATTGGCAATTGCCCCATGTGCTAAGCGGAGCAACGCTGTTTTTTCAGCGGAAGTAAGTTCAAAATCAGTTGGTTTCAATTATCGATTCCCTTCCGGTTACCTTTGCCAGCAGGTGACACATCAAAAAACCCTACCGCACCATAACCAACGACTTCCGTCCGGTGGGCAGGGGCAACATCTCCAGAGTTAGCATATTCCAACACTTGAATTTGGTCTGCCTGTTTAAGCTTGGCGTAGTGCATTGTAGCGGCAATAGCGGCTTCACCACACATACAGGTGTACAAATTAGAAACCTGTTTTACCGTGCGTCGTTGGTTAAAATCGATTAACTCTTCCGGCTGTCCCGTTTCAATCATTGCTAAGGAATCCGTGTCCAATCGTACCGCGTCATCATATGTTGGAAAATGAGAAAAATCCGAACTGGCAACGATAAGTGTCTCTGTTAAATCCAGTTGATGCAGTGCTTGCGCCACATCAGACGCAACCGCGGCATCATTAACTAACAATGGCACAATCGGCACAGAATCCGATAGAACTATCTGTAAAAAGGGGAGTTCCACCTCAATGGAATGCTCCATAGCATGGGCGGCAGGAATCGGTCGGAAGAGTCGTGGGTCAATCTGCATTAATTTGGTTTGAACACCGGTATCCACCGGGCAAATACCGAGCGGTGTCGCAAAGGCATCGACATCACTCAGTGCCACATGCTCACCAATCGGGTAGCGATGCGAAACCCCCAAAATCACAACGCGCTGAACCGGCATATCTTTTACGAGAGCAAAGGATTCTGCGGCGACGTGTCCGGAAAATCGATACCCGGCGTGTGGCGCGATCAATGCCAACGGGGGGGCAGACATGGCTGACTTACCGGCATGATCCAATAAGGTCTGCACGGATTGGCGCAATTGGTTCGGGGATGCGGGATAAAATGATCCGGCAACCGCCGGCGGTCGAACATGATGAACCGTCGTGGGTTTCATGACTAACTCGCAAAGGTAAAAGTTCACTAAAACCCGGTCTCTTATTCGCTATATAATAAGGTCTGCCTTATTTTTCAAGGGTTTTGATGCGGAAAAAACCCTTGCGTTTTTAAGGTCAATCCGTTATCCTTTTGCCTAACTGCGATACGCTACCAACTTTATCCTTCTTGTTTTGCCCCTTTACATTTGATAACAACTCATTGCAGATTTAATCCAACAATCATCTCATTTAGCGAGGAAAACTAAGAATGAGTGAAACCCAACGTCACCTCTATACCGCGACGAATTCAGATTTGGAAGCCATTGAAACTCAGGAATGGATTGACTCGTTGGAATATGTGCTACGGCACAGTGGTTCAGAACGAGTGATCCAACTGCTGGAGCAATTGAAAACACACGCCCAACGTGCCGGGGTTCGATTTCCCTTTTCTGCCAATACGCCCTACATCAACACGATTCCTGTTGAAAAACAACCGTCTTACCCGGGCAGTCGGGAGATTGAACGGCGCATCAAAAGTATTATTCGATGGAACGCCATGGCGATGGTCGTCAATGCCAACATGCGTTTTCACGGCATTGGGGGTCATATTTCCACGTATGCTTCTGCCGCCACTCTTTATGAAGTCGGGTTCAATCATTTCTTCCGTACCCAAGATAAAATTTACTTTCAGGGACATGGCTCTCCGGGGATTTATGCCCGAGCCTTTTTGGAAGGTCGATTGAGTGAGGAACAACTTTTGAATTTCCGGCAAGAGTTAAAAGGGGGCGTCCCCTCCTATCCCCACCCGTGGTTGATGCCCGATTTTTGGCAATTCCCAACCGTCTCAATGGGATTAGGTCCCATCACGGCAATTTACCATGCCCGTTTTATTAAGTATATGGAAAATCGGGGGTTAAAACCCAAAGATGATCAAAAGGTCTGGGCATTTTTAGGTGATGGCGAAACCGACGAGCCGGAAGCACTCGGCGCCCTCACCCTCGCCTCTCGCGAACGATTGAATAACCTGATCTTCGTGGTCAATTGTAATCTCCAACGGCTGGATGGTCCCGTGCGTGGAAATGGGAAGATCATCCAAGAATTGGAGGCGATCTTCCGCGGCGCCGGTTGGAATGTTATCAAAGTAATTTGGGGGAACGATTGGGACCCCCTCTTCGCCCAAGATACCGAAGGTGCATTGGCACGACAACTGGAAAGCTTAGTAGATGGCTACTACCAAAAATTTATCGTGGAAGATGCACGATATGTGCGAGAGCATGTCTCCGGAGGCAACCCACAGTTGGTTGAGATGCTCCGCAAAGTTTCCGACGAACAGATTGTCCGTATGCGGCGCGGTGGGCATGATCCCGAAAAAGTGTATGCCGCCTACAAAGCCGCCGTATCTCAGGAAGACCGCCCGACCGTGATCCTCGCCAAAACGATCAAAGGGTACGGGTTAGGTGAAGCTGGAGAAGGGCGCAACGTCACTCACCAACAGAAAGAACTGAACGAAGTGGAATTGCGGGAATTCCGTACCCGCTTTGGCATCCCCATTTCCGATGAAGATGTGGCAAAAGCCCCATTTTACAAACCGGCAGAAGATAGTCAGGAAATCCAATATCTGAAAGAACAGCGTGCCAAATTGGGGGGATATGTCCCGACCCGGACAATTAGTGTGCCCCCCTTACGGGAGGTTTCCGAAACGGTGTTTGAAGAGTTCAAAACCGGTACGAACGGGCGAGAAGTCTCCACCACGATGGTTTTTGTCCGGCTCTTGGCAAAACTTCTCCGCGATAAGAACATCGGTAAACTTATCGTCCCCATTGTGCCCGACGAAGCCCGCACGTTTGGCATGGAAGCCCTGTTCCGCCAAGTCGGTATTTATTCCAGCTTGGGGCAGGTGTATGAACCGGTCGATTCCGACAGTCTGCTTTACTACAAGGAAGCCACCAACGGGCAAATTTTGGAAGAAGGCATTACGGAAGCCGGCTCTATGTCGTCGTTTATCGCCGCCGGCACCGCCTATGCCAACCATGGGGTCAATACAATTCCATTTTACATCTTTTATTCCATGTTCGGGTTGCAACGGATTGGTGATTTAGCATGGCTTGCTGGTGATAGTCGCTGTAAAGGCTTTTTGCTCGGAGCAACTTCTGGAAGAACAACCTTAAACGGCGAAGGATTACAACATCAGGACGGGCATAGTCATGTATTGGCATCCACCGTGCCGAATCTGGTGGCATACGATCCAGCATACGCTTATGAATTGGCCGTGATTATCCATGAGGGTATCAAACGGATGTATGTGAATCAGGAGGACATCTTCTATTACATCACTGTGATGAACGAGAATTACGCCATGCCGCCCATGCCCGAAGGGTCTCGCGAAGGCATTTTGAAAGGTATGTACCGGTTGAAAGCCGCTGAAAATCAGGATGCGGAACTAAAAGCACAACTCTTTGGTAGTGGAACAATTCTCAATGAGGTCTTGAAAGCCCAGCAAATTTTGGCAGAAGAGTATCGGGTCGCCGCCGATGTGTGGAGTGTCACCAGTTACAAAGAATTGCGCCGGGATGCTCTGGCAGCAGAACGGTGGAACATGTTACATCCCACCGCCGAGCGGAAAGTACCGTATGTGGAAGAACTCCTCAGGGATACCGAAGGTCCGTTTGTCGCCGCAAGTGATTACATGAAATTAGTCCCGGATATGATCGCGCGCTGGCTACCCCGCCCCCTCATGTCACTCGGCACCGATGGATTCGGGCGGAGCGATACCCGTGCGGCATTACGAGACTTCTTTGAGGTCGATCATCGCTATGTGGTCGTGGCCGCCTTGACGGGTCTCGCTCGCGAGGGAAAAATTGGCGCCGATGTCGTTGAAAAAGCCATCCATGATCTGAACATCAATGCGGATAAAGCCGATCCGGTTTTATCATAATAAGCAGGGTAATGAATAGTAGAGATACTGAGTTTATCGTTCGGTGAGACCATACCGGAGACTCCAAACAAAAGGTCGAAACCACTTTGCGAACATCGCCGGTGGTGTTCAACTTCGGGACTCATGGACGGCATAAACTCATAGAAACTTAAAAAATTCACAAAACTCATCTCAAATTTTTAGGAAGATAGCCAATGGTGACAGAATTCAGACTTCCTGAACTCGGTGAAAACATCGAGTCCGCCGATATTGTGAAAATTTTTGTCTCTCCGGGCGATCATATTGAAGTCGATCAGCCCATTTTGGAGATTGAAACCGATAAAGCCACTTTAGAAGTACCTTCAACGGTTTCGGGGACGATCACGGCGCTACACGTGAATGAGAATGACTCGGTAGAGGTGGGTCAATTGATTCTCACAGTTGAGCCGGCTGAAAACCCGTCAGCGGCAGCTACCGCCGAAAGTCCCCAGCCCGAGGCACCACCCTCACCCAACACCGAAGAGACCCCGAAAGCGCCGGCACCATCGCAACAACCGGCGTCCTCCCCACCAGCTAACATCCCGCAACAAGCCCCGCAAACTATTGAATTTTATCTGCCTGAACTGGGTGAAAATGTGGTTTCCGGTGATGTTGTTGGGGTATTGGTTCAAGTGGGTGATAAAGTTGAAGTCGATCAACCCGTTTTGGAAATTGAGACGGACAAAGCGACGCTTGAAGTCCCGTCGCCCGCTAGCGGGGTGGTCAAATCACTCCACATTCAGGAAGGGGAGACGGTACATGTGGGTCAATTGTTGTTGGTCATGGAATCTTTAAATATTCCAGAAGATACGGCAGAACCTGCACCGGGTTTTGTGCCGCCACCCCCTGCGGAATCCAAAAAGCCATCTGTGCCAGTATATGAACCACCCCAGCCGGAAAAAGTGATTTACCCCAAACCGCCCGAATTACCGGTAGAGCGGAAATCTTCCGGATTCGATCCTACCCGTAAACTGGCGCCGGCAGCACCCTCGACCCGAGGTTTTGCCCGCAAATTAGGAGTGGACATTAATAAAGTGCCGGGGACGGGTCCCGGCGGACGAATTTCAATTTTGGACGTGCAAAATTATGTCAAACAAATGAGTAAAAAGTTTGAAGCGCTCAAAGAATCAGGGGGACCATTACCCGGCGTGGCGATGGAACCCCTACCTGATTTCACCAAATGGGGCGAGATCAGACGAGAAGCAATGAACAATGTCCGCAAAAAAACCGCTTCCCATTTAAGCTATGCGTGGACAACGATTCCTCATGTGACAAACCACGATAAAGCAGATATTACGCAGGTGGAAAAATTACGCAAAAAATACGGAGAACGGGCAAAAGCCGCGGGTGGAAAGCTAACCATGACCGCAATCTTACTCAAAATTGTGGCTTCCGCCTTAAAAGCGTTCCCCAAAGTCAATGCCAGCCTCGATATGGAACATCACGAGATTATCTACAAAGCGTATTACCATATTGGGGTCGCCGTGGATACCGAACGCGGCTTGCTGGTACCAGTTATCAAAAATGTGGACCAAAAAAGCATTATTGAACTTGCTGTAGAATTGACCGAACTTTCCCAAAAGGCACGAGACCGGAAATTAAGCCTTGACGAGATGCAGGGTGGCACCTTCTCCATCAGTAATTTGGGCGGCATTGGCGGTACTTATTTCACCCCGATAGTCAATCCACCGGAAGTCGCTATTCTGGGCGTTTCCCGTGCCACTATCGAACCGGTTTTTGTGGAGGGAGACTTCCAACCGCGTCTGATGATGCCGTTATCCCTCTCGTATGATCACCGGTTAATTGATGGCGCGGATGCCGCGCGTTTCTTGCGCTGGATTGTGGAAGCGTTGGAACAACCATTCTTGCTGGCACTGGAGGGGTAACATGATACATGAAACCAAAAAGACACAACTGGTCGTCATCGGCGGAGGTCCCGGCGGATACGCCGCGGCATTTTTAGCGGCAGATATGGGTATGCAAGTGACGTTAATCGATTTGGAACAAAACCCCGGCGGCGTCTGCTTGTACCGGGGATGTATCCCTTCCAAAGCACTCCTGCATGTGGCAAAACTCCTTCGCGAAACGCGTGAAGCCGCCCATTGGGGTGTTACCTTTACCGAACCCCAGATCGACCTTGACCAATTACGTGCTTGGAAAGAAAGCGTCGTCACCAAATTAACCGGAGGGTTGGGACAACTTTCCAAACAGCGGCACATCGATTTTATTCAGGGACGTGCCACCCTACTGAATGACCATACCTTGCTGGTTGAGCGTAAAGATGGTAGTGATGAGACCCTCTTTTTTGACTACGCTATTTTAGCCACGGGGTCACAACCGGCGCGTATTCCTATTTTCCCAGATTCCCCCCGCATTTGGGATTCTACCGATGCCTTGCGTCTGGAATCGATCCCAAAGCGGTTGCTCGTCGTTGGCGGCGGGTACATCGGGCTAGAAATGGCAACGGTTTATTCTGCCTTGGGGTCTGAGGTCACGGTGGTGGAGATGCTACCTCAGCTACTCACGGGCGCCGATTCCGATCTGGTAAAAATCCTTGAAAAACGGCTCAAAATCCAGTTGAACCGTATCTTAAAAAACACCAAAGTGATACGCATGGTTGAAGAGTCTGATGGATTGGTGGTTAAGTTGCAGGGGCAAGGTGGATCAGAAACCGAAGAAAAATTTGATGCGGCGTTGGTTTCCGTCGGGCGCAAACCCAATTCTACCGGTATCGGACTCGAAAATACCCGAATTAAAGTGGATGATCAGGGATTTGTAGAGGTCGATCAACAACTTCGCACGGCAGAACCCCGCATTTTTGCCATTGGTGATCTGGTGGGTCAACCGATGTTGGCACACAAAGCCTCTCACGAGGGACGGGTCGCTGTAGAAGTAATCGCCGGGCACAAAGTGATTTTTGATCCGGCGGCGATTCCGGGCGTCGTCTTCACAGACCCGGAAGTGGCGTGGTGCGGTCTGACCGAAACCGAAGCACGGGAAAAGGGTATCCCAATCGAAGTAGCGAAATTCCCGTGGGGCGCCTCCGGGCGGGCATTGACCTTAGACCGGCTAGATGGCCTGACCAAACTCATCATTGAACCGGAGACCGAGCGTATTCTCGGCGTCGGGATCGTCGGCGCCGGGGCGGGTGAATTGATCGCCGAAGGCACCCTTGCCGTAGAAATGGCGGCGCTGGCATCCGACCTAAAACTGACCATCCATCCCCACCCGACACTTTCAGAAACGGTGATGGAATCCGCGGAAGTCTTCTTCGGGCAAAGCACACATGTCTATCGCCCCAAGAAAAAATAACGGTTGGCAGACACCCCCTAAAAACCGCTGGCGAAAAAAGAAAGACCTGACCGGCTTTGAAACCGGTCAGGTCTCTTTTCGTTTAAACGGGAAAGATTAGCGGAGGAGTACCATCTGGCGGGTAATCGTTTCCGTGTTGCTGTGCAGGCGATAGAGATATGTCCCACTGGAAACCGCAACCCCATGTTGGTTGGTACCGTTCCACATATGGCGGTAATTACCTGCCTGAAGCCAGCCATCGTGTAAGGTTTGGATCAACCGTCCATTCACATCGTAGATACTCAGGTTGATGTATTGATCCGATGGAATCGAAAAGCGGATCGCCGTCATGGGGTTAAATGGATTCGGTATGTTTTGTTCCAGTACCAGGGTAGCAGGCACTGCAACCGGCATGAGTTCTTCAGCCACACCAACGGTGCCTTCGCGTCGCAGATCGAAATAGTCAATGCACACTCCTAAAAAGTCGCGGTTATTATTTGTGCTACCAAACCGGAACCGGAGCTGAATCACCTCGCCCAGATAGTCGTTGAGGTCAAAATGTACGATTTCCCACGTGTTCGCATCACCGGAGAAGCCCGCCTGACCACTAAGACCCACAATCGCATTGCTATTATAGCCGCCTTCCGGCACGAGGCGCGTCCAGTTCTCTCCGTTATCCGTGGAGATGGAGACATTGTAGCCATCCCAGCCTTCGTTGGTATCCAGCCAATGGGCGTATTCTAATTGGGCGTCGTCAACGGCGACAAGACTATAAACCGGGGTGATTAAATCTGCCCGGGTGTTGCTACGGTAAGGTCCGTTGATGTCCGTCACCCACACATTCAGCCCCATATATGCGTTTTCCGCACCGCCACTGGGGTCTGCGGCGCCCCACTCCCACAACCGGTTTGCTGTGAAATCTCCATCACTGGCTTCAAAACTTTGCACAAACCGCATCGGAATATCCATGACCACTTCTTGATTTTCTGGAACGGGCACACTCACCACTTGCGGTTCCCGGTCATCCGCATAAACGGAAATCTCATAAGTATATCCCCCCGGAACCGTGAAGGTGTATCTGCCGTTTTCATCGGTGAGGGTGGGTTCAATGGGGACATTGAGCAATTCCACCGGCACATGGGGGAGCGGTACGTTGTCTTCCAACTGCGTCACCTGACCGGTCAACGTGGAGGACTCAAACGCATTCAGACAGACATCGACCGGTAGCAAATCATCTTCCGCCACCGTGACCTCCTGAGCATACGTATCATAACCAAATCGCTCAAAAATAATGGTATGCGTTCCCGGTTCTAAGTTCAAGTGATAAAAGCCATCGGCATCCGTAGTGGTCGTGAAACTTGTTCCTTCGGCATATACGGAAGTGACATCCAAGCCCAGTTCACTATCACAATCGGTCACATAGCCTTCGATAGCGGCGGGAGGTAACAGTGTTTCTATCGTGCCATATGCGGCTTGATAGACATTGTGCGGGTCTGCTGTAGCAGGACGCTGGATGAAAACAACCACCGCGATGTTTTCATAATTCCAATCGCTATCCATCGTGAACGTGCGTTCAAAGGTGGCGGTTTCACCGGCTTCAGAGATGCCTAACGGTTCGGTTTCGAGTACTTGCCGTAGCATATTATTAAAATGACGTGCCCCGATAACATGATTTTCCACCACTTCAAAATGGATATTGGCATCGTCTTCAATGGTTTCTTCTAGTGTGACAGAAGCCGTCACTTGTCCTTCCGTTTCGGTGATACTGCCAAATAGTTCAAGCAGAATAGGACTTTCTTCGGCCCAATGAGCTTCGCAAATATCCAGATAATCGTCGTAGCAACCATCCCATCCGCCGAGTACGTTTTCTGTGCCGTCAAACCACGTATCGGGGATGGCGGTGCTGTGGTAAAAACTAGACCAGCGAGCATCCCCATCGGGGATGGCGTAGGGGTCAGAGGTGTGATAAGCCACGTAAATAAATTCGGAGGGACCGTATTCCTCGACCAACTGGTCGAGCGCCGCTTCGGCGTGGGGACAATAGGTTCACCAATCCGCCGTATGGAGTTCGCCCAGCACCGTGCGGGGTGCCGCATTCAAACTCATTGCCCCGAGCCATACGAGTCCTAAGGATAGTATCAATACACGTTTTACCATGAATATGCTCCTTTATACTTAGGGTTTAGATAAATAAATACCGTGTAAAATACATCTTTTAAACAATACCTTCGCCAAAATTTGAGGTGACATGCATAGTACACGACGAAACTTGAAAAAAAGTCCACTTTCTTCTACTTTCTAGAACAATCCGCTCCTTTT